>NZ_BBXH01000027.1:0-92295 GCF_001010305.1 Comamonas sp. E6
CGGGAGGGGTCTGGTTTGGAGCGTGGCGCCCAGTTGATGGACGCCTGCGATGGATCAAGTACCAGGCAGCTGGGATGACCAGCATGCTTAGGAGGGGGGCCGTGACCATACCGCCGACCATCGGTGCGGCGATGCGGGTCATGACTTCCGAGCCCGTGCCATGTCCGACCAGAATAGGAAGCAGACCCGCCATGACTACAGCCACGGTCATGGCCTTTGGCCGCACGCGCATGACGGCTCCCTCGCGAATGGCAGCCAGCAACGTTTCTTCATTGTCCGGCTCGCCTGAGGCTAGATGCTGTCTCCAGGCGTTCTGCAGGTAGACCAGCATCACGACGCCAAACTCGGCGGCAACGCCGGCCAGGGCAATGAACCCCACGGCAGAGGCCACCGACACCGCGTGACCGAGCGCCCAGATGAACCAGAATCCACCGACAAGCGAGAATGGAACTGCTGCCATGACCAATGCGGCATCGCCTGCACTGCGAAACAGGACGTAGAGCAGCATGAAGATGACAGCCAGAGTGAGTGGTACGACGACTTTCAGGCGTTCCGTAGCCCGCTCCAAGTACTCGAACTGGCCAGACCACGACAAGGCATAGCCGGCAGGCATGGCCACCTGCTTGGCGACAATGGCTTGCATGTCATGGACGACGGAGCGCAAGTCCCGGCCACGTACATCGACATAGACCCAGCCCGAGAGCCTTGCGTTTTCGCTGCGGATCATAGGTGGGCCTTCTGCGATGACGATCTTGGCAACGTCCTGCAGGAGCACAGTGGCACCCTTGTCTGTCACGAAAGGCAGCTTGCGCAGGCGTTCCAGCGAATCGCGGATTTCGCGCGGGTAGCGGACGTTCACTGGAAAACGCTCTCGACCCTGAATGACTTCTCCGACATTCTCACCACCGATGGCTGTGGATATGACCGCCTGCACGTCTGCCACAGAAAGTCCGAACCGCGCAGCGGCTTGTCGGTCCACATCCACGTCAATGTACCGGCCCCCTGTCAAGCGTTCGGCTAACGCGGAAGAAACACCAGGCACTCCGCGCACGGCGGATTCAATCTGTGCCGCGAGCTTGTCGATGGTGGCGAGGTCTGGTCCGGCGACCTTGATGCCGACGGGGCTCTTGATGCCGGTGGCCAGCATGTCGATGCGGTTGCGGATCGGGGGCACCCACACGTTTGATAGACCCGGAACCTTGACCACCCGGTCCAGTTCTTCAACCAGCTTCTCCGGGGTCATGCCAGGACGCCATTGCTCACGTGGCTTGAACTGGATCGTGGTCTCGAACATCTCCAGCGGCGCAGGATCGGTCGCAGTATCTGCCCGTCCCGCCTTGCCGAACACACGCTGAACCTCGGGCACTGTTTTGATAAGCCGGTCTGTCTGTTGCAACAACTCTGCGGCCTTTGAGACCGAAATACCAGGTAACGCCGAGGGCATGTACAACAGATCGCCTTCGTCCAGCGGCGGCATGAACTCACCGCCCAGCCGCATGACCGGAATTGCGGTGATGGCCAGGGCCAATGTCGCTGCCAGCAGCGTGAACTTAGGAAAACGCAAAACCAACTCCAAAGCAGGCCGGTAAATGGCGATAAGGCTTCTGTTGATAGGGTTCGCAGTTTCCTTTGGAATGCGTCCTCGAATGAGGTATCCCATCAGCACTGGAACCAGAGTCACCGACAAGCCAGCAGCAGCCGCCATCGCATAGGTCTTGGTGAAGGCCAGTGGCGAGAACAGCCGTCCTTCCTGGGCCTCCAGGGTGAACACGGGCAGGAACGACAGCGTGATGACCAGCAGCGAGAAGAACAGCGCAGGACCGACCTCCACGGCTGATTGCGCGATCAGTTCCCAGCGCTCGGCCACGGACGATGGGCGTCCATGTCGTTCTTCAAAGTGCTCCAGATGCTTGTGCGCAGCTTCGACCAGGACCACCGAGGCATCGACCATAGCCCCTAGAGCAATGGCCACACCGCCCAACGAGAGAATGTTCGCGCTCACGCCTTGCCAGTGCATCACGCCAAAAGCCGCTAGCACCCCAATAGGCAGTGTTACAACTGCCACCAGCGCGGAGCGCAGGTGGAATAGGAAGATGGCACAGACGACGGCGACGACGGCGAACTCCTCCAGAAGCTTGACACGCAGGTTGTCGACTGCACGATCAATGAGTTTGGAGCGGTCATAGGTTTCCACCACCTCAACGCCTTTGGGCAGACTGGGTTTGAGCGTCTCCAGCCTGGCTTTGACGGCTTCGATAGTGGCTCGGGCATTCTTGCCGGAGCGCATGACTACTACCCCTCCCGTGACTTCACCCTCACCATCTAGTTCGGCGATGCCCCGTCGCATTTCCGGGCCTATCTGGACTATGGCCACATCTCTCAGCAGCACGGGTGTCGCTCCGCTGAGGGTGATCGGGATGGTACGGAAGTCCTCCAGTGATTGAAGGAATCCGCGCGAGCGCACCATGTACTCGGTCTCGGCCATTTCCACTACCGAGCCGCCAGACGACTGATTGGCCTTCTGCAGGGCCTGCACGACCATGGACTGTGTGATGGCGAGCGTTCGCATGCGGTCCGGGTCGAGCACCACCTGGTATTGGCGGACCATGCCGCCGATGCTGGCGACTTCCGCCACATCCGGAACGGTTTTCAGCTCGAATTTCAGAAACCAGTCGTTGAGGGCTCTCAGCTGTCCAATATCGTTATGGCCGCTGCGGTCGACCAGCGCGTACTCGTAGACCCAGCCCACACCAGTGGCATCCGGGCCTAGCGCGGCTGTCGCACCTACTGGTAAGCGGCTTTGCACCTGGTTCAGATACTCCACCACCCGTGACCGTGCCCAGTATGGATCGGTCTTGTCGTCAAACAGGATATAGACGAAGGAGTCGCCAAAGAACGAATAGCCTCGGACGGTTTTAGCCCCAGGTACGCTCAGCATGGTTGTGGTCAGCGGGTAGGTCACGAGGTCCTCCACCACCTGGGGCGGCTTGCCTGGGTAGGTGGTGCGAACGATCACCTGTACGTCGCTGAGGTCCGGCAATGCATCGACCGGGGTGCGAGATGCCGACCAGATGCCTACCGCCACGAGGAACGCGGTGGCAATCAGCACTAGAAAGCGGTTGGTGATGGACCAACGGATCAGAGCAGCAATCACTTGGCGCCTCCGGTGGTTCCAGCGGCGCTGCCGCTTTTCTGCACGGAGATGACTTCCCAATCCATGGGCCCGCCTTTTCGGAACTCGAAGCGCACCAGATCTCCTGGCTTCAAGCCCGTGAGCGTCATCGAGTCGGCCTTGCCAAAGCTCATTGTCATGGCGGGCCACTTGAGAGCCGGCACAGGGCCATGCGAGATCGTGATCCCGTCGTCATCCATGCTTTCCACCTTGCCCTCGGCGCGGAAGATGTCGGGGGCTTCGGTGGCCGTAGCGGGCACAGGCTGGGATTGCCCGGCCTCCATGGCTCCCAGAGCTGACTTGAGCCGCGCTTCCGAGTCCACTAGGAATTGGCCGCTGGCAATCACCTCTTCGCCTTCGCGCAAGCCTTGCAGCACCTCCAATTGATCACCCAAGTCCT
The DNA here is from genome assembly GCF_001010305.1 of Comamonas sp. E6. NCBI lineage: Bacteria > Pseudomonadati > Pseudomonadota > Betaproteobacteria > Burkholderiales > Comamonadaceae > Comamonas > Comamonas sp. E6. The sequence goes on from NZ_BBXH01000027.1 coordinate 3,573, forward strand.
CGCCCAGTTTGATTTCCCGAGGCTCGAAGTTGCCAGACTCCTTGCGGACGATGACCAATGCACGGGTGCCGGTACGGATGACGGCTTCGGAAGGCAGGACTAGGCGCGAGGCTGGAGCGTCGCCGACCTGCAGGCGCAGCAGCAACCCGGGTATCAGTTTGCCGCTGCGGTTAACGACCTCGAATCGCGCTTGCAGGGTGCGTGTGCTGGCGTTGACCTGTGGCAGGATTTCCTTCAACTCGCCTTCGAAGGTTTGGGATGCATCGGCTTGCAGAACGGCCTTGACCTTCTGGCCACGCGTCAGACGTACGGCTTGTGCTTCCGGCACTTCAGCCACGGCCCAGACCTTCTCTAGGCCGGAGATACGGAACAACGTAAGGCCAGGTGACACCTGGGCTCCATCTCGCACACCAAGTTCCGTCACCACGCCATTTACCGGAGCCTGCAAGGTATAGCGAGCTTGGGCGACCCCGGTTTCCTCACTCTTGCGTACCAGTTCTGCGGGGATGGACATGGCGCGCATGCGCTCACGGGTTGCCGTAATAAGCTCCTGAGGTACACCTGAACGCTTGAGTGCGAGCAGTTCGTTTTGTGGCCCCAGCCACTCGGGCGCAAAAATGGTGGCCAAAGCCTGACCTTTGCGAACCTGCTCCATGGGAGCGCGCACAGCCAAATGCTCGACATAACCGGCAACACGGGTCTGGACGGCAACACTCAGGCGCTCATCGAACTGCACCGTGCCAACGGCGTCGAACGACGCGCCGATGTCGGCTCGCTTGACCGTCGCGGTCCGGATGCCGAGGTTCTGCTGCACCGTTGGACTGACTTTGACGCCTGTGTCATTGGCATCGTCCGCATAGACGGGCACCAGTTGCATGTCCATGAATGGCGACTTGCCCGGTTTGTCAAAGCGTGGTCCCGGCACCATGGGGTCATGCCAGTAGAGGATCTTGCGCTCGCCTGCGGGAGCCTTGGATTCCGAGGCGGCTACGGCTTTGGGGGCAGCGCCTTCGGAGGTCAAGCGGCCAATAAAGAAGCCACCGGCTGCCAGCAGTACGCCTGCCGTAACCAATGAAGTGACCAGTGCTGTGCGCTTCATTGGGCACCTCCTTGAGCGATGGGTTTGAGGTTCAGTTGGGCCTGCGTACGTACCAAATCACGCTGCAGTGCGAGGAGTTTTCTCTGAGCTTCGACCTCGGCATGTCGTGCCTCAAACACAGCGGTCAGGGCCAGTTGATTGGAGCGGTAGGCTGCCAGGGCGGCGGAAGTGCGCTGTCTGGCCGGGGTCACTACGGAGCCTTGGTATCTCTCGATACGCTGCTGCAGGCGCGCGGCGTCGCTAGTCAAGGTGCGGTAATCGGCCATGGCTGCGCGCATTCCCTCCGTCAGGTCAGCCTCTGCTTTGTCGACCATGGCCAGCTTGGCCGAGGTTTCGCGGTCTTGGCGCTGGCTTGGTGCGATTTGGAGCGGGATGCTGACACCGACCGAAACCAAATCGGAATAGCCGGTGCGCTGGCCGTAGGACACTTCCCAGGTCCAGTTGGGAGAGCGCTCCTTGGCTGCGACGTTTGCACTCTGGCGAGCAATTTCGACGTCGCTTTTTAAGCCTGCGACGGCTGGATATCTCGCCACGTAGTCCCATTCCTCGGGAACCGGGAAGGCAGGCGGCTTGTTGAGGGCATCGGGAAGAATGCCGATCCAGCGTTGCAGACTGACCATGGCTGCAGACTGCTGTTGGCGAACCTCTTCGCTTTCATCCTCTGCAATCCCTTTGGCGGATAGGAGCTGCAACGCTTCTGCGCTGTTGCCTGTGGCAGCTGCTATGCGGCTTTTTGCCGCATTCAGCTCCTCGTGCAAGTGATGCTCGGTTTGTGTGGTTAGCTTGAGTGCTTCAGTGGCGAACCACGCATCGACATACGCCATGCTGACCTGCAGGCGAGCCTCGGCTTCGGCAATGTCTTTTTGTACGGCATCGCGGTCGGCCCGTGCACGAGCCACACCTTCGCGCGCGGCTCGTTTATCTGCAGAGAGCCACTCCTGGCTGACACCGATGCGCTTCATCGTCATGGACTCACGGGTACCGCTGAAGCGGTCTGAGCCGGTAACCGGCAAATTGTCGATGCCGGCCCGCAGCATGGGATCTGGCAACTGACCCGCAGCCTGGATGGAATGGACAGAGCCTTGCATCGCCGCCTGGGCTGCGCGGGCTGCTTCGGAGCGTTGGACGGCCAAGCTTATTGCCTGGTCGAATGAAATCGATTCTGCAGCAGCAACGGCCGGCAGAAAGACAGCAGCCAAGGAGGCTGCTCGCAAAAAAATAGGGGACATGGAAACTCCGTGGACGAACGAGGGCATTGCCGGCGTATGGACAAGCCACGCCAGCACCAGTCAGTCGACGAAGTGATCAGACTCTGAGTCTGAGAGTAGAGAGAAAAAGAGGGTCCGGAGGCGGTCGAACGTCCAAGGTGATGGGCCAGGACACTGCAAGCGCAGCATCAAATTCGAGCACTAGCGGCAGCTCCAATACCTGCACGATGGCTGGTAATGACGCCACGGGCAGTTTGATTGCCTCGAAGGTCACATCCGGGGCATTGGTGTACTGATGACACAGAACCGGTTGCTGTTGGTCCATGCCTTCGCATGGCATGCCGGCCTCCATCCTGGCCGTCATCGCTTCAACGCTGTCCTCTTGCGGGCAGACGTAGCCCGCCAACGCCAGCTGTGCGAACAGCACCGAAAGCACCACCACGATGGCGGTGGTCAGGCGGTAAATGCGACGATGCAGCATGATTACAGGAAGTGCAGTCAATCTACCAGCCTTGGGCAGTCAACGCTACACGACATAACCGCTTTCTAGATGTCAAAGGTCTTAGAGGGGGCAGATGGCCTGCACGCATCTTATTCGTCGCCTTGGCTAAAGGAGGCTGAAGAAGCCTCCATATTGTAAACACAAGTCCCAGATGCTGAAATGTCAGTCAAGCAAAGCCAATAGGTGAATGAAATGGTTTAAGTCTTAGGCCCAGTATACGACGGTGGACCTAAGACACACTCAAGGCTTAGCGCGCCATAGATTGGAGACGGGCCTCACGCTCTGAAGGTGATTCACGCAGCAGTTCATTGATTACTTCTGCGCGTGTTTTGCTAGAGCCCACGCTAGGTACCTGGGTTGGATAGTTGCTTTCGCCGTACGACAGGCGACCCTGTTTCATCGCAGTTTCAGTTTCTGCGATGACTTGAGCTCGGGTTTTTTGGCTCACGAAATGCTCTGGATGCACGATCACGCCTCGTTCATTATTTGCCGGATGCTCGTAGCCTGCTGAGGCAATACCCGGAAGCGCTAGGACAATGGCTGCTGCAGCACTTGCCAGTGTGGAAGAGATGAAGAATCGGCTTTTAGACATGGTTGAAGCTCCTAAGAAAGTCGTTGAACACAATCTCCTGGGCCTTGATCAAGGTGAAGAGAAGATGTGTTGATCTTAGGAATCGGCGCCCAACAAAATCGGGACAGCGCGGTGACATTGTTGTCAGCTTCTTTGCAGCCTCCTTGGCTTCAGAGGTTCAACTCAGTGCGCCAGTTGAGACGAACAAAGCATGGCATGTAAATCCGTTCGAGGTGGCTCAAGCAGGATTGCGAAGTACATCTAGACATCCACGCAGCTTAAAGGTTGAGACTCGCTTCGCAACCCGGAGGTTATGCCGACCGACTATTGGAAAAATGGAATGGCATGCATGACCAACCCTGGACCTATTGTCAGTACGCCAGTGTTTAATGGCTTTCTCGTGCACGGTTTCAGAGGCGTGGTCGAGGCGGCTGCGGCGACTTTCTGCATTGCCTCTTGTTCACGTTGGTTCTATCTCCGTATTTCAAGAAATATGGAAAAAAAGCCAGGCTTCATCGCCATTGTTCGTGGGATTACTGCTGCAGCGATAGGAAAAATCATCGGTGCAGTTGCAGTCATTGCGCAGCGATCAATTACAGACGGGATCGCCGCTGCAATTTCTATCATTTCTACAGTAACTCAGTGGAAACTTCAAACAAAGCTCCCAGGGCCAGTCATCGTCGCAGCAGCTTCAGTTGTTGGCCTTGTCATCTATCAACTAGATCATTGACATCGTAAGGCGAGTGCGGTTCACGCGTGTCGGCACGCTGAATCTGCACATCAGTGTTTGTGTTCGTGCTGATGATGGAAATCTGGGAAATGCTCATGGTTGTGCGTCGTAGGCTCATGAGTGTGCAAATGTGCATGCTTACCCGTTGGCATCGACCCGTCCGCGTGGACATGCTGATGATGCTCATCATGTTCATGTTCATGACTATGTTCTAGCAACTCATGGGTGTGCTCGTGCTGATGGGTTTCAGTAAGGTGTAGCCAGACCCCGATACCCATCAAAACGCCAGCAACGAGCAATCGAGGCGATGCAGGCTCTCCCAAGAAAGCAATGGCCAGCACGGCTCCAAAAAACGGCGCGATGGAGAAATACGCCCCTGTGCGAGCTGTACCCAGATAGCGCAAGGCGATCACGAACAAGACCAAGCTCGTGCCATAGCTCAGGAAGCCAATCACCGCCCCCAAAGCCACGACTCCTGGTGACGGCCAGACTGCGCCAGTCGCCAGAGCCAACAGCAAATTGGTAGCGCCGGCAGCCAGGCCCTTCATCATTGCAATGAATGAGGCATCCGCAATCGATACCTTACGAGTCAGATTGTTGTCAATGGCCCAGGACAGACAAGCGCCGAGCACTGCAAGCGTGGGCCAGAGGCTGGCAGTGCCCGTTTGGCTTGGCCAGCTGAGCACTACCGCACCAGCAACAATTGCCACCATCCCCAAGGCGATACGGTGATCAAAGTTTTCTTTGAAAACAAACCACGCGAGAACGGCTGTCAGTACGCCCTCGGCGTTGAGCAGCAGAGATGCGTCGGTCGCAGCCATCCCAGACAAGCCTGTCATCAAAAGCAGCGGCCCCATCATGCCGCCTGCTACAACGGCTCCGGCAAGCCATCCCATCTCATGCCGCTTCAGGGCGACTGCAGGAGCTTTCGTAATCAGCCTGTAGATCAGCAAGCCGATACCAGAGCCGAGGTAGAGAATGCCTGCCATCAACCAGGGACTGGCATGCTCCAGCAGCATCTTGACTGCTGGTGTACCTGCTCCAAATAGAACTGCCGCGCCGAGTGCCGCGACAACTCCACGGTTTGCCAAAACATTCATAGCTACCTCGTCTTACCTATGCTTTGTCGAGCTGGGTATTACTTCACCGAAAAACGCACGGTGACAGTTTGGCCTTCAACGCCGGTGATGGTCGCAACAACTTTGCTGCCCTTGGCAACCTTGATACCTGTTGCTTCAAGTTTGTTGCCACCGGCAGGCTTGATGTCGGCTTCAGACTTTTCCGCACCATTGAGCACGGTCAGTTTTCCGCCCATCTTGCTCACGTCAGCAGGATCGTCGTGATCGATTACGTAGATGGCAGCACCATTGGCTTGTGGAACCAGTTCAAAGGACAGATCGCTGGCCGATTGGACAATGCCGCCGTGCTGAGGCTTGGCAGTGCCATGCGCGATGGCGTTCATGCTGATCAGAGAAAGGCCCAGGACAGCTGCAGACAGCAGTTTTTTCATAACTATTCCTAGCTAAAGCGAGGCGCATCAAGGGCTGCGCCTCAAAGCCCGTAATTGCTTTAAAACGCTTCTTGCTGCTCAGGCGTGCCTTCGGCTTCTGGATTTGAAGCCAGAAGCTTTTCGGTGGCCGTTCGACCAAATGCCAGGTACATCAGTGGAGTCAACAACGTATCTAGGAGCGTGGAGCTCACCAAACCACCGAAGATGACCACCGCAACTGGATGCAAGATTTCCTTGCCAGCAGCATCGGCAGACAGCAGCAAAGGCGTCAGGGCAAACGCAGCTACCAGCGCAGTCATCAGCACAGGTGTCAGGCGCTCCAGTGAGCCGCGGACAACCATGGACTGGCCGAACTGCTCCCCTTCAAACTTGCAGAGGTTGATGTAGTGGCTCACCTTGAGGATGCCATTGCGAACTGCAATGCCTGTCAAGGTAATGAAGCCCACCATGGAGGCCACGGAGAGCGTGATTCCCGAAAGCCACATTGCAATCACACTGCCCACCAGAGCCAACGGGATATTGGCCATGATGATCAAGGCCAGCGTCGTGGAGCGGTAGCGTGTGTAAAGCACCAGGAACACCAAAGCCAGAGACATCAGCGATAGCCACGCAATCTTTTGCGCAGCCTGCTCCTGAGCCTGGAACTGCCCCTCCAGAGAGATGGAGTTGCCTGTCGGTAACTGGGTGCGATCTATCGCCGCACGAATGTCACGCACGATACGACTCATGTCTGAACCGTCCGTGTTGGCATAGACCACGATGCGACGACGACCGTTTTCCCGGCCAATCTGGTTGGGTCCATCCGTCTCGGAGACCGTCGCAATCGCTGAGACAGGAATCCTGCCAGCCGGCGTGTCGATCAGGGTTCGAGCCAGGTCTTGCGGGCTGCGACCTTCATCGGGCAAACGCAACACCAGTTCGTAGCGACGAGGGCCATCCACGATCTGTGCACCATGAGCACCATCCGTCAGCGCTTGCAGCACACGAATAGCCTCCCCGGGAGCCAACCCCACCTGGGCGGCTTTCTGATGGTCAAGACGCACAGTAATCTGAGGAATCAGCACTTGCTTCTCGACGGTCAGGTCAACCAGGCCAGGGATGCTTGAAAGACTTTGGCGCATCTGCTCGGCCAAACCACGCAGCGTGTCGGTATCGTCACCAGAAATTTTCAGGGCGATCTGAGCGCGAACACCGGACAGCAAGTGATCCAGGCGGTGAGAAATCGGCTGGCCCACAGCAACTTGTGCGGGCAGCACAGACAGCTTTGCGCGAATATCGGCCATCACGGCTTCACGATCACGCTCGCTGCGCTTCAGATCAACGTCGATCTCTGCAGAGTGAACCCCTTCCGCGTGCTCGTCCAGCTCAGCCCGGCCTGTTCTGCGCCCAACCTGGGTGACCTCGGGCACCTCCATGATCAAGGTCTCAGCCAAGGAGCCCATTCGATTGGCTTCTGCCAATGACGTCCCCGGATTGAACACCATGCCCAGAACCAGCGAGCCTTCATTGAAGGCTGGCAGGAACGCTCTCGGGAAGAAGGGAACGCTGGCCAGTGCAATCACTACTGCAGCCAAGGCCGTAGCCATCAGCGCTTTGCTTCTTGGGAAAGACCAAGCCAGCAGCTTTTCATCCCATTGCTTGAGGCGTCTGACGATGGGGCTGTCCCCATGATCAATGCGCTTCATTCTCGGCAGGAGGTAGGAACACAGTACCGGCGTCACCGTCATCGACACCAGCATGGAAGCCAGAATGGAGATGATGTAGGCGATGCCCAGCGGCGAGAACAAGCGGCCTTCGACCCCTGGCAGAGCAAACAGCGGCACGAACACCAGCACCACGATGGCCGTGGCATAAACGATGCCGGAGCGAACCTCCACGCTGGCTTTGCGCACAACCTCAAGCGTCGGCATCGGGTGCTCCTGCTCCCGGTTTTGCTTGAGTCTGCGCAGAATGTTTTCTACGTCCACCACCGCATCGTCAACCAACTCGCCAATGGCAATGGCAAGTCCGCCCAAGGTCATCACATTGATGGATTGTCCCAGCCAGTGAAATACCAGCGCCGTGGCAGCCAGCGACAGTGGGATCGCGACCAGTGAGATCAGAGTGGTTCTGGCTGAGAGCAAGAAGGCAAACAGAACGATGGCGACCATGATGGCTCCATCACGCAGTGCCTCTGTCACGTTGCCAATGGAGGCTTCAATGAAATCCGCCTGTCGGAACAAGGCTCTTGGTTCGTTGATGCCTTCAGGACGGCCCTTGCTTAGTTCACGAAGCGCTTGCTCGATGTCACGCGTCACGCGAACGGTATCGGCTTCAGGTTGCTTCTGAACGCTGACGATGACCGCAGGAGAGCCGTTGTAACCACCGTCACCGCGCTTCATGGCCGGAGCAAACCGGACATTGGCAACCTGCTCCAGGCGGATTGGACGGCCATCTCGCCAGGCCACTGCAGCGGACTGCAGGTCCTCGACCTTGTTGGTACGCCCAATGTGGCGGATCAGATATTCCCTGCTATTGAGGTCTATGAAACCGCCGCCTGCGTTGCCTGCAAACCCCTTGAGAGCCGCTTCCAGCTGAGAAAGGGTGACGCCGAACTGAGCCATCCTGGCGGTGTCAGGCTCGACACGCAATTGACGTACTTCACCCCCGATGGGAATGACTTGCGAAACACCTTGGACAGCCAACAAGCGAGGACGCAGCACAAAGTCTGCATACTCCCGTGCCTGCATGGGTGTTGCGGCCGATGCGCCTTTTTCGCCCACATTCAAGGGCAAGGCCAGCAGCATGACCTCACCCATGATGGAAGACACAGGGCCCATCACCGGCACCACATCAGCGGGAAGTCGCTCGCGTACGAGCGCAAGCCGCTCCGCCACCAACTGGCGATTGCGGTAGATGTCAGTTCCCCAGTCAAACTCGGCATAGAGAATCGACAAACCGACCCCGGACATGGAGCGCACGCGAGTGACCCCCGGCATGCCATTCAATGCTGTTTCAATGGGGAAAGTCACCAACTGCTCGACTTCTTCAGGGGCCATGCCCCCGGCTTCGGTCAGAACAGTGATTAGAGGTTTGTTGAGGTCCGGGAAGACATCAACAGGCGTTTTGACCGCTGTGATGATCCCGTAGACCATCAATATCGCAGCGAACGCCAGCACAAACAGCCGGTTATGCAGGCTGTTACGAACAATCCAGTTGAACATGTGTCACCTCACAGTTCAGCGGATTTGTGCGATCAGCGCCGCACCTTGAACCACGACCCGGTTTTCATCGCCAAGCCCCTTGGTAACGACGATCCGGTTCGCATCCAACGCTTGGTACTGCACGGGCTGAGGGATATAGCGCTCTGCACCTGACTTGATCCAGACGACAGGCTCATTGGCAGGGTTGCGAGTAATCGCCTGTGCGGGAAGAACAAAGCCTTTGACACTTTGCTTGGAGTTGGCAATCACGGTGACAGGTTGGCCAATAGCAATCGGTAGCTGTTGAGTGCCATCGGACGCAACCGCCTTGAAGGTCAATGGCAACACACCGTCACGCAAGCTTCGACCAGCACCAATGAGCTCCAAACGGACTCCCGGCGTCGCTTTGATCGTTGCTGCACTGATGTTGGCTGCTAGAGCAGGATCGGCCGTTGTGGCCTCCACCATGACCTTGGCTGGATCGGTAATCTCAAACAAGACATCCTTGGATTCGACAACCTGACCGAGCACCACATTGGCGCTGGCGATGACACCCGAAACCGGTGCGACAACGTTTTCCTTGGCAGCAAGTCCGCCACCGATTGCGCTTTCACGTGCCCTCAGGCTTGCAAACTCTGTCTGAGCCGCTTCAATCTCTTTGCGTGGGACAGTGCCTTCAAGCCCTTTGAGTCGCTCCACACGCTTTTGCGCAATTTCGCGGGCACCTCTGAGCTCGGCCAACTGGGCACGCTGTCCTGACAAGGCAAGTGGATCTGCGTGATGGGCTACGACCGCCAGGACCTCCCCTTTACGTACAGTCTTGCCAGCAAACGGCAAGCCTTGGGATCCGGCCTCAATCTTTCCGCCCACAACCGTCTGAACCAGGCCGCTTGCATTGGGGTCCGCGATGACTTTGGCTGGCAGTTCGGTGGTTGCGCTTGCTTCGGACATCAGGGCAATTTCCGTGCGAATTGCCAATCGACGCTGGGACAACATGGGCACATTGACGCTGCCATCAGGCAGACGACTCAAACCTGCTGCCGATGGAGCGGCCGAGGCGGTATCCAGATGCTCTCCGTTGGGGCCATGAGCGCCCGGAGAGGCTTGAGCCATGGTGACGGCCAAGACCGCAGACATGATGACGATGCGTTTCATTGGGCGCCTCCCTTTGCTACCTTGCTGTTAGAGCCACGGCCCAAGAGCCATCCCAATCCACCCACTGCGGCCAATGCCGCAATTGCCAATGCGCCAAACAGCAAAGCGTTTTCATCTCCATGAGCATGGGTGGCCTCAGCTGCAGCTTGGGTCGCCCCGACTTCCAAAGTGCCGTCCAGCAGGTCAGACTCTTTGCCATCCAGAATCGTGATCACCAGCGCGTGTGACCCTTTCTTGCCGAGTTCTGCCAAGAACTTCTCGTCAGCCACGGCATAGTCGCCCTGGTCCGAGTGATAAGGCGCAGGGGCTTTCAGTTGACCCAGCTCGACTTCCACCTTGGCTTGATCCACGGGTTCATTCGTAGCGAATCGATTAATGAACATCGAAAACTCACCGCCCTGCAGGCGACCAACCAGCTCGTAGTCTTCGGACTTAGCCTCGAACCTGGGTGCAGAAGAAGTGGCTCCTGCCGTAGGTGCTGCGTCCAAATGCTCTCCATTGGGACCGTGTGCACCAGGGGATGCCAAGGCGATCCCTGTAGTAAGGGCGAAGCCACCCAGTAAGAGCAAGCGCTTCACGGCGCAAGGAGTTGAAAACGGAGAATTCATGGCAGTTGTCCGTAGGCTTGTTGAAGACGTGCACGTGCGAGGCCAAATGCAGCCTCCTGCCGAGCAGCGCTGTAGTCGGCTTGAGCTGCGGCACTGGCTGCGCGCAGAAGCTCTGGGAGCGATGTCTCGCCTGCATTGAAGGCGGCACGAATCAGCTTGGCTCGTTCGTTAAGCAACGCGGCTTTTTCACGCTCGGTCTGCAACTGCAACTGACTTGCCGCTGCTGCAGCCTTGGCGCTTTCCATGCGAGCAGACAACTGAGCACGAAGCACCTGTTCCTTGCGCTGAGCTATGTCCAGCTCGGTCAAGGCGGCAGCTTGCAAGGGTGCATTTCTATCGTCTGTGCCGAACGGAATACGCACAGCAAGGCCCAGGCTGTAGGCGGAACCCTGACCATGGCCTGGAATGTCTTGCCTGAACTTGGTGATCAGCTCTGGAGCACTGCGATTCGATTTGGCAACCAAATCCAAACGCTTATGTGCCAGGTCTACTTGCTGTTCTGCACGCAACAGTTCGGGATGCTCAGCCAACTGGCGAGGAGATGGGCTTTCAGCACTCGCAAACGTAGCGTCAGGTGTTTGGGCCAATCCTGTCAGGGCTGTCCACTGGCGCTTTGCTGCTTCAAGCTGGGTTTCAGCCTGTGACTGAGTTGCTTGTGCGCTTAAAAGCTCCCCCTTGGCTGCCAAGGCATCTGCTCTTGCCAGATCACCGGCTTTCACACGTTTATCCACGTCTGATGCGATGGCCGCAAAAGTGCTGGTCTGCTGCTTTGACAAAGATTGGCTGGCCTGCAACTCAGCAATCTGCCAATGCAACTCACGGACAACCTCTGCAACACGCAGTTTTCCCTCAGTTTCAGACAACTGAGATAGAGATGACAACGAATCTGCGGCTTGTTGCTTGGCGCTTTTCTGGCCGGGAAGCCAGAGCGGCACCGCCAAAGCTACTTCAGTCTCGCGAGCGCCATTGTTGCTTTGCAGGCGGTCATTGCGGTGGCTCAACTCCACTGAGGGAGGTGCAGCCCAAAGAGCACTTGATGCTTGCTTTTCTGCGGCTGCCTGCCGAGAAATGCCTGCAGCCTCAGCAGAGGCAACGGCGCGGCTCCAGGCCGCCTCAACGGCAGTCGCCAAGGTTGTTTTTTGAATGTTGCTGCTCGATTTTGGCGCAGCAACGCTTTCCATTGGCTGTGCGTACGACGTGCACGCCAACGTCAGCCCTGCAAGAATGCAGAGCCTCCATTTAATTTTGGGGTTCACAAAGCCTCTAAATGCTCTGGGTACATAGCAATACCGTCGCGAGGTACTGCGACAGATCTGACATGCACGAACGAAGGGATGGCTTCAGACGGATGAAGCCGACCTAAAGAGAGCTAGGCTGTGAGTCTGGGAGGCCGTCGAAGACCTTCCAGGATCGGATGGGGGAGCATGGAATCGACGACCGGGCAGAGTGGAGAGCTTACCCAGTCGGGCACCGGAACACTCAAGGTGAAAGCTTCAACCGCTGCAGATGGCATCCCATTGGCCATCATGTGCAGTTTGGAGTCAGAGGAGTCATCGAGCTCCACGGCACCATCATCATGGTGGTGGTGGCCTTCCTCTTGAAGATGCATCGCCGCATGCTCAAGCGCTTCATGTGACGCGAAGACAGGCATCTGGCCAGCCACAGCAAGGGCTTGCCAGAAGACGCTCAGCATCACGAAGAACATGGCCAGACGGCGTGTCATAGTTCAGAAATTATATGTGGAAGGTATCTCCCACAATCTTTGTGGACGCTGCGAAATTGTTTGACGCACGGCCAGACCAGTATTGCTCATACTGACTGAATTTGCGTAACGCTTCCACTGAGGCAGAAAGCTGCCGCTCAATGAAAAGTCACGAGAGTCTGCTTCCGGCGAAAGCAGCGGCCAAGCAAATGCTTATATGAGTGCCGTTGATGAGTTCAGTGGATTCACTTCCACTGAAACATGCGCTAACTCCTCATGAATAGTGACAAGTTGGCGGATGTAGTCAGGGGTGACTTCAGAGTTTCCTTCTACGGCAATGACGGCGGCATATTTCCCTTTGCCCACCCGCCAAACGTGCAGGTCCGTGATGACAGCCCGATATGGACCTTCGGCGATGGATTCTCGAATTTCTTCGGCCACTGGTGCATCCATCTCGGCATCCAGCAAGACTCGACTGCTATCACACAACAGACCCCACGCCCAAATGGCGACTAGAGCCGCACCGACGATGCCCATCAAGGGGTCCAGCCAACCAAAACCCCAGTGTATTCCACCCAGCAAAGCAACGATGGCTAGCACCGAAGTAGCGGCATCCGCAAGGACGTGAAGATAGGCTGAACGCAAGTTAAGGTCGCCATGATCTGAGTTGTCGTCGTGGTTGTGCCCATGGTGATCATGGCCATGATGCTGATGCTGATGGACTAAGGGCCAGAGTTCCTTGCCCACGCAGTAAAGCGATGGGCGCAGAGCAAGGGTAGGAACCTTCGCCACATTCAGCGAGGCACGCCGATCCAGAACGCTTACGTCGAACGCTTCAACAGGTCCTGCCGAACGGAGGTGCTCGACTGCGATGTCTATGGATCCGTACAGGAAGTCCGGTCTAGGAACGAGGGCTGGCAGCATTTTTACAACCACTATCGTTTGCACGAATCGTTGAGCCGAAGACCGCCGGTCGCGTATTTTGTTAAAAGTTTCACCAACCTCTGCTTTTATGTCACACAGGAAAGCGAGGGGGCTTCACACTCAGCGTGTTTAGTTCGCAGTTGATTGCATGCGAGCATCCCGTTCAGCTGTTGTTTCATTACGCATTTCGTTGATAACTTGCTCGCGGGTTTTGCTCGATCCAGTCTCGGGAGTACCACTTGGGAAATTGCTTTCACCGTAAGAAAGGCGGCCTTGCTTCATGGCGGCTTCAGTCTCGGCCTTGACTTGAGCTCGGGTTTTCTGGCTTACAAAGTGCTCCGGATGCACGATCACGCCTTGTTCATTGTTGGCTGGATGCTCATAGCCTGCGGACGCAATTCCAGGAAGAGCCAGTGTGATAACAGCAGCAACGCTTGCGAGTACAGAGGAAATGGAGATGCGGTTTTGAGACATGGTTGGCTCCTAAGAAAGTTGATGAACACATCTCCTGGGCCTTGATCAAGGTGAGGAGAAGATGGGTTGATCTTAGGAAGCAGAGCCCAACAAAAACAGGACTGTCCGGTGACATTGTTGTCAGCTTTTTCGCGGCAGTTCTTATCCCAAATCTGTACACCAAAAGCCCAAAGCGAAAAGTGAAGACCAACCTAGTTGGTGTACACCGCGTGCTCCAGTGCTTGTGCAGACAGACACTTGACATTCACATGATGTGAAGGATGAAACTTTAGCCACAAGCTTTAAAGGAGTACGTAATGGCTATTTTTCGCATCAATGACATGAAATGTGGTGCCTGTGCCGCGCGGATTCAGCGCTCCATTTTGGCAATCGATGATGAAGCAAAGATCGGAGTGAATGCGCGAGATAAAACGGTGCAAGTCTCCGGCGATCTGAGCGACACCGACTACGTGTTGGCTATCCAGGCCGCTGGATACACTCCAGAATTATTGGCGTTAGCAGAAGCCGAGCAGGCAAATGCTGAGAAGCCGCAGACGAAATGCTGCGGCTCCACTTCAGCCAAGACATCTTGCTGCGGATAGTGTCTTCTTGCTTTCAAGAAAAACCTGTTTTCTGATCTACTGAGGAAGTCGGCTGCGGAGTGGGGAATTTCAAGGTGAAGCGAGTTCGTCCATCGGCTGAAGTGGCGGTAATGGAGCCTCCATGAGCTTCGACAATTGCTCGGGTGATTGCCAAACCCAATCCGCTACCGTCTGAGTCCGGATGAGCCCTGGAAGGGTCAGCTCGGTAGAAGCGGTCAAATAACCTGGGCAGGACTTTGGGATCAATGTCCTGCCCTGTATTTTCCACAGTGACAAGTGTCCAGGAAGCTGCGGTCTCAATGTCGATGGTGACCATGCCTGCTTGCGGCGTGTAGCGCAAAGCATTAGATAGCAAATTACTCACAGCACGATGAAACATCAGCCGATCACCATCAATGAGTCCATCGCCTTTTAATTTCAAATGAATTTGCTTTTCTTCCGCGACAGCCTCGTAGAACTCCAGCAATGCATATGCTTCTTGTTGTGCGAAGAACTGCTCCTTACGCGGCAAGCTCACGCCCCGTTCGGTTTTGGCCAGGAACAGCATATCTGACACCATGCGAGCCAAACGCTGAAACTCTTCGGCATTCGAGGCAAGAATGTCTCTGTATGTCGCGGCATCACGCTTGGACGCCAGCACAACCTGAGTCTGGGTCAACAGGTTGCTGATGGGTGTACGTAGTTCATGGGCCAAGTCAGACGCGAAATCTGTCAGTCGCTGAAAATCATCCTGCAACCGATCCAGCATGCGATTGAGCTCATGCGCCAGATCGGCCATTTCAACGGGCACAGCCTCGACCGGCATGCGTTCACTCATCTTCTGCCCGGTCACAACTGCCGCCCGTGATTTCATCTCTCGCAGCGGTGCCAGCCCTTGCCGAGCGGCGAGCCAAGACAGAAGCGAGCACAGCAAAATTGCGGCAATCACATAAATGGCGAAGCTTGCTCGAATTCCGTCGAGAAATTGAATGTGATGCTTTGTGTCTGCAGCGATCAGTACCTTTAATGGTGACGGTGCGTAGGCCGGTAGCGTCTCAAAGCTCAAGGTGTGGAATTCTGCATCTGCGTGCCGCCACACCCCAAACGATCCTTCCTTGTCGATAAAACCCGAGTTGCGATCCGGCACTGCAAAGCCGGATGCGGGCGATTGAAATACGGTTTCTCCTTGGGCATCTTTCACCTGGACTTGAAGATCCTCGTGATAGTTCAGTGCCTCATTTAAACGCCAACGAGCATCATCGACCGACTTGGTGTTCTGGAGAATTTTCTCGATCAAATGGCGCTTGTCTTGAAGCGTCATTCGGTCCAATTCCACGAAATGCTTTTCTGTAACAACTAGGAACAAACCACCTAAGCCAAGCACTACGGCTGCCGCAACAGACGTGAAGAAAAGGGCCAAACGACTAGTTAAAGAGAGCTTTCCCTTGCGAGTGAAACGCTGCACCTATTCCTCCTCAGGAACGTCAAGCACGTAGCCCATTCCCCGTACGGTCTGGATTAGTTTGATCGAGTGGCCTTCATCAATTTTGGCTCGCAGACGGCGCATGGCCACCTCAATGACGTTGGTGTCGCTGTCGAAATTCATGTCCCATACCTGCGATGCGATCAACGAACGTGGCAGCACTTCACCATGACGACGCATCAGCAACTCCAAGAGTCCAAACTCTTTGGCGGTGAGATCAACACGTTTGCCATTGCGAGATACACGTCGACGCAGCAGGTCTAGCTCAAGATCTGCAACAGTCAGAGTAGTGCCTTCGTTGGCCGGATGTCCTCGTCTAAGAATGATGCGAACTCTGGCAAGTAGCTCAGCAAACGAAAACGGCTTCACCAGGTAATCATCTGCACCGAGCTCCAGCCCTTTGACGCGATCCTCGACATGGTCCCGTGCAGTAAGAAACAGGACCGGCATATGTAGGCCCCGATCACGCAGAGCTTGGAGGACCTGCCAACCATTGAGACCCGGCAGCATGACGTCCAAGATCACCAATGAGTATTCTCCTTGCAGAGCCATATGCAAGCCATCTGAACCATTTGGAACCAGATCAGCAATGTAGCCAGCTTCGGTCAACCCTTGGCGCAGGTACTCACCTGTTTTAGGCTCATCCTCGACAATCAAAACCCTCATGTAATCGCTCCGCTGCAGTAGATGCTCAAGAGTGTGCCTAGTTTGACGCCCTCTGACATGAAGATAAGAAAAATGTAATGCTCCTGAAATCCTGGCGATAGAAAGACTTAACACTGCCTAGTTGCTCCCTCCTGGTCAGTCATCAAGCGTGGCGAGCAGAGTGAACCTCCTGGCTGCAACGAAGGCATTTCTTGATAGACGCCTCCAGTCGCAGTGAACATGACGCGAGCATTACATGAATGTAATGAGCGAGTCACTCCACCGAAATTCAGCGCGCCCTAGCATACTGAACATATCGAGCGCTCTTTGCTTCAAGCAAGCGTCGCCGAAAACGATTTTGTTGAAAGCTCTGGAGGATTTCACCTTATGCCGCGTCATTCGCCATTTTTTGTCACTCCCACTCAAGGGTTCTCTCGTCGGCGCTTCGTTCAGGGACTGGCCGCAGGAGGCGTGCTGGCGGGCCTGTCAACGCAGTCGCTCATGGCATTCGCGCAGCAGAGCTCAACAGTCCGTGGGGCCGCGCCGGTGCTGAAGGGTAACGAGTTCGATCTGGTGATCGCCGAGTCCGCAGTGAACTTTACGGGCAAGCCTGGCATGGCGACAACGATCAATGGATCGCTTCCTGCACCAACCCTGCGCTGGCGAGAGGGTGAGACGGTGACGATTCGCGTCACGAACAAGCTTCGCGAGGCCACTTCTATTCATTGGCACGGCATTATCTTGCCCTACCAGATGGATGGAGTTCCAGGCATCAGCTTTGCGGGCATTCCTCCTGGAGAGACGTTTACCTACCGCTTCAAGGTTCAGCAAAGCGGTTCCTACTGGTATCACTCACATTCAGGCATGCAGGAACTCACCGGCATGTATGGAGCGATCATCATTGATCCCGCAGGACCTGAGACTATCCGTGCAGATCGTGACCATGTCGTGCTCTTCTCTGACTGGACTGACGAAGACCCCATGCGCGTTTTCGCAAAGCTCAAGGTTCAGGGCGACTACTACAACTACAACCAGCCCACGGTCTTTGATTTCTTCCGTGATGCATCGCGTGATGGCGTGTCAGCGGCATTAGACAAGCGCAAGATGTGGAACGAGATGCGCATGAATCCAACGGATTTAGCCGACCTCTCTTCTGCGACCCTGACCTACCTCGCAAATGGCGTCACACCTGCAGGCAATTGGACTGCTCTTTTCCGTCCGGGCGAGCGTGTCCGGCTGCGCATGGTCAACGGCGCGGGCAATACCTTCTATGACGTACGTATACCGGGCCTGAAGCTCACGGTGGTGCATGTTGACGGTGTCGACGTAGAGCCTGTGACTGTCGATGAATTCCGATTCGGCCCTGGCGAAACCATAGACGTGATTGTCGAGCCACGTGATGACGCCTATACGATTTTTGCCCAGTCGATGGACCGAACAGGCTACGCACGCGCTACGTTAGCAGTGCGCGAAGGCCTGCAGGCTCCAGTCCCCGCACTCGATCCCGTCGAATGGCTGGGTATGAGCGACATGATGGGCGCCATGAGCCATGGCAGTTCTGGAGCCGACATGGACATGACCGGCATGTCTGGGATGACCGGCATGTCTGGGATGACCGGCATGTCTGGGATGACCGGCATGTCTGGGATGACCGGCATGTCTGGGATGACCGGCATGTCTGGGATGACCGGCATGTCTGGGATGACCGGCATGTCTGGGATGACGGGTATGGCCGGGATGGCTGGTATGTCGGGGGCAATGGCCGGCATGGATCATGGTGCGATGGCCGGCATGAATCACGGTGGTATGGCGATGGACCATAGTCAGCATGCCAAGCCTGCTGGGAGCTTGGCAGTGCCCAGCACCACCGCACGCCATGCTCGCACTGAATATGGCGCAAGAACAGATATGCGAGTCGATATGGCCCGCACCAATCTTGACGATCCCGGTATCGGTCTGCGCAATAACGGCAGACGGGTGCTGACCTTGGCAGATCTGCATACACCTTCAGGTCCGATGGACTCGCGCGGTCCTGGACGAGAGGTGGAGTTGCACCTGACGGGGAATATGGAGCGATATTCCTGGTCTCTTGATGGATTGGAGTTCGGGCAATCAACGCCTGTTCACTTCCGTCACGGCGAGCGTTTGCGAGTCATCCTGCACAACGACACGATGATGACTCACCCTATGCACTTGCATGGGATGTGGAGTGAACTGGAGAGCCCTGATGGTCGATTCCTCGCCCGTCGACACACCTTGCCAGTACAGCCTGCACAACGCATCAGCTTCTTGGTGACGGCAGATGCTCTGGGGCGCTGGGCATGGCATTGCCACCTGATGTTCCACATGGATGCAGGCATGTTCCGCGAAGTCGTAGTGTCTTGAACAAACCTCACAAGGAAGATCAAAAATGTCCAAAGCACTCCCTATTCGTGCATTGTCCACTGCGCTCCTCGCTCTGGTGAGTATTGCGGCCCAGGCGCAAAGCGACCATTCATCGCATGGCCAAGCGAATATGCAAATGGAAGCACCGGCAAGCCCTGCCACAACTGCAGCTGATCCACATGCAGGTCATGGTGCTATGACTGGCAGCGCTGCAAGCGGCCCTGCGATGGATCACGGCAGCATGCAGATGCAAGGGGGATCCGCACCTCCAGATGCTCGCGACCCACATGGGTATTCCAATGGGTTGACCTTGGGATCGGGCGATTACGCGGTGCCTGGCGTCCCGCGCTTGATGCTTGCGGACGAGCATACCTTTGCCTCGCTGCGTGGTGAGACCCTGGAACGCCGTTTTTCACGCAGAGGTGATGATTCAACGGCCTATGACTTGCAAGCATGGTACGGGACCTCATACAACAAAGCTGTCTTGAAGGCAGAAGGTGACGTCGCCAAAGGAAAGCTCGAAGAGTCTCGCACCGAACTGCTATGGAGCCGTGCTGCCACAACCTATTGGGATACACAGCTTGGTCTGCGCTTAGACAACGGCGTGGGACCTAGCCGTCAATGGCTGGCATTTGGTGTGCAGGGCCTGGCCCCTTACTGGTTCGAGCTGGAGGCCACAGCCTATGTTGGCAGTGGCGGCAGAACTGCGCTTCGCCTAAATGCAAGCTACGAACTATTGCTGACTCAGCGCCTGATCCTTGAGCCTAGAGCTGAAATGCAGTTTTACGGCAAGGATGATCCAGAGCGCCACATCGGCAAGGGCCTAGCCGAAGCATCTGCGGGCTTGCGACTGCGCTACGAGTTCAGCCGTCAGTTCGCTCCATATATCGGCGTCGAACGTGCGGGCAGTTTCGGGCGAACCGCTGATCTCGTTCGTGCAGACGGCGGCCGTGCTCAACAAACACGATGGGTGGCCGGTGTCCGCTTCTGGTTCTAGCCTGGCCAATGTCCCCTTCCTAGTTGGCGCGTCCTTGGGAGCGCCAACTCTACAGACCTAGATTCGACATCTGTTTTCAAACCACCATCACACTTAGATAGGAGTCCTCATGAACCGCTCAAACCTGGTCGCTAAGTTCATCGCGCCAATTGCCGCAACACTGTTCGCTTCCGCAGCATTTGCACATCCTTCGTTAGTTTCCTCCTCTCCTGCGGATAAGTCGCAGGTTGCTGCACCTGCAACGATTGAGCTGAAGTTCTCGGAAACGCTGGTTCCTCAGTTCTCGGCTGCGAACTTGATCATGACGGGCATGCCCGGGATGCCGAACCACGGTGCAATGAAGGTCAGCGCAAGCGTCTCTGGCGCTAGCGATGGCAAAACCATGGTCATTACTCCTGCGCAAGCACTTCAACCCGGTGCCTATCGCGTGGATTGGCGTGCCGTGTCTTCGGACACACACCCGATCAATGGCAATGTCACATTTCAGGTGAAGTAACCAAATGGCCGAGGATTGGTTCACCATCGTTTTGCGCCTCGCGCTTTATCTGGACATGGCTGCAGCTTTTGGCGTCGCCGTGTTCGGCGTCTATGCCCTTGGCCATGACGAGCGATCCTTGGCAATTGCGCGTCGCTATCGCGTTTGCGTTGGTGTATGTGCAGTAATCGGGATTGGACTGTCAGTGATTGGCATGACAGTCCTTGCCAAGGCCATGTCCGGTGCGCAAACTTACTCCGAGTTGTCAACGCATATCTTCGAGATGCTCATCACCGGCACTCACATGGGCCTTGCTTGGTGCATTCGTATTCTTGCGCTAGCGCTTTGCATCTTGATTGCCCTAGTGAAGTTCAATCCAACGTTTCGCTTCGTTGCCATGTCCGTATCTAGCGGTGTAGCGCTGGCGACACTGGCCTGGGCTGGTCATGGAGCGATGGACGACGGAATGCGTGGATACATCCACCTTGCTTCAGACATCTCCCACCTCTGGGCAGCAGGTGCATGGGTCGGCGCGTTGCTTGCTTTTTTGATCTTAGCCACAAGTAGGGCAAATGCGACACAGGACACTGTCGCCATATTGAGCCGCACATCAAACGGCTTTGCCCATGTCGGAACGCTGATCGTTTTCGTTCTTGCGGCCAGTGGTGTAGTCAACTATGTATTGATCGCAGGGCCTTCGCTTGATCCGCTTGTTTCGACACTCTATGGTCAGTTGCTGCTAGGCAAGCTAGTGCTGGTTCTCGGAATGCTTGCTTTGGCAGCTGCAAATCGGTTCCGGCTTAGTCCAAGTCTGGAGGCATCATTGGGCTCAGGGAATCGCGCGCAAGCAGTCGCTAAGCTACGCCAGAGCCTGTTCATGGAGACAACACTTGCAGTTCTGGTTTTGGCGAGTGTGGCTTGGCTAGGGATTCTTTCCCCAAAAGGAATTTGATCCTCCGAGATCAACCACCGACAGCAGAAGCGGAGCTGCTCTAAGCAGACGTAGACACTGATAGGAAGGGTAAAACGCTTCCGTCGATTCATGCTTGGATGGCGTCCGCGTCATGTAGTCAGACAAAGGCCATCTCAACAAAGAACTATTTCTTAAATTGAGATGGCCACAAGCAGCGAACTCTGATTGCGCTATCTCAGAATAGGTGGATAGAGTTGTTTTTCGAGCAGATTCTGGCTTGACATTCACATGGTGTAAGGGCCAAGAATCGATCCAACATCGTGAAGGGCCATCGGCATGCATCATCATCAGCATCGATCTTCTTCAGAGTCAGTTGAGTTGGAAAACACCATGACTGAGGCTGAGCCTTTGCAAGATCCTGTTTGCGGCATGACTGTCTCTCTACAGTCGCCTCATCAGATAGTTCACGAGGGACGGACCTATCGCTTCTGTAGTGCCGATTGCCAGCAAAAATTTGCTCATGCCCCTGCGCAATTCATATCGAGTAGCGGGCAGGCGGATCACGCAGTAGAGGGCTCAGTCTATGTATGCCCAATGCATCCTGAAGTCCATCAAGATCATCCGGGGCGTTGTCCTAAATGCCAAATGCATTTAGTGCCTGAGGCCCAGTTACGCAGCTCGCACGAACATGCTCATGTGGCTGCAAGTCATTCAGATCAGAAATCGTTTGATGACTCGGGCGTGGTTCCCGCCGGAACGATCTATACCTGCCCGATGCATCCGGAGGTCCGGCAAGATCATCCCGGAAACTGCCCTAAATGCGGAATGACTCTGGAGCCACTGATCCCGGTTGGAGAAGAGGACAACAGCGAGTTGCAAGACTTTCAACGGCGATTCTGGTGGACGCTACCACTCACCCTGATTGTTACCACTCTGGCCATGTTCGGACACAAGTTCGGCTGGTTCACTATGCAGACCCAAACATGGGTCGAGTTGACTCTTTCCCTGCCCGTGGTGCTATGGACGGGCTGGCCCTTTTTTGTTCGAGGCTGGCAGTCAATCATCCACCGCAGTCCGAACATGTGGACGTTGATCAGCTTGGGATCGGGAGCCGCCTTTGTCTACAGCCTCGTAGCGACGCTGGCACCTGGTGTGTTTCCCGACTCGTTCGTATCCATGGGCCGTGTAGCTGTTTATTTCGAGGCAGCGGTGGTCATCATTTCTTTGACCATGTTGGGGCAGATCATTGAGCTGAAGGCTCGCTCTCAGACCTCGGCCGCTATCAAATCATTGCTTAGCCTAGCTCCTAAGACGGCAAGGCGTATCAATGCAGATGGCAGTGAGGAAGATGTTCCCCTCAGCCACGTGCATGTCGGAGACCTGCTGCGCGTACGTCCAGGCGAGAAAGTACCCGTGGATGGCATTGTCACGGAAGGTCAAAGCGCCGTTGATGAATCGATGCTCACGGGCGAGCCAATACCTGTGACAAAGCGCGTTGACGACAAACTGATCGGCGCCACACTCAATACGAGTGGAGCTCTGGTCATGAGGTCAGAAAAGGTGGGGGCTGCCACCATGCTTTCCCAGATCGTTCAGATGGTTGCATCGGCCCAACGGTCGAAGGCACCGATGCAGCGAATGGCCGACGTAGTGGCTGGAAAGTTCGTTCTGGTTGTCGTGCTAGTCGCTGTAGTGACCTTCTTCGTCTGGGGCATTTTTGGCCCAGAGCCCAGTTGGGTGTTTGGGTTGATCAATGCCGTCGCGGTACTCATCATCGCCTGCCCATGCGCGCTAGGTTTGGCCACACCCATGTCAGTAATGGTGGCCACAGGGCGCGCTGCAGAGCAAGGCGTTTTGTTCCGTGACGCAGGCGCCATCGAAAAAATGCGTGAAGTGGATACGCTCATCGTAGATAAAACGGGCACCCTGACAGAAGGTCGGCCTGCATTCGATAAAGCGATTCCTGCTCCAGATTTCACCACTGACGAAGTTTTGAGGCTTGCCGCTAGCTTGGACCAAGGTAGCGAGCATCCGCTTGCGGATGCCATCGTCCGAGCTGCACGCGAACAAGGCTTGCAGCTCGCAAAACCTGCGGATTTCGATTCCGCCAGCGGTATTGGTGTACGAGGAACCGTTGAAGGACGGCGCTTGGCATTAGGCAACACCACACTGATGGCGCAAGAAGGCGTATCTGCATCCTCCTTGCAAGCAGACGGAGAACGTCTGCGGGGAGAGGGGGCAAGCATCATTCATTTAGCGGTTGATGCGAAATTCGCGGGCATTTTGGCGGTAACAGACCCTATCAAAGCTAGCACTCTGGATGCCATCCAAACGCTTCATGCAAGCGGCTTGCGAATTGTCATGGCAACCGGAGATGGTCTTACCACAGCCAAGGCTGTTGGTGCCAAGCTTGGAATTGATGAAGTCCATGGCGAAGTCAAGCCCGCCGACAAGCTAGCTCTCGTGGAGCGATTGCAAAGTGAAGGCCATGTGGTTGCCATGGCTGGTGATGGGATCAACGATGCGCCGGCCTTGGCAAAAGCTGATGTAGGTGTGGCCATGGGAACCGGGACCGACGTAGCAATGAACAGCGGTCAGATCACGCTGGTCAAGGGTGATTTGCGTGGCATTGCCCAGTCTCGTGAAATCTCAACTGACACAGTGCGCAATATGCGACAGAACTTGCTGTTTGCCTTCATCTACAACGGAATTGGTGTGCCAATTGCAGCGGGAGTTCTGTATCCGTTCACAGGGTGGCTTCTGTCGCCAATGATCGCGGCACTTGCTATGAGCCTGAGTTCGGCATCTGTGATCTTCAATGCATTGCGTTTAAGAAGATAGCTATCGCATTGGTGAATTTCAGTTTACTTACGCGGCCGTTCCGCTCAATGCCTCGGGGTCATTCATCGGGTGAATACAAGCATTGAGCTTGATGGTGCCGGACTGCGCTCAAAACGTTTGAGCGTGCTTGAGCAAGAGGCTGGGAATTATCTACTGTAGCGGGGCAGTCCAGTCGCTCTCCATACCGGAAACCGAATGATTGTCAGTTGTTCTTTCTAAGACAAGCCAGAATGGAATGCAGGCAGATGTTAGCCAGTCCGGTCAAACGAGCGAAGTTTATGCGTGCGCTCGATGAATCTCCTGTCGTTGATGATTTATTGAACGTCAAAACTTTTTCTGCACTCACCACATATCAGCTTAATGCCCGGTTTCCCCCAGACGGATATCGAATCTTTGCAGCCGGTGCAACTGTATTTCACTCGGTTCGACTTGTTCGCAGGGGCAATCAGTGCCCCCTCATCATCGGTAGCGGTCGCGAAAGCTTGGCCGGCGGGCTTCAAAGCTTCTGCCAATGCGGGCATGCTGACCATCGGCGGCTTGCTGCCCTCAATTCCTTGAATGTGGTTGGCCATGCTGGCTTGGCCTGCAAGTACGTGATCTACCGAAGGGAAACGATCGTACCAACTGAGCTGAAACTTTGCTGTCAGCAGCTCCTGGCAAGCAGTCAGAAACCTGCCGCTTGCGACCGCATAGTCCGCCATGCAATCACCGGTTCGCGCGCCACCGGGTTGCCCGGTGGAAGAGGGCATGAGCCCAATGCTTTCCATCTTTCGTGCCCATTCCTCGTTGTGGTACCGGCCTCTCCCAGGCTTTCCGAAATGGTGCTGCCACAAGTGCGTCATTTCATGGACTTGGGTCTGGAGTGTTTCGATGATCGGTACGACCGCAAAGTAGGTCGGATTCATCGCAATCTCATCCGTGGTTGAGCCGTCCAACGAGGCAAAGCGAGCTGCAGAGAAGTAGCCGAAAGTCCGCTTTTTCCACTGCAGCGTAATCAAGCAGCTTGGAAGCTGCCCCTCAAACAGCCGCTCGTTGAAATGGTCGTAGGCCATCTGCAGCTCCTTGTAGGTTTCCTGCGTGGGCGCCAAGCGGGGTGAGGACACAAGGTCAAGCTGGTTTGGCTGATTGATCATATTTGTATTGTGCAATACAAATCATCATTCACAAACATCCAATCTGATGCGACAATGCATCAAATTTGATGTTAAAGGAGTAGCCATGAGGTCGACCTTTACGATCGACGACGAAGTCGTGAACCGTGCCCGTGCTGTTGCAGCGCCTGGTATTGCTGTGCCTGAACTAGTACGCCTAGCACTTGAAACCTTCACTCGCGTCGAGGCAGGCAAGCGCTTGGCTGCCCTGGGCGGAAGCGTGCCAGACATGCCTGATGTGCCACGCCGTGGCAGTGAGGCGGATGCTGAAGGCTCTCGCTGATGCCGGTGTCCGTTCTAGTCGATACATCGGTGTGGGTGAGGCATTTTCGTGAGGCCGACACACACCTGCAGGAGCTGCTGGTGCAAGACAGCGTGCTGATGCATCCCATGGTGCATGCAGAGTTGGCCTGCGGCACGCCGCCAGCGCCGCGTGCCGATACGCTCGCAGCTTTGGCCATGCTGCGTCCGAGCCAGGAAGCGTCAATTCCCGAGACTTTGGCCTTCCTTGAGAATAACAAGCTATTCGGTAAGGGCTGCGGCTTGGTCGATCTATCGCTGCTGGCCTCGACGCTAATCACACCAGGCGCTTTGCTTTGGACTGCAGATCGACGCCTCGCGGAGTTGGCCGCTCAGCTTGGCGTGGCCTATGCCATACCAACGCATTGAGAGTCGGGAAAGCCCTTCTTCGTCGATCGGATAAGCAGACGCCGAACCTCGCCGCATCCTGAAGTCGCGCCGACCGCATTAAGACAAGAAGTGCTGCTACTCAATCCGCAGCATTAGCTAAATGCCATCAACGTCATAGCGCAAATAAGCTTTCAGGTTTTTATACTGTACATCCATGCAGGTAAAAGCCATGACAGCAGCAACTCACTCCATTCCGTTCCAAGCAGAGGCGATCAATGGCAAGGCCATGGTTACGGAACTGAAACCGAGCCGCTGATATAAAAAAAGAGCCTGCCGTCCACGGCAGGCTCTTTGGTTAAGACATTCGTTTAGGCGCAAAGCGTACTAGCAGAGCTCTAAATTCGCGAGCCATCGTGGGCTTTCGTTTAGCTGCTACCAACCGCCGAAAATTGGACTAAAACAGGCATCCGTTATTGGCAGTACAGGTGTGTGCTTCCGGCTACTGCTGTTGGACATTCCCCAATGGATCATGTTTTTGCTGGCGCCTGAAGATCTCTGAGAGTAGGGGGCTCGGAGCATGCCCGAAACACCCCACTAAGTGCGCCTATTAGTCTCAAACGATTCGGGGGGTTCGAGCCTTCACGGCGTTCATGGCAAAGCCCGCTAAAGCAACGGCAAACACCAAAGCTTGGGCAATCGCGGTTTCCGCTGACGGATAGATGCCAAGCACTTCAATGCGCGGCCAATGGATCGGGCTCGCGCTCAACCAGCCGGCCTCCTGGAGGCCGGCAACCCCCTTGCCAGCGAGCACTACCGCGAGCACCGCAACCAGGATCGAACTGAGGCTGAAGAACTTGCCAATCGGCATGCGCGCACTGCTCCGCAGCATAAGCCATGCAATGACGGCTAGGATGGCCACTCCGCATACCAATCCGCCTAGCAAGGCACTGTTGTTGCCGTCACTGGTCAGTGCCGAGTAAAACAACACGGTCTCAAACACCTCGCGGTAGACGGCGATGAACGACAAGGCGAACAATGCCCACGCTGAACGCCGCGTCATAGCTGCCGAAAGTTTTTCCTTTAGGTAGGCCTGCCACTTGCCCGCTGCGCTTTTCTGGTGCATCCAGAGCCCTACGCTCAGCAGCACAACGGACGCGAACAGAGATGAAACCCCCTCGGTCACCTCACGGCTTGCGCCGCTGATGCTCATGAAGTAGGTGGCCACCGCCCAGGTCAGACCACCGCAAGCCAGTGCGGCCACCCAACCACCATGCACATAGCCCAGCACATCGCGTCGCTCTGCCTTCTTCAGGAAAGCCAGCATTCCCACGACGATCAACAGCGCTTCAACCCCTTCGCGTAGCAGGATCGTGAGGGAGGCAACGAAGGTGGTTAGTGGGTCTGCCTTATTAGCGCCGAGTTCGGCGTCCACCTGGGCAAACAGATCGTCCAACTTCTGTGCTGTGGCATCGGCTTGTTCCAACCGCCCACCGGCGAGCGCACCGCGATAGGCCAGCATGGCATTTTCGACTTCTGTGAGAAGTGCCTGGTTGCGCGCGCGCAATGCAGGCTCCAGCGGCTCAAAACCATCCAAGTAGGCCGACAGGCCCAGTCGTGTTGCGCTGGCCCGGTCACCCGCGCGCGCCGCGGCAAGGCTCTCCTGAAGGAGCGAGCGGGCCTGGGTTAGTCCGCCAGAGCCGCTCACGACAGCGGTGACTTCTGGGTGGCTACGAACATATGCGGTGAGGTCGCGAGCAGCGTCTGGAGCTATCAGTTCGGATAAAGCGGCTTCGGTCAAGGTCGCTGCAGCAGCTAGGTCGGGAAAGACAGCCTTAGCGGCGGTGTCTCGACCCCAGGATTGTTCGCCGCGAGCACGCATGGCATCGTCATGCGACAGTGTTCCTGTGAAGAAGGCCAGCGCCCATCGATCCTCGTCAGCGAGCGTGCCAAAGCCCGGCATCGATGTGCCGGTCATGCCTTGAGAAATAACCTGGTACAGCGCGAGCACACTTCGCGAACGGGCACGATCATGATCGGTGAAGGCGATCGGGGGCGGGTCTAGCTTGGTGCTGAGTGGGCCGTCGCCAGCACCCGTTGCCCCGTGGCATGACGCGCACTTGGTTTCAAACAGCACCTTAGCGCGTGCGAGATCCGGTGGCTGAGTCGGAGATAGCGGAAACGGATAGGCTTTGACCAACGCCGCAGCCAGCGAATTGGCACTGTCGGCCACTGCTTTGGCGTCCGCCTTTGCGGCAATAAGGTCTCCGAGCACTTTGGCCTGCCGCTGCAACTCGGGCAGCATCGGAGTGCTCGGCAATGCGGCGAGCTGCAGTACAGCGGTTGCCGCGAATTCCTTCATTTCTTCGTATTCGCTCGCACTTTGAATCTGGCCGTTGCTTACTGCGCCACCGTAGTCGACCGCCAGGTAGTCCAGCAACTGCCAGGTCTGCTTAGCCTGATCGCTTACAGCAGGGTCGGCAGACCAGGCAGGAGAAGCCGACCAGAGCACAAACAATGCGGCTATTGCCAGGAATCTTCTGGCGTAAAGAGAAAGCATTTTCATGATATGGAAGTGTTATTGATTCTCATTTTATTCAGGATATGGTCCACTGGGCGTTGCCCTAGGCCGTTCAGCATAGGTTTCTAAAAAGGAGGTTTGCTTGTTGTAGGCAAAAAAATGATTCAACCAACAACGCCGCATAACTTAGGTTATATTTCTCGATCGAGTCACGGCCAACTGGGCTGAACGCCTATAAGAGGCAACATATCCATCCTCGTCGTGGTTACTGAACGATTACGTGACGACCGCTGCCAAGATTAGTGTTCCCAGTGCAATGCGATACCACGCGAAAACTCCAAATCCATGTCCGGTCAGATAGCGCATCAGAAGGCGTATGGCAAGCAGCGCAAATGCGAAAGAGGCAAGGAGACCCATTACAAAAACGCCGATATCGTCGCTTGACAATGCGTCCCAGTGCTTGAAGAGGTTGTATCCGGAGGCGGCCCCCAAGATTGGAATGCCAAGGAAAAACGAAAACTCCGTCGCCGCCTGCCGTGAAGCCCCGAACCATAGCCCGCCGATAATCGTCGAGCCTGAGCGCGAAGTACCCGGCCAAAGTGCAAGGCACTGCACGAAGCCAATCTTCAATGCGTCGATTCGACTGATCTCTTCGGCACGCTCGGCCTTTACATTCACGGGCCGCCGCTCGGCCCACAGTATCGCGATACCACCGACTACGAGTGCGACGGCCACTGGCCCTGGACTAAATAGCAGCCTCTGCACATGAGATCCAATCAGCAATCCGAGCACTGCCGCAGGCATGAATGCAATGGCGAGGTTCACTAAGAACCGGCGAGCGCCCTGATCGGCACGCGCTGAGACAACAACGCCTGCCAGACGAGCCCTATATTCCCAGATGACCGCGCGCATCGCGCCGAACTGGATGAACACTTCAAAGACGTCGCGTTTCTCTTTCGCAAGGAATGAGAGCGCATTGCCCGCCAGAATCAAGTGCCCTGTCGAAGAGACTGGCAAGAATTCCGTGATGCCTTCGACGACGCCCATCATTAGCGTCTTGAGAACAAGTTCAGCGTGCATTTGCAGACGGCAGTGGTGACGCCGAGTGGGGCATCAGTTTCTCCGAAGCCATGTTCACGGCTCCGCATATGTCAATGAAAAGATGGATCATCGTGCTGGTGTATGGGAATCTGCGCCGTTTCGTCCATGGCCGCGAAAAGCAGCGATCAGCAGAACCCCCGCTCCCAGGGTGATGCCAATGTCGGCGGCATTGAACGCCGGCCAGTGCCAATCACCCCAATGGAAATCGAGCCAGTCCACCACGGCCCCATACCGCAGACGATCAAGTACATTGCCGAGCCCGCCTCCGAGAATTGCCGCATAGCCCACAGCCTCAGGTGCTTTAGTCTTCTCGCAGGCAATGAGCCAGGTGAGAAGGGCAGAAGCAGCGAACCCGATAGCAACAAAAAAGCCGCGTTGCCACCCACCCGCCTGCGCCAAGAAGCTGAAGGCCGCACCTGGATTCAGCCAATGCCCGATGCTGAACCATGGCGTGATTTCATGAGAGCCATACAAGGGAATCCACGCGACTATGGCCGCCTTGGTCGCTATGTCGACGGCAAGCACAGTCACGGCCAGCAGATACACCCACAAATTAGTTCTCTTAATGGCCATGGGGCTTGATTTCCTCAGACGACCGCAGCAAGCGCATCCCATTGAAAACGACGGCCAGGCTAGCCCCCATGTCAGCCAGAATCGCCAGCCACAGACTTGCATATCCAGTAAATGCCAAGGCCATGAACACCGCCTTTGTCCCAAGCGCAAACACGATATTGGCCGTTAAGATGCCTGCAACGCGTTGCGATAGCCGGATGAACTCAGGAAGCTTACGGAGGTTGTCTTGCATCAATGCGACGTCAGCCGTTTCGATCGCTGTATCGGTACCAGCAGCGCCCATCGCAAAGCCTATGCTCGACTTGGCCAACGCTGGCGCATCGTTAACGCCATCCCCCACCATACCAACTGGCCCGCGTGCCAGTAGCCCTTCGATTGCCAATAGTTTGTCCTGGGGAAGTAGTTCGCCCTTGGCGTCGGTGATGCCCACATGCGCAGCCACAGCTTGCGCGGTTTTCGCATTATCGCCAGTCAACATTACTGGCTCGATCCCCAGCGACTTGAGTTCGGCGATCGCTTGTCGGCTGGTGTCGCGCACCGTGTCGGCCACGGCCAGCAGGGCGAGTACTTGCTGGTCAGTTGCGAGGATCACAACGGACTTGGCCTCGTTCTCCAACGCATCGAGCTGAGTCTCGATCTCGAGAGTTGAAAGTCCCAGTTCGTTGATCAGCCGGTGGTTGCCGACGTAATAGACATCTCCATCGACGTAGCCTTTGACGCCTCGTCCAGGGATCGCTTCGAACTTGCCCACCTGAGCATGCGGTTGGTTGTAGCTGGCCACGATGGCAGTGGCCACAGGATGCTCCGACAGCGCATCGATGCTCGCAGCAATCCGCAGAACTTCTTCCGTCGGCTGACCACGCAACGGTATGACATCGGTCAGAGAAGGGCGACCATAGGTCAGGGTCCCCGTCTTGTCCAAAGCTACCGATTTCAGGTGCCGCCCCTGTTCGAGGTAAAGACCGCCCTTGACAAGGATGCCCCGGCGTGCGGCAGCTGCCAGGCCGCTGACCACGGTAACCGGCGTGGAGATCACCAAAGCGCAGGGGCAGGCAATGACCAGCATCACTAGCGCTTTGTAGACCCATTCGAACCAGGGCTGCCCGAAAGCGAACGGAGGAATGACCGCAACGGCGAGAGCAACCGCGAAGACCGCCGGTGTATAGATGCTGGCGAACTTGTCCACGAAGCGCTGCGTGGGTGCGCGTTGCCCCTGCGCCTCCTGCACCGATCGTGCAATACGGTCGAGAGTGGTTTCACCCTTTCGAGAGGTAACGCGGAACTCCAGCGTGCCGCGCTCGTTGATGGTACCGGCGAAGACCGTGGCACCGGCGGTTTTCTCCACGGGCATGCTCTCACCGGTGATCGGCGCCTGGTTTACCGATGATTGGCCCGCGACGACTTCACCATCCAATGCGATGCGTTCGCCCGGACGCACCCGTACAATGCTGCCGAGTGGCACGGAATCCGCCTTGACTTCATGCCATTGCCCGTCAGGCTGGCGTACCAATGCGTTCTCCGGCGCCAGATCCATCAGCTTGCGGATGGCATTGCGGGCCCGATCCAGGCTCAAGGCCTCAATCATCTCAGCGATACCGAAGAGCCAGATCACCACCGCTGCCTCAGGCCACTGCCCAATCAGGGCCGCACCGATGACGGCGACCGTCATCAACAGGTTCATGTTCAGCGAGCGCGTCTTCAGCGCAATCCAGCCCTTTTTGAGGGTCTCAACCCCACCCAAGCTGATGGCCGCGAGGCACGCAAGAATGATGGGCCAGGAAGCCTCGGATGCCCCCGCGAAGACCATGGCCTCTGCGCCGAGCGCTAGTACGCCGGAGACCGCCATCCGAATCCATTGCCCGCGCGAGATGCTGGTGCCGAAATCACGGGGCGCGGATGGCTCTGGGTCAGAGGTGCTTTGGAGCACTGGAGCCATGCCGAGTCGCTCAATCGCGGTCGTCACCGGAGCCAGATCGGCAAGATCGTGGCTCACCGTAAGCGTACGACCCATCAGATTGAAATTCAGGGCTTTCACCCCTGGCATACCTTCGAGCGCCTTGCGCAACAGCCCCTCCTCGGTTGGACAGTCCATTTTTTCGATGAGGTAGATGGCTTGGCCCTGCAGCGCGGTATCGCCGCTGCGCTCGATGCTGGCCTTCATGCCGACATCGTTCAGCGCCTTGAGGATCGGCGCAGGGTCCGGCAAATGATGCAGCACATCCAGCCGTCGCCCCATCAGGTTGAAATCCAGTCGCTCAATACCGTTGATTGCACCCAGGCGCTTACGGATCGTTGCCTCTTCGGTGGGGCAATCCATATTCGGAATAAGGAAGCGTGTACCGTTGCCTGTCACTGGTGTCCGGATTGAAGACGCCACCATGCGAGGGGGGAGGGCTTCGACAGCGATTGGCATGCTACCCGCCGTCTTTTGTACCGGCTGCATACCCAGATTCACGATGGCCTGGGCAATCGGAGTGGTATCGGTGAGCGTATGGGATACCGTCAACGTGTGGGTCTTCAGGTCGAAGTCCAACTTCTGTACCCCTTCCAAAGGCTCCAGCGTTGCGCGCAACTGGCGTTCTTCGCTGGGGCAATCCATTTGCTGGATGAGATAGACAAGCTGCGAAGACCTGGGCTGCACGACCGCCTGCATGCCAATGTCGTGAAGTGCACGCAGGATTGCATTTTGGCCGGCAGGCTCATGCACTACTTCCAAGTAATGAGCGGGCAAGTCAAAAACTACATCTTGGATGCCATCAATTTGCGCTAGCCGCTTGCGGATCTGGGCTTCCTCACTAGGGCAGTCCATATTGCCTATGAAAAAACCCGTCACGAGCGGCGCAACTGTCGCTTTCGTGATTCCTGTAGCGCACCCGCATGTTGAGCCGCAAGTTGCTTGCGTCATTGCATTGTTCATAGTCAGTTGTCCTTGAATTCCTGATCGCTGGTTCGCTGCACGTAGTAACGGCATCAGATGCGACAGCGCACTCTGGTTGATCATCACGCCGTCACTTGACTTCGGAACCTATCTAGCGCATCATTAAAAACCCTAAAGCAGATTGAGAGTCAAGGGAAACCCGCAACTAGTGCCAGGGAATACAGAGTGAAGATCGGTGAATTGGCCAGCGCGACAGGGGTGCAGATCCCAACAATTCGTTTCTACGAGCAGGAGGGATTGCTGCCACCTGCAGCGCGCACGGCAGGCAACTACAGGCGATATGACGAATCGCACGTCCAGCGACTAGCGTTTGTGCGGAATTGCCGCTCGTTGGATATTGGGCTGGACGATATCCGGTCTTTACTTCAATTGAAAGATAGGCAGCGTGAACCTTGCGGCGAGGTCAATGAGCTTCTGGACAAACATATCCTGCAGCTAGTCAAACGCATTGAGGAGCTGAAGGCTCTCGAGGGACAGTTGATCGCCCTTAGAGCGCAATGCTGTTCCGGGCAGGTCATCGAGCTGTGTGGAATACTTGATGGCCTGTCGTCGGCGTTGCAAAGTCCGGTGCCAAGGATGTTATGAAAGATATCGGCCGTCTACTCAGCGAACCCAAGAGTTTGACTCGGAAGAGATTTGATTTACACGAGGCGTCTGCATCGATGATGGACTTTCGGTGTATTGCGCATACTTGCACTGGTACTTCTGATTTGATCTCGCAACGTTGACAATCTGAACCTCAGTCGGTTCGATACATAGAAGCTTCACGCCCAACCTTCGAGGGATGTGGAAGTCATTCAATTTGGATCGTGTGGAATGCACGATCGCCCAGGGAAACATGAAGATCCATTTCACATCGTTGGGGCTTCTTATGCTCAAGTTCTTTATCTCACTCATCGGCCTACTTTGGCGATTCGCCCTCATTATTGGTGGGTTGGTGCTCGGATCATTCTGGAATGCAGCCTTGGCCTTCTTCACGTCACCCAGGACGATTGAAGAAAGCACCTCAATTTCCTCTGCATACGATGCTCATACAGCATTCCAGAATGGAGAAGTAGGCATGGCGGACCTTCAGTATTATTGTCAACAAGAAGAAGATCTTTAACTTACGATCACCGCTTTAAGCGAATGCTTGAGCCTTTGCCTGCTTTGTCAGAAAGATTGTCAGCCTTGTTAATACTGGAGTTCTCAAACCCCACACGATAGCCGACCCACGCCATCATGGAACTCCAGATAAGCGGAAGTGCGATGAACATCACCGCTAATAATGTGTTGAGGAGCATTCGTTTATACAACTGCGGCTGACCAGAGCTCACGCTTTGCGTAATCTCTTGCATCAATGCAGATCCGGTCAAACCTGGGTACATCGCATCGATTAAATGGGCGTCAAGCCACCGGGCTACAAACCACATGACGGCCCAAAATTTGACCGTAAATATTGCTAATCCTCCGACCACCATCATTTTTAAATCGTAGCAACTAATCACTACGATCAATGGCAGGAACATATACAACGCCATCAATACAAGTGCTTGAAGCATGGGAAGCATATTCAACAATGGAGCCATGCCGAGTGAGGATTCAAATGCCTGTTTACCCACTCCGATGGTACTAATCCCCCCTGTGACAGTACGCCAGGCGTTCGTGCCCTTGCCATAGTCATCGCCCAGCATCTTGTCAGGACTAACAAATGTCGGGTTGGCCTTCTCGAAGGCCAGTTTGGCCATGGCATCCTTGGCCTCATCTGTCGAGTTAAACGTGATAGAGTTTTGGGCGACTTGCAAGAGACTCCGCCATGTCGAGGTGTTGCTGGTGAGGCGCTCTCGCACTCCTCCGGTAGCAGCATCAGCTTCCCACCATTGCTTGCAGGTTGGGCGCCCCCAGTCCGGGTTCATAAAGCCCTGATCCGAAGCGCCACCTTGCATGTATTCGCTGTCGCGATTGAAGTCGATGCTCCAGCCAGGCACCGGGTTATATGAGCGCATCACGTCATAGAAACCGGGCTCTGTTCGGAACAACTGGCTGCCGACCCAGTCCACATCCGTGGGGCCATAGATGCTTCCCTCAGCAAGAATGCCCCGGCCGCTTGCCGAGATCTGGTTCTTGTCCATTGAGAAATACTGGCTCCGTGCCGGCACAAAGCACTCGCTGTAGAAGCGCTGCACATCGTGCAACAGAGCCGGATCTTCAATCGTGGCCATCCTGGCCAGATCTGCTACGACGCGCAGATCGCGTTCAGAGCTGGTCATGCCCGCCCGAAAAGCGCCATTGATGCCAGAGGACAGCCCCATGACGCTGTACCACCACAAGGGGACATAGGACAGGTTTCCAGATCGGGCAAAAGAGCCGTTCACCGCGTCTGCCATCGCTCGGTCGTAGCCCGAGTTCGTCCCGCCCTGTGTCGACACGACCTGGGGCTCAGAACCATCTGCAGTCTGCTCTGGCTTGTAGCTGAGATTGATGTTGTGCAGCGAGGTAAAAGGCGTTGTCGCGAAGCACAGCGCCATGACCAACAGCGCAGTAATCAGCTTGGTCTGCACCGACTCAATGAGAGCCAGCACACCATTAATGCCAGCTCCTTCTTCTTTGGCGCTATGCCAGGCGCTAAACACAATGAGCGCGAAGGGCAGGGCTGCCAGGCCGGTGCCGGTCAAAATCTCGCCGAGAAGGTTGGCGAATGCCCAGCCATAGAGCGTCGTAAAAAGTTCAAGATAGCTATCGAGCTGCATATCGATCAGGAGATAAGGCCCATGATGAATCGGGCAATATTGCCCGCGCCTATTGGCACGAGTGCCAGGTACATCGTCAGCATGCCGGCAACGCGCCAGCGCATAGCCAGCACCGCCCGCAGCTCATGCTTGGCAACGTAGCCGCGTCTGAATCCCCAGGCCACGATCGGGCGCCAACTGACAATCACCCAGCAGCACAGGGCGGTCTGAGTAAGCGTCCCGAGTTGCGCGCCCTTGCGAAACCACGCTGAGACAGCGACGACCTGTGAGGGCTCCAGCTTGAGCAGCCAGGTCAATAAGGTGCCGCCAATCAAAACGATCAAGGCACCGTAGATGAGCCAGGGCAGCCAACGACGAAGCCGCCCCTTACGCTTTGGAACCGACTCAGACGCTTCCACGACTTTTTCGGCGTCGGTCATCTTGTGCTCACACGTCCGTCGACCAACGGCGCAGGATCTGCACGCGTGCCGCCTTGCACATCCATCGACGCGGCCCCGGCTTGTTGCTGGTTGCCCATGATCGACAAGGCAGTCTCGCCGGTCATTTCTTTCCGTATGCGGAACTCAAACATCATGTCGTTGATGTACTGAGTCAGGCGGTCAATCTTCGTCTGCACCTCGGATCTAACGGGAGCAGCGCCCGTGGCCTCGGGCAGGCTCATACCGGAGATCAGCGCGTTACGCGCGATCAGTGCCTTGTCGATGGTCTTGTAGACCGCAACCTCCTGGGCCAGGCGGTTAATGGCCACGGACCGCACATCGGTCGGCAGCTTGCGCACGGCGTCCATCAATTGCGGGCTCACGGCCATGCCGGGAGCGCTGACCTTGGCCAAGTCGGCATGGCTGCTTGAAGTGCTGAAGCCCATATTGCGCATCGTGGGCAGTACCTCATCCAGCTCGCGCTCGAATTTCGGGGCCAGGCCGGTCGCCGTCGAGGTGATGGTGGGGCTCGGGCAATCGGAGCCTTGGGTGCACATATAGATTTTCTGGTCGCCAAGAACTTCGGCGCTCCAGCGAGCCAGGTCGTCCGGGGTCTTGAAGGCCTGGACCAGGCGCGTCGATGCCAGCGAGGAGCTGCCGTAGTTCGCCGTCGACAGGGAGTTGGCTGCCTTGTTGATGGTGACGTTGTAGCCGGCGACGGCCAGGTCGCGGATTGGCTGGATAGGTGGGGTCCCAGCCCCACCGGCACGGCTGCCAAATACCCATGGCAATCCGGCACGCTGGCCCGCCTCGTTCTTGTTGATATCGAGCTTGGCATTAACCACGCTGCCGCCCGTATTGGCCTTGACTTTCCAGGCATCACCCTTGGCCAGGGCTATGTACTCCTCGTAAGGGTCCTGGCCATTCTTAATCATCGCCTCCATGTCCTCACAGGTCTTCAGCGATGCAGAGACTAGCAGATCCGCCTTCTGGCTGAAGTTTTGGAAGAGCTGATAGAGGCCTGGCTGCGCGCGCTGGAGGAAATACAGCGGCAGGGCCGAGATACCGGCTTGCACGGCCCCGGTGATCGTCGCACCCAGGTTCTGGATGCTATTCATGAGATCCGACCACGAGAGCCCGATGTCAAACTTCCCGCAGGAATAGTTCGCGCGAACGCCGGCACCCAACTGCATCGATAAGGCGCTGCGATGGGGGGCAGCGCTGATCGGCGAGCCCCCGCCCATCCGATAGTAGAGACCCGACGAGGTAATCGTCTGGGCGGCTGCAGGTGTCACGACCGACGGAGCCAGCACGCAGGCCAAGGTCACGGCCGCGCAGATCCGCTTGAAGCGCAGAGAAGAGGAGTGTGCGATTGTCATAGTGAAATTGGAGTGGGAGGTCAGGGCACGGAGTAGAGATACACGCCACGACGCCGGCAGCAGGTGTACTTTTGCCAAAGGTTCCAGGCGTAGCCGTCATCGGAGCTGGTGGCTCCATCCCCGAACGAAGTCAGCGACAGCGAGTCGTTCTGGCCGAATTGCTGGCACCCGGACCAAGCCTGCGGATACAACATCTGCCATTTACGCTTCTCGCCATAGTTGAAGTAGCGATAGCCCCCGGAGGGCTGGACGCGCGAGTAGATGTGAGGCTGAGCTTCCTTGTAGATGATCGAGGCGACACGCTCAGCTAGCACTGCAGAAGCCTTCACGGGATGCGACTGGATGATTTCTCCGGTACGTGGGTACAGGTTGCCCCAGGTCTGCGTATAGCCCGAGCCGATCTCGCCCAGGCCGGGTACCCAGGCCTGCGGATAGATCATTTCCACCGGCACGATGCCGCGCCAGAAAGGCGCATCGAGCTCGCTTTGGAAGTGCAGGTTGAAATAGCTGGCTCCGCCAGGACAGAAGAGGGCACCTCCGGTGCTGCCCGAGAGAATTTCGGAGAGCTGCTGCAGACCGGCGATGCCTACCTGGATCTGCTGCACTGTCTCGGCGATCTCCATCACCTGCTTCACGCCCTCAATGGTCTTGAGGATCGTTCCAAGGCTGGCCAGCAATGATTCCGAGCTCAACAGGCCCTTGGCGTCAGATGCCACGGTCTCCGCGATGCTGGCAGGCACTTGGGTCCACTGGCGCCCAATGTTCGGCAGCTCCTTCGAGGGGAACTTGGCCAACTCGCTAACCGTGGGAAATGCAATGGACTTCGGCATCGTGAACATTCCCCCCGACGCGAGCATGCTGGCAAACATGCCGGCAGGATTGCCTATGGCATCCGCCCCTTTGAAGTTCGCCATTGCCGAGTTGCTGTCCAGGCCGCCGGCGGACGAGTCCAGCAGCCGTCCTGTCAGTGCAGATCCAGCCGTTGTCAACGTGGTGGCCACGACCGTGCCGATGTCGGTCCAAGGGTGGCGCAGCGGTTCGTTGTAGGTGCTGACCACCACATCTGGCACATAGTGGGAGATCTTGATCGAGGTCCGAATCCAGCATCCGGTCCAGCCGCAGCTCAAGAAGAAGCACACGCCCTCGACGGAGTACGACACACAAGACAAGGCTGCCTTGGCCGTATTCGCGATGATGGCCGGGGTGGTGGTTCCTGCCATGGTGGTGGCCGGTGTGAGCACGGCGCACATCGAGGCCGTACTGACGGCCGCGACGAGACGGCGCAGGCTGAGATTTAGGGAAGCTCGTTTTTTCATCGGGAAGGCCTCTGCTGAGCCGCGGCGAACAGTTCGATGGCGCGGTCCACATCCGCAACTCCATAAATGACCTTGGCGCGATTGATGACGATGGCCGGGAGCCGGTCCAATCGGTACTGGACGGCCAGCGTCATGCCGGAGGCCGCATTGGTGATCTGGTCCTTGTAGCGGCGGCGGATCTCGCCCTCGTGCTGACGCATGTAGGCCATGGCGTCGGCCTCGTTCTTGGGCAGCCCAGCATTGAGCTGCTGCTCAAGCTGAGCCATAGCGTCCACCCGATAGACCTTGAGCACGTAGCCAGGCTGGCGAAACGGCGGCCGCACCACCGTGGCCGAATTGGCGAAGACTTCCACGGTCGTCACCGAAGGGCCGATGGAGCCTTGGGCCAGGACGCCATGAGAGCAAAGGCCCAGCACCAGGGCAGTGAGGGATGACCGCATCATGCGCGCGCCTCCTGCAGGCGTGCCGCCACGCGGTAGGCTGCTTGAACCTCGGTGCATCCATGCTCGTCCATGAGACGGCGGCGCTCAGCCTTCTCGTGGCCTTCCGTCATTGCCAGCGCAATTGGCAGTGCCGGCGGCACGTTTCGGAACAGCCACTGATTGTTCGCGCTGATGAGCACACCTTCGGTGTACTTCGCCGGCTCCTTGACGGCAGACTCCATCATGTGGCGTTGCTCTGGTGTGAGCGATCGAAAGCGCGCGATCTCCTCGATCTCGTTCTTGTCCATGGTCAGCAACATCCAGAACTCGCACATGGACAGCACGCGGGACATGCTGCCGGGGAAGTCCTTCAAGTTCTGCGTGGCCAGCCAGAACCAGGCATTGAGCTTTCGCCACATCTTGGTGCCCTTGGCCACCTTCGGGCCAAGCAGCTCGTTAGTAGTAATCAAGTGCCCTTCATCAGTCAGCATGATGAGGGGGCGATCCTCATGCTGAGCGGCCTCTGCGCGCGACTGCACCGAGTCCAGCAGGCTGGTGTAGGCCACAGCGAGCGCATCCTCATAGCCGTCTTTGGTCAGTGTGCCCATTTCCACGAGGGTCACATCGGCATCGGGCCAGTCCTGGCCCAAGCGGTTGAAGAGCTTGCCGCGCAGGCCTGTCGTGAAGCTCATCATCGAATGGCCCATCTCTTCGGCGCGCGAGCGGCGGTGCTCCGACAGAGATGCGTCCTTGACCATGGCCGTCAGCTCCAGGGCAACGTCTTGTGTCAGAGGATGGCGCTTCCCCTCCGTAGACACGCGCACTGCAGCTCGAATAATGGCCCTGGTGACCAGATAGCGGTCGGCGCGCGTCATGCGTTTGAGCTCCGCGTCTTCACCACCCGTAATCATCATGATGGCCGAGATGAGCATCTCGCCCAGGTAGTCGCGCTTTTCTTCGTCCGAGTCGTCGTCGGCGTCAGCCGGCTCCATCACTTCATTGACCGACTCCATCAGTCGCTCGGCACCGACGAGCTCAGCATCCTCTTCGGAGGGAATGCCCGCTCCAGCGCCGAAGTATTCCTCCGCTGCCTTGAAGGACTCCATGATCTCCTTGTCCTGCAGCAGCTCGCTGGCGTATACGAATGGAGGCAGTGACACATCGGTATCACCGCTCAGATTGACGCGATGCACGCTCAAGCCTTTGGTGGCCATGTCCTTGACCATCAGATCGAAGGACTTGCCTGCATCCGCGATCACCAGGCGTGGGCGGTGGATGGCCATGACCAGCATGGACAGGTAATTCAACGTCGCCGACTTGCCCGCTCCTGTGGGGCCGAACACCACCATATGGGCATTCTTCTTGCGGTCGATTTTGTTGAGCGGGTCGATCCACAAGGGCTCGCCGCCCCGATTCCAGAACCAAAAGCCGGGGTTGGCCGTGCCACGTGAGCGCCCATAGACCGGCAAAATGGCGGCGATCAGGCTCGCAAACGTCAGGCGCGACCGTCGCATGCTGCGCAGATCGAACGTGGGATCAAATGCGAATGGCAATGCACGCAGGAACGCGTCATGCGGCACCAGGTCCTCTCGGGATTCGATGAAACGCATTCCGGTCGGCGTCAGCTGGGCATTGACCTCGGAAACAGCCGCATCCAGATCTGCATGGGTTTTGCCGCTCAGGTACAGCCCCATGAACATCGGATACAGCTTGTCCCCGGTGGCCATGTGCTGGAGCACTTGCTCCGACTCTCTATGGGTCTCCTGCGCCACGGCGTTTTGAGCACGGGAAGCCCTTTTGATGTCCTCGACGTGGCGCTCGACCTGGTACTGCGCAGCAATCGTCACCGTCACGGACAGCATCGAGCCAGGCGGCAGCCGGTCAAACCGCGCATAGGCTTCGTTCCCAATCCTGCTTTCTGCGGAGAAGTGCCCGATGCTAGGGTGAGCACGAAGGTTTTGCAGCGTGAGGAACTTCACCGGCTGGCCATCGAACTCGAAGCAGCCTTGTTCCTGGTTGCACGAGGGCTCCGACAGGTTCAGCGACTCGGAAAAATCCCAGTCATAGATACCCTCTGGAGCCTCATCACCCGGATAGGGCGCGCCGCGGAACAGCTCGGCGCCCGTGCTGGCCCAGGGCACATTACGGTTGAAGAATGGAAGCATCCACTCGTAGAAGTCCTTGCCGTTGGCACGCCGCGCCGTTACGCCGGCTTCGTTCAGCGTGGCAAGCAAGGTGGTGGCCACAGCCTCCATCTGCTGCTCGGCCAAGCGGCGCTCATTGACCAAGTCATCAAACTGGCGATAGATACAGCAGCGAACACGGCGCTGCTGGCCGCGCCACGTCTGGCCCGTCACCAAGGTGTCGGTAAACAGCCCTTGCTCTCGGGAAACCTGCGACAGGTGACTGCGGAACTCTTTCAGCACGGACTGCGTGTATTCCGATTCGATGATGGCCTGCGCGCGCTTGGCGTCCTTGTGCTGGGACAGGATGTAGTCGTGAAGGTATTGGTTCAGCCCGTCGATGTTTCGGTCATCGCTCAGGAAGAACTGGACCACCCAAGGCGAAGAGTCGACCTCGGGAATCGCCTGGATGGCCTCTTGAATCTTGCGGCAGTGCTCCTGCAGGTACTCCAGTGGTTGTGCCTCCGTAGCCACAGCTCCCAGCTCGAACAGCGCGCCCAAGGTCTTGCCGTCGCGCATCACAAAGTTGCGGTCTTTGGGTGAAAACTTTACCCAAGGCAGCAGCTCAGTGAAGGAGGGCGGACGGGCGGCCATCTGCTTGCGGTCGGCGGCCGTCATGAGCCGGCGCTTGTGCTTGCCTCTGGTGCCACCAGACAGGCCCAGCATTTCCAGCAATCCGCTCATTGGCCAGCCTCCCGAGCAGTGCGGCTGCGTGAGAATGCGGCGCGGCCTTGTTGCAGCTCTTCGGCCACCTCACCGGGCATGGCGTACTCCGTTGACTCATACATTGGGAAAACCGTGACATAGCCAGGCACGGGGTAACGACCCTTGGCCAGGTGGGGGTAGACCACCATGACCAGATCCGGGTTGGGTACGCGTGCAAAGCGCTGTTGCATAGGCTCCAGGGCTGACCAGTAGCGCTGCGTCATTTCGTCGCCACGCGCGATCGGGCGCGCACTCGACGCACGCTCCAGGCGGTCCCGCGCCGTCTCACGAGAGGA
This sequence comes from Comamonas sp. E6, assembly GCF_001010305.1. Classification (NCBI taxonomy): domain Bacteria; kingdom Pseudomonadati; phylum Pseudomonadota; class Betaproteobacteria; order Burkholderiales; family Comamonadaceae; genus Comamonas; species Comamonas sp. E6. The sequence goes on from NZ_BBXH01000027.1 coordinate 45,897, forward strand.
AGCTGCCGACTCCGGGGGCTGAAACTTGCCCCGATACACATCCACCAGGGTCGGACTGCCAGCCGTAGCTTCCTTCAGCGGAGACTCGCGCGACCCAATAGCCGTGCAACCAGCCAGTAGCGCGGGAAGCACGATGGCAAGAAGAAGGGAATTATTCGAGGCCATAGCGGGCTCCAGACAGGACATTGGGGGACTGCGTGCGGTGCACGATCTTTCTTGGGTTGGCGGGCTTGTCGATTTCGATCTGGCGGTCCAGATGCACGACCAGTTGCTGGCCAGCGGGCGTGACCACCGCGTCAAACGAGCTCTTGAGGCGCTCAGTCAGCCAGCGCACCAGCTCATCGGTGGCTCCAGAACCCATGCGGCCCAGTGCAAAACTACCGGCGTTTCCGGTGATCGAGGATGTGGTGCCATTGCTGCTGGCCATGGTGCTGGTCTGGGCCTGCGCCAAGGCCTCGGCGGCCACGCCCAAGCCCTTGGCACCAATGATGTCGGTCAGGTAAGCCGGCGCATTGGTCACGAACTTGCCTTGAATACAGGGGTTGCCGTACAGATCACTGATGAATCCAAGGTCTGTGGAACCATTGGTAGCCATGGCTGTGACGCCGGCACCTGCCTGGGTCTGCGGCGCACGACGCGCCGAAACCGTATGGATCGCACCATCGTTGAACACGAAAGTCATGCTGCGGATCTTTCCCTCGGTGCACGAAAGCGCCATATCGCCTACGGCCACGCCGGTAACGATCATCCCGGCGAGGTCTTCGGGCAAATCCCAGCCGTTGGCGGCCAAGTTGTCGCGCCCGACCATGGCTTTGAATTGCATGGGGTCCGTCACACGGCCATTGACCGGCACACGGCCGATCAAACTGGTCATCGCGGTGACGCCCGCCAGCGTGGAGTTCTCCGGCAGCGTGAAATAAGCCACGGGTTGCGGCTTCGTGGCCGCCTGAGAGGCCTGAGCAGCTTGTGCGGCCTGGGCCGCGCTGACAGCACTGGGCATGGATTGCGTGCCGTCCGGGGCTACCCGCACGTAGCGCGTAACCATCTTCCCTTGAAGCTGAGTTGTCTCGGTCGTGTAGCCCATGGGCGGAACCACCTTATAGGCAGTGCTGCCACCGGACAAGCCTAGATCCTGGGAGCCACCAACGGGACGATGACCTCCGCCGGCGCCATTCGAGCCAAGCCCCGTAACAGAGTCGATGGCGTCGCCAATGGGCTTAAAGACATCGACTGGGGCTGGATCTGTGTCATTGCTGGTACCACCGACAGCACCAGCAGAAGAAGTGCCTGCAGGTGTACCTTTCTCCAAGCGCTCCAGGCGCTTGCTGAAATCCTGGTTAGCACGGAGCACGTCCTGAATATCTGCTCGCAGATCCTTGTTGGCCGCGACCACTGTGGCCAGCGTCTCGCTGGGCGTGTCCTCATCGGCGCCTGCCGTTTTGGGCAGCGGGGCCGCTGCCATTGGCGCAGCGGTCGGCACATTGTTCTGGCGCATGACCATGACCGAGCCGACGATGACGAAGGCCACGATGACAAGAACAGGGGTGAGTTTGTTGCTTTTCACTGCCATGGGTGCCTCACAGACAAGACTCGAAAGTGCGATCGCACACCAGGTACACCGCCGTGGTGTCGGTGTCTGTACCAGCAGCACCGATCCGGCCATGCTGGGCAGTGGCCGAGAGCCAGCGCCCGCGCAAGCTCTCCAAGGGCAGCTCCAGGGCAAAGCGCGAGCGGTTGGTGACGCGCACCGCAGTCACATACAGGTTTCCCGACTTCCACTGGCCTACGGGCGCAGCGTCCACGGCAGCGCCACGGAACAGTGTCGGCACGGGCTCGGTTCCTACGCCAACCTGGCTCACACCTGGCGTGCCACCAGCCAAGCGTCGAGGTGCGTAGAGCTGGCGGGCAGCATGTCGAGTGAGCTGCACCATGTCCGCAGCAACGCTCTCTTGCTGTTGAGACTGGCCACCAGACAATGCAGCTCCACCAATGGGGTTCGGCACGGTCGCGGGCTCGATCACAGAAACCTGCAGCTCGCCTTTAGCGGACTGCGTGGACACGACCTTGCCCTTGGAGTCTTTGGCGTCTGGAGCGGCTACCGCAATCAGATCCATCGGAATCTGCTGGCCGCTATCAACAAGCTCGGCAATGATTCGGATCGCCGTGAATGGCACAAGCGCAGTCACATAGATCGTGCCGGCGATCGTCTCGATACGCGCCACGCTATCCATGTCACTGGGCATGCGCAGCAACGCATCGGCTGGCAGGGTCACAAGGCGCTCCTGGCCGACCGTCAGATTCACCCGGACTGGCTCACGCGCAAACACAGCACGCTCGGCGGGGCCAGAAGTCAAAGGAGCCGGGCCAACGCGGCGAAGAGACGCTTCGGCAGCTGCGCGCCTGGCGGAACCTACGGCTGTATTCGCCAGCGGTGCGGGCACGCTAACGCCTGCCACCATGCGCCCGCCAGCTGGGGCGCGTCCTGCATTGGCTCCTGCAGCTGGTGTTGCAGCTGCTGCACCCGTTTGGCCCAGGTCAATAGGCTCATTGAACTCGGGCGTCTCGGTACTGCCCGCCAGCGATTCGACCTGCTGAGCAGCGACGCTGCCATGCAGAAGCTGCAGGGCGACCAGGAGGCAGATCGAAAGAGAACGACGTTGGATCATGTGGATCAATCGACAGAGGTGTCACGAGGCAGGCTCGAAGGGGCAATAGTTCCGGGCAGACGCGGTGCTTTCAGGTCCGCTTGAACCGGCGCGCCAGGCTTGAGCTCCGCAGGATTGAGGCGTGCGGGCTGGCTACTGCCGAAGCAATCCAAGCCCAGACGCCAAGGGTTGCGCTCACGGTCCACATCGAAGCGCACCACGCGCAGCGGGTACCGAATGAATACGTCCTTGACCGGCTGCCCTGCGAAGGTCTCCTGAACCTGCATGTCCAGCAGCACCGTCCAAGCATCCGAGCCTTCACGGATCACACGGTTTTCGCTGTACGGGAATCCGGGGATCTCGCTGATCTGGCGAGTACGGCGGCGCAACTCGCCTTTGGCATGACGCTGCTGCATATCGGTTTGCAGTTGCGCCTGGCAACGAGGCGTCAAATAGAACTGCATTGCATAAATCTGCTTGCCATAGTCTTGAGAGCCATCGCTTTGCCAGCGATTAATCTGCTGCCAGATGTAGTACGCAAAACCGTAGGCATTTGTAGACGGCACTGGAGACTGCCCATCAATAACCCGTATCGTGTCACCCGCCTTAATATCTGGCGCGACATGCAAGTCGATATTCTTTGGAACGCGCGAAGCGAACCACATGCCAGCCACTGCCAGCCCTACTATGCCAAATATGATTTTGGTAAGCTTTGCGCTATGGCTGCGCTCGGACGCAAGTGCGTCCAGATAATCACCACTGCTCATTATTTGGTTTCCGATGATTTGGCTTCAGCCCTGATCGAATTCAAGCGATAGCTGCAACCCAATTGCATCCGGCCGTCATGGACCAGAAATTTTGGCTTGGCCAAGTTGTGCGACACGAGAAAAAAATGCATCCAATGAAGGTAGTAGCCTTCAGGGCGGTTTCTCTTTACTTCTTGCAGGTACAGTGATGAATACCACAGCGCTGTGAAAGGCACGATAATGCATATAACTGGAACAGTGATCCAAAGTCCAGAGATATATGCAACCACGCCTCCGACAAACAGGCTGGCAGCGAAAGACACGGCCCCAATGTACCCGGCTTCGCTTGCTGCCATGCCGTTGATAATAGGTGGCTCAGAGTTCACGCGATCGGTCAGCGGAGCCGAAGCAATGGCCATGCCTTGAGGACGGGTGTCTTTCGCTGTCATGTCAGGCCAGTGTCTGAGTAGCGTAATTGACCATCAACACCACGAGGCTGAGAATAATGACGCTAACAATTACGTGCTCTTTTAGATCGCCAAGCTGAATAGTGCCTTTGGTGTAGTCGCGATAGCGTTGCAGCGAAGCAATTACCACATATAAAAATGCGGCAACCGCAAGGACCAACCCCAGGATGGTAAATCCGAGTTTCAGATAAGCGCCTATGATCCCAAGAATATCGCCTTCTTGTGTGGTGCCGCCGCCGATACTTCCACCTGCAGGAGGTTGAATTGTTGGCAGAGCGCTAAAAGCAGGGCAGGTTGCAAGCAGCACAACCGGAGCCAATGCGATAGATGCGATGCCAGAGTTAATTTTTTTCAAGTGTTTCTTCATGATTTCTCCAGTCGATTAATTGATTTCTATAGGATGATTGATCCAAGCACTCCGGTCACTAATAAAACGGTAATAGCGACACCAATACATGCCCTCATGGCCTCCGATGTATCCAGCTCTCCATCCCCAAAGGCCTTCAATATCAGTGTCCCGAGCCATGCACCGACAGAAAACACCATCGCAAACACCAAGACAAAAATCAGGTACTTCAAGTTTTGAGGATTGAAGCCGGCGCCTTGTACGAATGCCGTCGCCATTTCTGAACGCATGGTTTGTTTTTGTTTTGGTTATTGCCGATAGTCACCACGCAATGGGGCGACTGGGCGAGGCTGGCGAGGTGCATCCACGTGGTTCGTTACGCCGAGGCGCAGCAGCTCCAGGTCGCGCTGCAGCCAGTCGTAGCGGAACTTCACGCGCTGGCCGGTCGGCGCGGCTTTCTCCGCATCAGCAACCATCAACTGCACCTGCTCGATCTCGCCAGCGATGCGCGCCAAGCGCTCGCGCTCCAGCTCGTCGTCGGCAACATCTGCCCAGGCCATCGCCGTGGTGGAGAGCACTCCAATCACCAAGAGGGAAAAGAACGAATGTCGTGAGCGTTTCATCAATATCTCCTTCAAAATCAATGTCATGCGTATTTCTTGAACGCACCTACCGTTGTCGATAGGGTGAATGCCACAAGCACGGTGAACACCAGAACCATGTAGGCTGGGTTGAAGCCGCCGAACGGCCAGGACAGGTACAAGCCAAAGCCGCCTGTAAGCGCCCATCCCACATAGCGCTTGGCGTGGTGGTAGACGAACGAGGATTCGCGGCCGCCTTGCCAACGGCGCCGGTCCCTGCGCACCAACCCGTCGATCACCCCCATCAGGCAGGCAAGGGCAAATGCTGGGAGTGCAAAAACTGCAGTGCAGAGGCGCAGCAGAACGTCCTGCAGGACAAACATGCTGATGACCACCCATTCGCTGAGCATGTAGATGAACGACGCACCAGCCTTGGCCAAACCCTTGAGTTGAGGCTGCGCGCTTTGACCCAGAAAGCTAGGCAGTGCCGCATCTGAACCAGCCTGCTGGGCGGCCAAGTTGCGCTGATACCAGCGCAGCGCACCAAGGCGCTCGTAGGGCATACGTACCCACTTCACGATGCGCAGCGAAAAGTCCACGGTGTCTGGCACTAGCAGACTGCGTGGAGCGGCTGCGATATAGCGCAGATCCTGCTGCACCATCTCCTGGGCATGGCGGATGCCCTGGCCACGCCAGAAGAAATAGCCACCGCCGATTTCAATCACCAGGCCGATGAGCCACGAGGACACTGTCACACTGAATAGTCCAAAGCCAACCAACACGGCCACGCTAACAGGGCCGTGTGTGCTTGGCTTTCTGGCGGGCGAGTTCGGAGCCGTCATGAGTGCGGTCCCATCACGTTGCCGGCCACGGCGGACGAAGTTGCGCCTGCCATGGCGTAGCCAGGCATATCGTCATCAAAGGCAGAAGCGAGATCCGTATCGATCAGCCCACCTGCACCAGCGCCCAAGGGCTGTGTACTGAGCCAGTCGGTTTCTGCGGCCCACGTCTCACTCGTGCGATAGCGGCGCTTCATGTCCTCAGCAACCGCCTTGAGCGAAGCTGGTATGAACGGGTCGTCCTTGGTATCAGCCAGAGGAATACGAATCTTGTGGCAGCGATTGCCTTCCAGCAGCGCAAACGCTTGACCCTGTGGCAACGAGAGGACGTCAGAAGGCTCGATCAGCGGCGCCTTCGACTTGTTCGCTATGTCGTTGTTCTGGCTGGTGAAATCGACGCCATTGCCCTGGGCAGCCGTGTCCGACACGCCCGATACTGGCGTGAGCACTGTCACGTTGACCTGTGGCACCTGGTCCGTCAGCAGGCTCGCTGTCGCCTTGCTGCGCACCCGTAGCATGCAAAGGTGGTTGAAGTTGTCGAGGATCTGGCCAGCCTTGGCCTTGTCACCAACCTTCGCCTCGATGTCAAACATCGACTGGGTGTATGCAGTGATGCGAAAGCCAGATCCGCCCAGTTTGTTGACCATGGGCACGAACTCGGGACCTGCAATCTCATTGACCTCATCGAAATGGCAACACACAGTCGGCAGCTGCAGCTTCCCGTCGCCGTGTGGGTCGAGGCCTGTCTTGTAGAGCTTGCCGCCGGTCGAAACGAGATCGGACAGCATGGAATTACCCACGGCAGACGAAACCACGGAGTCAGACAAGGCATCGAGGCCGGCATACACGATGCCGCCCTGGCGGAACACTGTCATCCAGTCGAAGATCGGCCGCTTGTCGTTCGGGTCAAAGTAGTCAGGGCTGATGAGCTTGCCCACCGCGCCGGAGGTGAGCTTTTCGAGGAATGGCCCCAGGCTGGCAATGATCTTTTCGTAGAACGAACGCTCGTAGCTGAATGCGGCCGCCAGGCCGACCAGTACCTTGTCGTCCAGTCGTGCTTCCTTGATGAGCAGATACATCGCCACCTGATCGGGCGAACGATCCTGCAGGCTCCTTGGAACCGGAGCCTTCTTTGCCACGATAGCGCGCTCCAGCTCCACTAGGCGGTCCTGATAGCTGCCGAAGCGCTGGGGATGGTCAATCGCGAGCTTGCGAAACGTCATGCCCGCGTAGTCCATGAACAGCGGGTCAATGCCAGTCACGTCCTTGAGCAGCGTCTCGTAGGTCGGAATGCGACCGAGTGCCACCTGGGCCTGAGCCACGATGTTGGTGAACCGCCAGCTGAACTCCTTGAAGGCAGCCGAGTTGCCCGAGGAGGGCAGCGCATTCGTGGCACGGCCAGCGACTTCGGTAATACGCGCGAAATTGCCAATGCCGTTGTAGCGTGCAGAAATCTCCGGGTAGCCCAGATGGAACATATAGAACTGATCCAGGCGACCAGCGCGTCGTGCCTCAGCATGCATGCGAAGCATCAACTCCGCGTCGCCCTTGGGGTCGATGACGATCACCACATGACCGGCATGAATGTCCTGAGAGCACAGAAGCTCCAAGAGGCGCGTCTTGCCCACGCGAGTCGTGCCCATCACCAGCAAGTGGCCAGAGCGCGAGCCTTGGCGCAACACCACCGGCCTTTCGTTCTGCACTCCCACGCCATGAAGCACAGGGTTGCCGCCCAGGTCCACGCCCGTGGCGAAGGGGTTGGCGGTACCGCCGACATCAAGCGCACGCTCCAGTACCCTGGCCAGCAGGCTGTCGGTCTTGGCCTGCGCCCACTTGCGCATCTTTTCGCCGGTCGCTGCGAGCTTGAGCTCTGTTGGCGAGGCCTTCACGAAGCGCTGAACATCTGTCTCACGCGCGTCCAGCAAGCGCTGGGTGTGCAACTGCGTCCACTCAAAGCCTTCGCCCAGGTAGAGATGCTCCTTGAGATTGACAGGAAGCTTGTGAGGGGCCAAGCGCGTCATCTTGGTGAACTTCAGCCCGCGTTGATAGCTATAGACCTGGAACGCCTGGCGCGCACGCACGCAACCGAAGCCGGCAGCGATTGCGCCCGAGACGGCGCCCAGCGAGTGGGGCATCATCAGCGCCCATGGCGCGGCTGCAGCTACGCCAGCAATCCCAAAAGCTGTGGCTGCGCTCAATGCTTCGACTGGCGGCCTCAGCACGCCTTCCATGGTCCCGTCACTCACTGCATGCCCTCCAGCTGGAACATGCCGTGATGGCTTGGAACATTTTGGGACTGCGCAGCCGCAAAAGGCGTTCCAAGCTGAACCAGCCTAAAGCGCAACAGCCGGGCATTGGCACATGCTTTCATCGCGCCTTCCAATCCGATATGCACCAGGCCGAGTTCGCTCATGGAGCCACTCCAAACGTGCGCTGAGGCAGAATCTGGTAGGCGCGGCCATTGCTGTGCACCAGCACGGGAAAAACTGGCGCACCCTTGGCGATCAATGTTTCTGCAAGGAATGCCCCTGTATCAGGAGCCAATTGCAAGGGGTTGGCCACTTGCTGCACCAGCTTGAATGCGGCTGGCGTTGCTGCCTGGACCACAATGCCGACAGCATTGAGCTGTATCAGCTTCTTGTGATTGAAGGCTACCCAGCGCAAAGACGCGTCGTCCGCGCCGATCACGAACATGGGCTGAGTCAGCCATTGGCCATTGAAGACCTGCACGCCGTCTTGCTTGAGCACACCTCCGCGCAATTGGCTGCGAAATGGGAAACGCAGCCCGTCGAGCACATTCGCCTCATCTGTGCCGCCCACGATCTGGGCCACATAGGGCGCCAACGGCACCGACTTGCCGCTGTCGTGGATCATCTCGAGCTCCACGCCGGCCAGGGCCTGCGCGCTGCAAGCGAATCCAAGGGCGAGGATGGCGAACCTGCAGTGCATATCAGCGTTTTCCGCGGTTGGCAGGAGCTGGCGATGCGCGCTCGATGATCTGTGTGCGTGGCACGTTCAGCATGTCGGCTGCACCTACAGACGACTGCACGCGCGGCAGGCCGTCATAGTTCACCATCGGCTCATTGGGATACAGGCGGGCCATGGCCGCCTGCATTTCGCGGTCCCACAATATGCTTCGCTCCACATCTTGGTGGAAGATCCGCGCCATGCGCTCGGCATACTGACGGCGCTCTGCATCGTTGCGAGCATGAATGCCCAGCACCTCAAGGGGCGAGAGCTCCTTGACCGAGAAATTGGCACGAGGTCCTAGCGACAGCACCTTGGCTCGCTGCATCTCATCGGCAGTCAGACCCCACATCTGTTGCACAGCACGCGCTGTCTCGTCCAGTTGCGAGCGCCCCTGTTGAGTCGTGCTGGGCAGCGAGCTCGCTTCTGCAGTGCGGCCAGTGCGCAGCTGCGCAAGGGCGCCCGTGCTCAGCTGCAATGCGACCACGGTGGCAATAAAGGCAGTTTTTTTCATGAATCAGCCTCCATTGCTCACTGAAAGGGTCAGGCCTTGGCTGCCTGGAGCCACGAATGTGGCTGTGCGAGACACAGGATCTGCCGACTTGAGCGACAGACCATTGACCACATCACCTGGGCGCAAGACACGCACGCGGCGATCACCGGGCACGCCCGACGCGACCACGACCGAAGGCTCGCCGTTCCACATATCGACGGACACAAGCTGGGCACCTGCAGGAGCTGCAGCTGGCTTCACGGCAACGACCTTTGATGCTTGGCGGGGAGTCGCCGGCTTCGCCTTCACCATTACGCGCTTGGGCGCTGGGCGCGGCGACGGCTGCTCGACGGGGGCGGCCTGTGCGGCTGCCGGAGCCGCTGCAGGCGCTACCGCAGGAGCGGGAGCCGGTGCCGCAGAGGTCTTGCCAGCAAGCGCGTTGGCCTGCTGCATCGCCGCCATCTGCTGGGACATCAGCAACATCATGTCTTCCATGCGCTTCATGCGATCAAGCACCTGGGGGTCGACGCCGACTGGTGTTGCAGTCGCCACTGCCGTGGGGGCCACGGCCATAGTCGGCGCTGGTGCGGCAGTAATAGGGGCACTACCAGCCGGTGCTGCTGCAGCGGCCTCATTTCGCTGGAGGGCCACGTTGGCCACGGCTTGAGGCACAGCGCCCGCGTCCCCCATGCTGGCAACGCCTGCATCAGCTGCAGACTGCCGCATAACCGCCTCTGGATCGAATTCTGGCTGCATGCCCACGGGGATTGGGTCCGCGTCGCCAGCTGGTGCTCCGCCGATAGGTGCCGCATCAACCAAGGGCGCAAGGGACAGCGGGGAAGTGTCAGCTAGGCGCGGATCGAACTCGGAAGCATCGAAAGCAGGCTGCGGTGTCACTAGGCCGGCCTCTGGAAGCGATGAGCCAAGCAGATCCAGTGCTGGTAGACGTTTCTGCCCATATTGAAGGTACCCCACTGCCAGTATCCCCACGACACCCGCAATGCCGACTGTGCGCAGCACCCATGGGTTCGTCGGCTTGCGTCGAGAGGGGATATCGCTGGACTCAACACTCACAGGCACCTCGGCCTTGCGTGGCTTTGCTGCAGCCGGTGCGCGACCAAACGCGCGGGCGAGGAATCCTGGCCGTTTTTCAGCCTCTACAGGCGCAGCAGCTGCCGCCGCAGTTGCGGTGGCAGCATTGAGTGGAGCGGCAGCCTCAAGCTCGTTCAACCAAGAATGATCGACAGCTGAATCATCGACGCCTGTGACCTCAGGGGCCACAGGAACCGCCGGTGTCACCGCTGGCGGCAATTCGGCCACATTGGGAGGCGGCGGCGGTGGCACGCTTGGCTCAGTCACTTGTACGTCTGCATCGACAGTGCTTTGTTCCGACATGCTCACTCCTTGGCGGACGCCTTCGGATGAGGCGTAGTGCTAGGGCTGACGATGGGCTCCAGGCGGCGAGGCTTGGGTGCGTTGGCCAGGGTGAACCACACCCGGCGAGTGATGTGGTCGGTATGCCAGCGCCATGCTGTGCCCACCAGCACATTCAGAACGTCTTGAACAGAAAAGGGGCCCAGCGTGCGCTGAGCCTCCGGCAGCGGCAGACCGAGAAAACGCCGCGCATCGGAAGTCAGTGACTGGGAATCCACCAGGGCATAGCCCGTGCGAAGCAGCGTGTACTCGATGGCTTCGCCAACGGTCGTCACCTGTTCGCGCGGGAATGTGAGCTGAGCCACGAGGGCGAGCGGCTCATTCAGGTTCAACTGAGGCTGAGCTTCAGCGGTGGTGTAGCGGCCCAACTGCAGACGCTTGTTTCCGTCGACAAGTTGAGGGGTGGCCTGGGCTGAGCAGGCCATGGCCAGCAAAGCCATGCTGGCAAAGAATCTGGGCATGCGGGTCATGGACCGTAGGAACTCCAAAAAAGAGCCTGGGCCACAACCATGAAGAGGGTGTGCGTGAGGATCTGTGGCCCAGGAAAGATGACGCACTGCGTCAGTCACCGGGCCGAATCTTCTAAGACCTACACTCTATTCACCAGCGTAAACCGTGCGTTACATACCTAACGGTTTACGCTTGACAAATATGAAAATAAATGGCTGTTAACTTAAGGGCGCTAAGGGTGGCGAGCGGCAGGGGCCGATCGGTTACAGGAAAAACGGCATTACAGGCTACTGGACCTACCCAAAGGGCGCGCATGCTCCTCAAAATCGGAGCATGCGCAAAGGATTTACTGGTACTGGAAAAGGGCTGTACGGGCAACTAGCCGGAGATCCCGCCCATGGGAGGGCCGGATCTCCAGAAACCGCAAAGGGCCTTAGCACACCAATCGTCTACGGCCGTAATTTTTGACGCCAAGCTGGCAGTCCATTGTCGAGCTTAGTTGAGCAAGGGAAGGCGCGGAAAGGTTCCTGTGGCTCCTCCAATCGGCTAAATGTGTCGACCGTTTCGTCTGATAGCCAGGAGTGGTTCTCCGATTGACGTGGGACAAAGTAGTGAAGGTGAACAATAATTGTTTGCGACTCTAGCTGAAAACTACATAGTGAAGCAGAGTTCCGTTGTCGCCTAAGATCAGAGGCATCGCTATCGAGTTCAACATCCATAGCTATATGGATAACCCCCCGCCCGTGACCTTCTATTTGCCGATCTGCCTGAGCCAACTTACTCATTACATATTTGGCTTTTCTTTCTATCGACGCCTGTGCAATACACTTCCAAGTAACAACTGAACCGTACTTTATGCGATCGATATATCGTGGATCTTTAGGGCTCGGTGATGCCTCGGCGGAAAGGTGATAGTGGTTATCGGACACTGCACGCCCCGAAAGCAACCGCGCCAGCTTCATCCCGAAATACAAATAGCTATTCCTAATGTCATGGCGAACCGCATCCACGTTTGCTGGGCGAATAATTCCTCTACCGTACTCATCCTTCCATGGATAACCATTGGGGAGAATGATCTGATTTTCTAAAGCACGATTCATACGTTGGAGTAGGTAATCGACGGGCACGTCAGATAACACCTTCTCGTAGGTGACGTCAATGTCAACGGACAGACCTAACTTATTCAACAGTACATCAAGTCGACTGAAGATCTCAACGTGGCGGCGCTGCTCCTCTATTTCGTAGGACCCACGCTGTAACCGTTTGAGTTCAACGAATACCTCTACACTGGACTCACCACCTGACAGCTTTAGGTCTGGTGTCTTCCCAGAGCCTTCCTCGATAAAGGTTACGTCATACCCAGCAGCAGCGTAATTGCTTGCCATTACCAATTCGAATATTGCGGTATCCGGGAGCACTTCCTTATTTCGGAGCATTCGAAGCGCCCTGCCTACTGCACCATCAACCCGCTTTAGAGCTTCTATATTCATTCCGAGTTGCTTCAGCCAGGGAGCAACATGCGACACGAGCGCGAAGTCGTACGTGCGTCGATCGTCGAGCAGTGATTTTCCTTGGGCCAGGTAAGCGGCAACGATATCTGGTCCAAGATCTGACCACGATGGGTCCTTTCCTAGGAAGCTCGCCTCAGCCGTAATCGCACGGTATCGAGCTTGAGCAGCACGCAATCGATCGAAGAATGCTGCTGCATCTCCTGATGAAGAGGCAAGCCAATTAAGCGCTGCACCAACGTGGGCATCGCTTTCGACTCCCTCTGATCCTTGACTGTCGAGCCAGCTTATCGACGGGATCTGAGATAGTGAATTCATGTGCATACCCACATATTTGGTTTGGTAAGTGGCACAAAGAGCACTTTCTCACTATTCACTCCGATGCTGTGCATTGAAGCTTCTGCGTCACTTGAATTTTCGTGGAAGCTTACTTGCCACTGCACATCTTTGGCATCGATATGGCGGCAGAGCTCTTCGAGGTAAGGTAAATCCACGTTCGATAACGAATGGCCCATGATGTAAATCTTCTTGAGACCCTGAAGACTCTGGAAGAACGGCTGATTTTCCTCGATCACGCTTGCCGTAGGTTTGAACGTTTCAGTGAAGTAGTTATCGACGATTTCGTTGCCATTCATGACACGGGTATCCATTGATTCTGGGTCAGCGCCGAAATTCAATGAGTCCACGAGGCCTCGCTTCCACCCATGCCCAAGCACCAACCGATCGTTTATCCTTCCCGCAGCACCATGTATGTGGAAAACGTTCGACTCCGCAATGCCATACACACGCTGGAGTGTATCTGTATAGTTAAACGTGAGATAACGCGCGTCTTTCCGAATTGGCAAGAGCTTGGTGGCAACCTCGGTAGGAGTAGGAATAGCAATTTGGCGCACCCATTCAGCAAACCTTTGACGGAGTGTCGAAGATATTGCTTTAACGACTCGTGTTAATTCAAACTCATAGTCGTGATGGCCAGAGTCGCTCCAATCCTCGTCCCCGTAGCCGGCCAAGAATGTCGAGGCGTCGTCTAAAAGCGAATCAGTATCGAGATTAGCCAACTGTGCTTCGAATTCGCCCCAGAACTGCTCGTCAACAGAAAAATATCGCTCTAGCTCATCATAGGTCGCACCGTCAACAGCCTTCAGGTAGGCTCCGAAAGCATAGTACGAGGAGCGAATCCCATGGTGCAAATCGAACCCATTACCCACGATGTAAAGAATCTGCTCGCCTAAGGTGTCTTTTGACACATTGCTTCCGAAGTACTGTGTGTTGTCCTTATTAGTCATCCATCCCCCACATTTATTATTTGCTTGTCGAGAAGCCTATAGTCTCGCTCAAATTAGGTCCTCGCTGCCGGCGCCGACGCCCGATATGCCGTAAACAAGACTCTGCGATCCCGCTCTTCGAGCGAGTAGATGCATCCTCTAAGTTGTAGTCATTTGTTACCGAGATAACATATCCAAGGCGAAGTTTCAAGCGAAAAGCCTCCGGTCGTCACCGCAGGGTTTCGCGCTGACAGGTGAGGGCGCACTAGGTACGGTTGCGCCCCATGGACGACCTCGCCCGCGCACCGCACCTACATAGTCAGCACATCCAGCAGAGAGCCAACAGTGATCCACCATTTCTAGGCCGAGATCCGCTTGATCGTGGTTGCTCGATATTCGCTATCGCAGACAGCCTGCAACTGCTTGGCCTTGCCAGTAAAACGAACCCGCTCATGCGTTGGTTAGGCCGCTTTGAGGGGCTGGAGCAGTATCTGGAAGAGGAGCTTGATCCAATCTTCTGCGTGCGCTCAATCCTGCTGCAGCTGGTTGCTGACCATCCCAAGATGCCGCATGTGCCCAAACCTCAGCAAGAGAAGAACTGGCACGGCTTCGTCATGCGAGTCGTGGCGCAGTCATTCGTGCACACATGCGGCGATTGGGGCCGCGACGGCATCGCCTCACGCATCAAATGGAACCCGCTGCAGCAGAGTTTCATGGACTTTCTCGCGCTGGGGCAGCCTGGGGAGGAGCTGTCTATCTGGACACCCACCGATGGCAAGTCAGCGCGTGCCCAGCACTTCGCTCGAATCCTGCTCCAAGAGGAGTGCGCGTGAAGAGTATTGCTTCAAAGTTGCTTGCCATGGTGCCCTGGAGCAAGGCCAAGCCCGTGCAGTCTGCGCCTGCAGGCCCGCTGCCGCTGCCCGACGCGCCAGTATCGACGGGCGCTCAAGATCTGCCACTCAAACCAGACGAGATCCACATCGCGGGCAGTGAGCCCGGATGGTTGCGCGTGCTCAATGCCCAGCAGCTGCTGGCCACGGTCCGCGCAGAGCGGGCTATCACCCAGATCTGGAGCCAGTCGCACCAGTCCCAGGCCATTTGGGAGCGGGACCTGCTGCCGGCGATTCGGCGGTACGCCGAGTTCGTGCAGCTCATGCCAGCCTCTGAAGCGCACCACCACGCCCACGCCGGCGGCCTGCTGTCGCACACCATCGAGATGCTGCTCGCGGCCATGACCTGGCGCAATGCCCATCTGCTGCCAGGCGGAAGCCAGATCGAGATCGTTGACGCCCAGCGCGATCAGTGGACCTATGTGGTGTTCTTCTGCGCTTTGCTGCACGACATCGCCAAGCCCATGACCGACCTGCGTATCGCGTGGCGTCCAGTCGGCGAGAACGATCCAATCCGTTGGGCACCTGCAGGCGGAAGCCTGTCTCAGATCGCTGGCCAACGCACTGCCGAGTACCTAGTGGACTTTGCGCCCAAGGGGCAGCGCGATTACAGCGCCCATGCCAAGCTGGCCCAGCTGCTGCTACCCCGCATTGCGCCAGAAAGTGCGCTGCGATTCCTGGCGCACACGCCCACCGCCTTGGATGCCCTGGAGCAATACCTCACCGGCCAGGACAAGGACAGTCTCGTCGCCAAGATCGTCAAGCGGGCCGACCAGCTGTCCACGCAGCGCGCCTTGCAAAAAGGCTCCAAGGCCCGCTTCGCCACGGCCAAGGCCGTGCCTCTCATCGAGCTGCTGATGCAATCCATGAGGACCATGCTCCATGCTGGCACACAGCTCCCCCTGAACCGCAATGGTGCGGCAGGTTGGGTGTTCGAGGGGGCGATCTGGTTCGTGGCCAAGCGCCTCGCCGATACCGTACGAGAGCACATCCAAGCAAACGAGCCCGATGAAAGCGTGCCTGGCAACGCAAAGAACGACCGGCTGTTCGACACCTGGCAGGACTACGGCGCGATCGAGCTGAACCCGGCCAGCGGCCAGGCCGTCTGGCATGTCACAGTGCACGGTTACGCCGAGGATGGGTCAGAGCAGGGGGCCTACATGCATGACTTTGCAATGCTCAAGTTCCCTCTGGCCAAGCTGTTCAACCACGAGAGCAAGTACCCGGCCGCCATGCGCGGGCGGCTGGAGATCCGCGACCGTCGCAAGGATGGAGCAGGGCAAGACGAACATCAAGCTGCTGCAGCTCTCAGTGCATCGGAATCTGCGGCAGCAATCGATGCCATTGCACCAGCAGCTGCGGCATCCTCAGCCCAACCATCCCAGGTTGCGGCAAAGCCTGCGAAGCAACGGCTCCAGGATGCGGCAGAAGCTAAAAAGCATGCCGCCATCATGCGGGAGCCCACTTTCACCAAGCCGCCGAATGCTGCTGCAAAGCCCAGGCCTGCGGCAACCACTGCGGCAGCAGCCAAGACCACTGCGCCAGAAACTCCATCCCAAACTGCGGCAGTCTTGGCAGTTGGGGCGCCTACGGCGCCAGTGCATCAGACCCAAGCTGATACAGCCTACGACGAGTTTGAAGCTGGGACAGCATCGAGATCTGGCGTGCCCACACCATTGAAGCTGGACTACGATAGCCTCGACAACGGCGAAGCCGCCTATTTGCTGGGCGACAGCGAGGGCAGCTACTTCCTCGATCCATCCGAATCTGCAACAGCATCGGACAGACCTGGCAAAAAGAACAAGCCGGCAAGGAACCCGCAGCCGGCAGAGAAGGGCGCAGCGCCCTTGGAGCAACCATTCCAAGATGCCGCAGCGGTGCCACCACCACCAGCTGCGCCTCCTCAGCCCGCCACCTTGCACCAGCCGCCCCAAGCTGCCGCAACTGCGGCCGCAAGGCCGCCTTCTGTCAAACCTGCAGCAGCTGCGCCGCCGCCAGCGCCAAACGCGCCTAAGAATCCCGCCCAAGAGCTACGTCATGACCAAGTGCCGCGCTCTCAAAGCGTGAGTGCCGAGTTCAAGCGCATGGCCGCTGAGCTGGACGAGCTCGATGACCTGCCCGTACTCAAGGGACGCACCGTCAATGCAAGTCCGCCGCCGGCGGCCGCAGCAACACCAGGGCCGGTTCTTCTGCTGCAGCCGCTGCCCGACATCGACGCAAACCCAGACAAGCCGCCACCCGAGCCAAGCCCCTTGGCATTGGCTTTCATGCAGTGGGTGCAAATGGGCCTGGTCAATCGCGAGCTCAAGTTCAATGAGACCGGCGCGGCGATTCACTTCGTGGAGGAGGGCATGGCCCTGATATCGCCCAAGATATTCAAGGAGTACGCACGCTATGGCGACCGAGAGGACGGCCACGAGGATCTCACCGTCGACGAGCTAAGCACCAAGACCCAGCGGGAGGTCATCAAGTGTGGCTGGCACCTGCCAGCCGCAAACCGCACAAACATCATCCGCTATGAGATCCACAGCCGCGGCACGGTAGTGGCCCATCTGTCCTGTGTTGTCCTCACCAGCCCAGGCCGGTGGGTGCAGCCCATCCCCCCCAGCAATCCCGCATTGAAGATGGTTTGATATGAAATCCACCTGCTCAACTGATTACGAGATTGGCGACAACACCGCGCCAGACAAGCGCCTAGAGCTATGGAAATCGCGTAGCTTCTGGTTTCGGCTGCGGCACCGATGGAACGTGCTCAGTGCTTTTGCCGAGGGCAGCTTGACCTGGCGCCACGCCAAGCTCGGCCTCAAATACCCGGATCAGGTCATGTGGCTGCAGCGCTGGCCACCAGGCAATGGATTGATGCCGGTCTGCCCAGCCGTCATTGCCGAGCTTGAGCACATTGATCGCACCATGATGGACTCCGACCGGCCAGTGCCACGGGCCGCTGTTTTTTCACTCCACAGCATCGGCCACGATCGTACCCAGTGCAGGAACTGCGGCGGATCTGGCGGGGCCTTGCCCACGCAATGCCCAGGTCGCCCCATCACCAATGACGAGAGGCAGGCCGTCCTGGATGGGCTACTCGATTACGTCGATGGCCAATGGCTTGGCCAAGTCATCAAGCAAGCCCCGAAACCACTTGCCGAAACCTGCAAACTGGAGCCTCAATTGGCTGCCGAAACCTGCAAACTTGAGCCCAAAACGTCTGCCGAAACCTGCAAACTGGATTTGCCGTTTCCTGCACTTTATATACAAGGGTCTTCTATACAAAGAACTACTACTACGTCTCCAAGCGTCGTAGCGCTCGAAGTGGCACCAGCTCGCGAGGCGCAAGTCTTCTCGGAAAACGACTGGGCAGCGAAGTGCGCAGCCTTGTCGGACGCTGCCAATCAAGGCTGTGGCCAGGTGTACGAGACCTACGAGCTACGCGTGGGGGCCAGCATCGACCTGGCGCTGCTGCAGGTGCCCGAGCTGCAGCTCGATCGCGCCATCGAGATCGCTGTTCAACACGGCTACACAACGCCTGCTCAACGAGCGAAGACCGTGCAGATGCTGCGTGACGATGGTTCTTGCAGCCATGGGTTTGATCCACAAACGTGTCCAGTTGGATGTGGAGACGTCGACAATGTGAACGATTCCATGGTGGATTCAGACTGGATGCCGTGCGGCTCCTGCGGGGGCTCGGAACGTGTCCAGTGCTTGCGACTTTGTAGCAGCGGACGCAGCGCCGATGCCGGAAAAAGATGACGGGTCAAACAAAAATGTTTGACAGTTGGCAGCGAAGTCCTTAGAGTCCGAACCGTGCGTCAACGGGAGCTATTTGTAACTCTCGCGGAATTGGTTAAGAGGAAGAGGTAAAAACGTAGTCCCATGGGACTACTGAAAGCCTTGAAAACTGGAGCTCTAGCGCTCCTATTTTTAGAGCTTTTCTACTAGATACGATGTATATTATGTTTAATCGTATCGCACACCGTTTGCGTGAAAGACTGCTGAAGGTGGGTGAGGTAAATCGTTATACAAACGCGAGGTAAAACGTTGTACAACAACACAAAGTCACTAGCTATCGATGCAGCCTAGCGATCATTAGCTTTTGCACTCGACGGTCATTGGTCATCGGTCGATGACACTACTACTTGGCAACACCGGAGGAGTCAAGGACAGACAAAATCCCACTGCGTGGGCTTACATTCAAAAATTTAAGTGCAGAGTGGCTCCAACGTAGATGGTATTGACTGCAGGAGCTCCGCCGCTACTAACCGATGAATTGCAGGGCTTCGGCACAACGGGTCACTCCTCGAACCCGTATATTGCGGGGATCGGCGTTGGAATGGATGCCCACGAATGAGACCTTTGCCTAGTATGTAAGTACTCGGACATCGAGACATACCAATCGTCATCGCGGATTCTGAGAGAGCGACGGTGTGTTTCAAATCCATCGACCTGCCAAAGGCTGCCTTTGTGATACAGGGCTTGGCATGCACGAAGCGAATCGAACGCATGTCGGAGCGAATACGCGAGACCAACCTCCTCCCCCTGCACTGAGATCACGTACCAGTGTGGGCGTATATCGAAGCGATATACGTCTAGGGAGAGCGCCTTGCTCTGGCACATGAATTCACAAAGCCTGTCCTCCTCGGCGTACCACAGCTGAGTCCCCTGCCCTGAGATCTGCAGCAGCAGCCTAGTTAAAGAGTTCGTGAACCAGGTAAAGGAGGAAATCAGCGCCTCGGCACATACTGTTGGCTCAAGCGAAAAAGGTATCCTGAAGTCGTTTAGGCCCACCTCATAGACAGGCTTTCCAAAGTGGCGGGCGAGGTTTCGGAGCGCAATCAATTTGCCCGCGTAAGCTCGCCATTGATCGAGGAGAGCGCAACAGGGGCAATCACCCGGAGACATAATCAGTATCGGCTGCACAGGCTGAAAAGGGCGTAGCGCATTTTGCCAAGGCAAGTGCGCCGTTCTGCGATGCCCGCAAATCGCCTTTACCCGCCTCGACAGGTAACGATTGACAGATTTGGCGATTCCGCAAGCGGCATCCAAGTCATGGTTCAGCGGGACGTATCGATTCTGCCGGGCGAACACCCACGTCCCGGAGCGCTCTTCCTCATTGTGGATGTTACTGACCGTGCACGGGAAATTGATGTCCAGCCATGACTCGGCTTTCGAGGCGTCGGTGGCTAGGTACACTAGGCAGTCGCATATGGTCTTATAGTCACGCGGGCTCCACGGTTCTCCTCCCAATTCAGCGGTGCGTAGAAACTGCACTGATCGAAGTTGTTGCAGCCACTCTTCGATGCTCATGAACGTCTCTTCGCCCGCAACAAAGCCCCCCAATGCTTTGTCTGCAAAGTGTGAGCCGCAAAAAGGCTGGTGACAGTGCTGGCACGCGAGGGGAAAATCGAACCACCGCGGTTCAAATTCGGGCATCCCGATTTTTGCACCACAGTGCTCGCAAGCATCTAGTAGCTCACACCCATGAACAGGGCATTTCCTGACGGTTTCGAGTTGAAAGAGCGGGGAGTGGAAACATTCCCGAAGGCATGACGGACAAAAGCGGATACCTTTTACAGCCAACATTTCCCTGCCACTGTTCGGACCAAAACAGTTGCTTAGTGACCGAGCGTGAAAGTGTTTCGCAAAATCGTTCGTAACGCTTATTTCCGTGATCAGCTCTATGTATTGAGCCGGAAAAGTTCTGCTAGAAGGCAGTGAAACATCCCGCTTTTTTCGACCCGTCAATGCGCGCCAGAGGTCTTGCCCGCTGATGGCATTCATCCAAAGGAATCGATGCAACGCAATCCAGTCGCTTTCATACTTGGCGCAGCCCTTGACGACCCAGGTCATGCTCCACGGAAGCTCAACCATTACCATCTCCGATGAAAAGATCGCCTTCCGCTGCAGCCGACGTGGCTTCCCCCCAGAGTCCGTCTGAGCCCTTGAAAGATCCTTTATCTATCACCATCGCATCGAGCAAAAAGGAATGGATTGAATCGTTCACGAATGCCAGCCGGAAGCCGGCATAAAGGAGCATATTTGACTCGGCCCTACTGCATTTAATTAAAGATTTCCAGAGACGATCAGCTTCACTTTCCAATCTCCAACCAGCGTCAAATGCCTTCTTGCAGAAGAAGCGTGAGTACGACCAGTTTGAGCCAACCGGGAAGGTTAGTTTCGTATCGTATGCTGCCAAGTAATTTTTCAAATCCTTTACGGTGTGCAAACCTCCAAGCACATATTTTTTTACAAAAAATCGGGCCACGACGGCTCCATGGTCTTCTTCGGAAGTTAATTTCTTGAGAGAGTTAAGACCCTCCTGCCCCACCATAACAGTAACGAGGATGATTCCCTCTTGACGCATTTCATTCCAGATTTCGAGCAGGTACCGCATTTGCATGACCGTCAACATTTGTGCTTCGTCAACAAAAAGGAGACAGGATTTACTGCCCGCTTGAACCGCCTGGGCCATCAAGAATCGTGCAAGGAGATCGGCTGAATTCTGATAAGTTGAGGTTGGGCACCTGAAGGATCGAAGCATGTCGTCGCACAGGGCTTTCTTGGATTGACCATGCTGTCGCTTTGCAGAGTGATACAAGACGGCGAGCCATGGCATGTCCTCCTTGAGCCGTAACATGGTGTTTTCTATTGAGGTGGTCTTGCCCACACGAAATTCACCAGTTATGTATAGGCCGCTCTTGCGAGCTATCGCATGATCGCAGACGATCTCATAGAACGCGCTCGTCCCGTCGGTCTCGATGAAGTAGCACTGCTCAAGCATGGGATGAGAAGCTGCGAGCATTCGTCGAGAGTTGTCCGCGTCAAGATTTGCGGA
Source organism: Comamonas sp. E6 (assembly GCF_001010305.1). NCBI lineage: Bacteria > Pseudomonadati > Pseudomonadota > Betaproteobacteria > Burkholderiales > Comamonadaceae > Comamonas > Comamonas sp. E6. The sequence goes on from NZ_BBXH01000027.1 coordinate 67,357, forward strand.
GGAAAATCTTTCCTGTCGGAGCTGCTCAATTTCAGCGACAGCCTCTTCGATGTCGCATCTCTGGCTATTTTTCGCAGTTTCTTGACTATGCCGCGTTCCGTTAGAGCCCGGGGACTTCGCAGTACTTGCTCGCATTGTCGGCTCCATCGCAAGCGCTTATCGCGGTGATGGCGAGAAGAATGCACGCCGACCGCGCGGCTTCACCGTCGTAGGCTCGGGCGGAGAAGATGCTTTGTAAACGTACCGATATTCGGCAGGATCGTTGACGCTTCCTGGCACGTCCATCGTTCGAGCGAGTTTTCCGGCTTCCCGCGTGATTTTTGGATGCTTCTTCCCACGGGTCTTCTTTAGCACGATTCCGGCTAGATACCGCTGGTAATGCGCGACGGGGTCAAGCGATCGATCGATGAACACGCCATTGCGGTAAAGCCTGTTGATTTCCTTGCGAGTCTCGCGGGTGTGGGGGGAAAGTGCCCAAACACCGCTCACGTGAAGAATTCCAAATTCTGTTCCATCCGCGCGAAAAGCATGCACGGTGCGGTAGTCGCCTCGGATTTGCACCATCAGCTTCTGACCAACCAAGCTCCAACTCTGCCTCAGGATATCGTTTGTGTACTGGACTTCGTCAAGCTGGATGTACGGGGTACGGCCCTTTGCTCGAATGCCGCGCACCGTTGGCCATTCGACCTCGACTGCGATACATGGGTTGCTCACAAAGCAGGTTGGGTAGCGTGGGACGATTTGGAGACGGCTACTTTCCGCCCAGTCTGCAGCGATGGCTTCGTTCGGGGTCGCCATCATGAGTGCGTGCATTCTGCGTGCGTTGTGTCTTGTGACAAGTTTGTCGAGCAGCGCCTTGATGTCAGCAGCACGAATCTTGTAACGGACCGCCTTCTCCACTGGATCGCGCACCACTGGATCGTTCGGCCCGCTTCCCGTGGTTGATGAAATTCGTTTGAGCGCATTCTGAAACTCCGCGAAGATTCCTTCAACCACATTCCGCTCAATCCAGCTATGGACCTTGCCATAACTGATGGTGACACCCGTGCGTTTTCGAAAGTCTGTAACCACAGCGTTCGCTAAATGAGTTAAGTGGTTGTCGACGCAGAGGGAACACACACGCCGTCCGTTTGCAGCTGGAATTACAGCTGCCGGGAACCCTTCGTCTGGAAGTTGTGCGAGATCTATAAAGGCTTCGTGCTCTATGCATGGTGGCGGGTGAATCGCGAATTCGAATGCCTGCAAAAAATCAAGGGTGCGAAAACGATTAGCGATAGACCAAGAGTAACCCAGTATGGCCGTTGTTTTGAAATCGACGATCGGACAAAAATATCCGCGTTTGAGCGGTACTTCAATTTCCTCATCCGCTATTTCTATGGTTATCGTTGAAATATCCGGAAATTGGTATTCATCATAGGCTGTGCGCTCGTAGGCAACCAACGGTCTGAAGATGGCTATCTTGCCTGAATTACGGCTAAGACCTTCAGTTGCTTGATCGCCAAATTTTGACCTTGCTGCGTGGTCATCGCCGCCGTTTATGCGCTTTTTGATATACGCACAAAGCGCCTCGTAACCGTGGCGAGACGTCGTGAATGGATATTGGTCAGGGCAATGCCCGGCCTTGCGCAGCTTGGTGAGGAACTCCTGGTGAATAGCCGAAGAATTTAGCCCTGCGGACTGAATTTTGGTTCCATCATCCGGCTTTAGCCGGTGGATCAGCCAATCTTTTACGGAGGGATATTGATTCAACAAATAAGTAAATGCGCCTGCTAAACCAGAACCATCGATGCCTGGCTGGGGTTCGAGGCTTCGAACGTAGCCGTCTCGCTTGGTTTCAGGCACCAATGCGCGGAATCCCTTCGCGCGACCGTCACTATGCTCTGAAGTGCATTTCACAAGATAGTAATGAAGCAGGCTTCGTTTGATTCCGAATTGGCGGTTTATCTCTGCACTCTTGACACCATCGCACGCCGCCTTCACGGCCGCTTCGAGACGATTGAATCGAATCGCTTCTGATTCAGACAGCAACAGCACATTCACACCCGGCCACTGCGAATAATCCAAAAGCTCGGGGGCGATTTTGCGATTAGGCATAGATAACATCTCGAGGTGCGATCATCGTTTCTGCACTTAGCGGTCGCATTTCCAAGTCGCTGCGCAGTTTGCCAAGCTGTACAAGCAGGACTGTCGTTGAAAACACAAGTTCCCATGGATCGTGAGTGCATCTTTTCAGATTACCAAGTGTGGTTGCTTCGCGGCTTGCCTCAAGCACCCATTTCATGAGGTGCTCCCAACGGGATTTCACTTCTACCCTCGACTGAGCGAGAACCGGTGCGATGTGCAACCAGTCATGGAGCAATCTATTTTTAGCTTGCACGTCTTTTTCGCTGAACCAGCACCAGTCTGCATTCACCGAGTCGGCGACACGCTTTTGGATTTCGGCCTGAAGCACTGCGCGCTTGCGGCGTTGATCCTCCAAATACTTCACTTCAACATAGCGTGTTCGCCCTGACCAGAGCTTTACGATCGCATCGGGTTTGGACCCAAGATATCCCTTGCCTTCAATGAAGGCAATCACTCGATCGGGATCGACGTCGTAACTCTTGACGGTCTCGTCTGCTTCAAGCAACAAACCATGCGCGAATTCCAAATCACTGCTAAAGACAACGTCCTGGTCGTTCTTTGCACTGTAGAAATATGTGATGCTGCCGACACTCTTTCCTCGCATCCTTAGTGCAGAGCGAAGCGTTTGACTAGCACGCAAAGGAGCATGCCCTTTGATGGTGTTTGCTAAGGAAGCATCCATAACATTCGCCAGCATCAGCTGGACCCTTTTTTGAAATGGAGACATTATTGATGCCTGAAAAAACAGAAAATTCAAGTAATCATTTGTTTTCCAGGGTAAATTCTATTTCCATAGATTTACGATGGTGCCCTACCCTTCATTTTTTCGTGCCTTAATCATGGTCACCTTGCTGGATAAAAATATTTACCGTACTGATCGGTCTCATCGTCTTTTCTGTTACGGCAAACCTCGTGACAGTCACAGGCTTGGTTGATCTGGAATGCTTGGAGCGTTAACGCCTCTTGGCTCCGGCAAGGGCTCGTATCAGACTCTGTCCATGGAGGTGACAGTCAAGGCCGGGGCGATTCGAATGTCGTTAAAATCGGTGGTAGATAGGAGTCGATCTATATGAGCGCAGCCTCGCTAATCGCAAACCATATGAATGTCCCCTACGGCAAGATCGTCAGTGAGGAGGATGTTGCCGCATCGTTCAGGCATGGGAGACTGTCGGCGTCAAACCTAGAAGCAAATGCAATTCTTGCCTTTTTCTTCAATGAAATTGAGCCTAGCCTCATCATCCGATGTGCTAGGGAAGTGGGGGTGAGTCTCCAAACCGCCAACGCCCTTTACAAGGACACGCTGGTGCGAGGATGTTGTGCATCCCCTTCCTGGGAAGAGGCTTTCGGGGCTTGCGCCTGACACACATATAGCCAATGCGAAACGACTTTGCGATGTTAATTTCCACGCAAAACTGACCCGCCGGGGGCTAGTGGGTCACTTCTGGGTGGAAATCTCTAGGCTACGGGTGCTGGCGATCGTTGTCCTCCATTCCGCTTGGAGGTGACCGCATGCTTGAGCTGAACAGCGGCAGCATGCGACCCGTTGCTGTCGTTTGAGCTTTGCTTGTCTACGCCTGCTGTGTAGCGTCGGGTGACTATCGCACGTTGCTGTGAAAAAGCACTCCGATGGAGTGCTTTTTGTTTGCGTTGGTGTTGAGGATTTCGCTCAGGCCGTAAGTTCGGTGATCTGCGCATGGGCGTTGGCCATGCCTTGTTCTACGCCATGCGGGCGGATGTCCATGCCTTCCGCGTAGACGAATTCCACCTCGTTGATGCCCATGAGGCCGAGCACCGAGCGCAGATAGGGCGTGACAGCGTCGGTCATCTGCCCCAGGTGAATGCCGCCGCGCGAGCTGAAGACTACGGCACTGACGCCTTCCACCAGACCCATCGGATAGGTTTCTGTGTAGCGGAAGGTCTCGCGGGCGCGGGCCACCAGATCGAACCAGTTCTTCAGTGCTGTCGGCACGTTCAGGTTGTACATGGGAGCGCCGATCAGCAGTAGGTCGCTGGACTTGAGTTCGGCGATGAGCTGTTCGGCGACCACACTGTCTCTGCAGGCCAGTCGCTTTCGCTGCCCGTGGATGGCGCTATCGTGCACGTACAGATGGGCCAGCCACTTGAGGAAGTGCTTGAAAACCTCAAAGTCGTCGTTGAAAGAATCGTCGCTAGGTAAGACCGCGTGTGACCTCTGCAGCTAAGGTCGTCATTAGTCTTGCAGGACGAAGCGCCAACTGTGCACTGAGTGACCACTTCTGGCCGTTAGCCAGCCTCTCAGGGCATTCCATTTCTGCCATACAGACGATAACTCGGCCTACGGCTTAAGCGCTCGTAATAGTCCCGTACCGCCGGATAGTCCGGGTGCGCCAGCGGTGTTTCAAACCACCGGTTTACTGACAGTCCAACAGGTATGTCCGCAAGAGAGAACGCCTCGCCGCAAACGTAGGCACCGGTCGAATCCAGTTGCCGATCCAGGATCCCCATATGCTTCGACCATTCCCGGCAGCCGGTTGCCAGCGCATGGCTGTCCTGGTGCTCGGGAGAGTGCCTAACCAATGACATGAAGGCATAGCTCCAGGACTTGTTGAGATCCGTTGCCTGCCAGTCCATCCATTGGTCAACTCGCGCCCTCGCCAGCGCATCGAGCGGGTAAATCTCAGCGCCGCTATAGCGGTTGGCCAGATAGCGAATGATGGTGTTCGACTCCCATAAAACAAAATCGCCATCCTGGATGACCGGCACCATGGCATTGGGATTGAGCGCCATGAATTCAACCGTATGGGTCGACTTGAAGCCTGACCCCCAATCCTCTCGCTCAAAAGGTATGTCCATTTCGGCGCAGGCCCAGAGTACCTTGCGTACATTGATTGACGATGCCTTGCCCAACACGCGCAACATTTCATGCCTTTCTTCTGCCGAGTGACGCTTTCAGGTGAATCTATGCGGGCATTGATCGTACAAAGCGAGCCGGCCAGTTAGAAAATCATCCACGTCTCGCCGCATTTAAGCAGCACTTAGGCTTTGGGTTAAATCTGGGCGATGGCTTCTGGCAGATTCTTGCAGTCGCTGCTCTACCCGAAGCTGTTGATCGGAGGCGCACTGCAGCTGTCTGCTTCTGGCCGGTAGGAGCCTTCGTCCAAGGACTGTTCACGGCCATTTGCCGTCATCTAAGCTTCGACGACCGATGCCTGGTATGGAGCGATTGCTGCGGCTGATGGCTGCATCGAGCCATCAGCAGTCAAGGTCATGAGCGTGACGAGGTCACGCCTGTCATAGGCTAGGCCATAAAAAACGATGCCCCCCTGGGGAGCATCGCTTCCTTGTTACTAATCTTGGCAGGGATAGCTTTGAGGTCGAGGCTGCTGATTGTGCCGTACCGACGACTCACGGCGCTAGCCGATCAAGCGTTCTCCAGGACGCTCCCTGATGTCCATGAAATGCACGAGTGGGCCGGATGACGGCCGTATCAGCAATCAAATTTGAGAGAGGATCTCCTCATCCTTCTCGAGGCCTTGGGAAGCGACCGTGTTTTTAGTCTGTGCCTGTAGGGAGGTTCCGGGGGACATCAAGCGATGCGAGCCAACCGCGGAACCGGCCAACAGACCACTGCCTTCGCTCGCATCGTGGGCCTGTAGCTTGAAGGCTGCCACCACTTCGGCCAACTGGTGCGCCTGCTGCTGCAACGACTGCGCCGCTGCTGTGGCCTGTTCCACCAGCGCGGCGTTCTGCTGCGTGCTCTGGTCCATCTGAGTAACGGCGCTGCCGACCTCGGCAATGCCCCGGCTTTGCTCCTGGCTGGCATTGCTGATCTCGGCCACGATGGCCGTGACGCGGTTGACACTGTCCACCACCTCCCGCATGGTGGTGCCCGCCGCATTCACCAGGCGACTGCCCGTGCTGACTTGGCTCACGGAATCATCGATCAACGTCTTGATTTCCTTAGCGGCCTCGGCCGAACGCTGCGCCAATTGGCGCACCTCGGACGCCACCACGGCAAAGCCGCGGCCCTGCTCGCCGGCGCGCGCGGCCTCCACAGCCGCATTCAGCGCCAGGATGTTGGTCTGGAAGGCGATGGAGTCGATGACCTGGATGATGTCCACGATACGGCGCGCCGAGGCCTCGATGCCGCCCATAGTCTGCACCACCTGGTCCACCACGGCGCCGCCTTGTGTGGCCACTTCGGAGGCATTGCTCGCCAGCTCGCTGGCTTGGCGCGCGCTGGCCGCGTTCTGCTGAACAGTGGCAGTGAGCTGCTCCATAGCCGCAGCGGTCTCTTCGAGCGAGCTGGCCTGCTGCTCGGTGCGCGAGGACAGGTCTTGGTTGCCGCTGGCGATCTCGCTGGTGGCAATCCGCACTGACTCCGAGGATTGGCGGATGCGCAGCAACACGGCAGCGATCTTGTCAGTGAAATGATTGAATGCCGTGGCGATCTGGGTCAGTTCGTCCTTGCCCGCGGTATCCAGGCGCCGCGTTAGATCGCCTTCACCCGAGGCAATATCCTCCAATGCATCGCGCACGACTAAGAGACGGCGCAGTAGGCGGTTCACGCTGGCCGACAGCAGCGCCACGGCCACCACCACACAAAGCGCCGCGATCAGCATCTCCATCTGCAGCAACTGGCGTGCGGCGGCAGTAGCCTCGGTCTTGTCCACGGCCACGCCCAGCAACCAGGGCGTGCCCTCCACCCGGGACGCATAGACCAGCTGCGTTGCGCCATTCACGTCCACTTCGGCACTGCCACCGTCCTGGGCCAGTTTCTGCAGCAGCCCGCCATCAAGCTGCGGCGCGATGCCGGTGGAGGGCTTCATGACCAGTTCCGCCTTGGCATAGGCCAGGATGTTGGACTGCCCGTCCAGCAGGAAGGCAAAGCTCTTGCCCGTGGCGTGGATGGAGTTCACCTTGCGCGTCACAGTATCCAGATGCATGTCCGTGCCAACCACGGCGGCGTACTGGCCGGCCGGCCCTACGGGCTCGACGAAGCTGATCGTCAGCTTGCCGGTGCTGGCATCAATGTAGGGAGGTGTCACACTGGGCTTGCCTGCCTGCACGGCCTGCTTGTACCAGGGGCGCTCCGTACCGACATAGTTCTCTGGCATGGGGTGGGAGAACACATGGGCACCGCTGGCGTAGACGAAATAGGTATCGTCGAAATTGCCGGCCTGCTTGGCCGCCAATAAAAAGGGCACGGGCTCCTGCTTACCTACTGCCTGCTGCAGCGAGCTGGTGATGCGCTGCTTGTCTCGCACCCACTCGGCCAGATCATTGGCATGCAGCTTCGTGAGCTGGCTTATGCGCTCGTCGAGCGAGCGCTCGGTACTGCTACGCACCGAGAAAAAGGTGGAGAGCGCCAAGGCAAGCAGTGAGAGTGTGGTGATGGCTACACAGATACCGATCAGGCGTGCACGCAGGCTATTTAACATGAAAACATTCCACAAAGCGTAATAATTTGTGGGAAGTCAATGTACCTTGATTCAGGTAATGAGAATTTCTTCGCGAGGGAGGAAATTTCCCTAAGACCTTTCAATTGATCTCTTGGCTGCTGCGTTATCAGTCACGTCACTCATAGGCATGCACTGACGACAAGAGGCGGACCGCCAGGATTGAGTGGTAGCAAGTCGAACTGGCTGCTGCCCACAAGAAGACTCTTGTGAGGCAGCCGTTCAGGACAGGCGACCTTCAAAGACCGGTGCTGGCGTCAGGCAAGTTGCCGTCGTTCACGCATGGCTGCTGTTGCTCAATGCAGCCATTGCGCCAAAGCTGTAGAGAAATTCTGCTCTGCACCTTGATGCTGTTGCCGGAGTCTGATGAGCACCAAGTGACTGCTAATGCGCGTACTGAAGTGGTGCTATCGACCCTTTGCTATCGTTCGGATTTCGTCAGCAGATGCCTGCCGCGCAGCGATTGCTGTTGCCCCTGGCTGCCTCGTGACCTATTCGTCACTGCTACATAGCGGTCATTCGAGCTCCAGGACTGGTGGCGGCCCAACGACAGGATTCAAACCGGGTGCCGACATCGGCCCTACGTGCAGAACGAAGTACGCCACTACAGCTTATGAACTAGCCTTGTCAACTCACTGTGGAACTCCCACCTGAAGTTCGTTAAGGCGAATTTCGCTGCTTCACGTTCGATGCTTGGTTAGTCAACCTTGATGCTTCCGGCCTTGATAACACTAGACCACTTCGCAGTCTCAGACTTTACGAAGGCAGCAAAGTCCTTCGAACTGGACCCAGCACCTTGGACACCCAGTTCGGCAAAGCGGCTTGCTACCGCAGGGCTGGCAACAACGATGCGGGTTTCTTCCTCAAGGCGGGCCAAGATGGGCTTAGGCGTGTCAGCGGGTGCGAAGAGGCCATTCCATTCGTTCACCTCGAATCCCTTGACGCCGCTCTCGGCAACGGTCGGAACCTGTGGAAAGCCGTCAAGTCGTTTTGACGAAGTAATGGCCAAAGGTTTGAGCTTGCCGCTCTTCACGAAGGTACCGCTCGCAGTGGTAGCGCTGAACATAAGGTCGACTTGACCGCCTATCAGGTCCGTCAGTGCCGGTGCACCGCCCTTGTAAGGGATGTGTGTCATCGAAATCTTCTCATTTTGAGCGAACAGTTCTGCTGCCAGATGCTGCGCGCCACCGGTTCCAGCAGATGCGAATGTAATTTTTCCCGGCTTCTCCTTCGCTGCCTTCACAAAGCTAGCGACGCTGGTATATGGAGAGTTGGCTGGCACTAGCATGAGGAGAGGGACCTGCATGATGAGCGAGACTGGCGCGAAATCTTTGGCAGGGTCGTAGCTAAGCTTTGGAAACAGGCTCGGATTGACCGCGTATGAAGTGGCATCCAAAAGAAGGGTGTAACCGTCAGCAGGCGCTTTTGCAACATAGGCAGCTCCAATCGTGCCACTTGCGCCAGGACGATTGTCGACAATGATTTGCTGCTTCAGTCTCTCCCCAAGATGCTGAGCCATGATGCGAGCTGTGTTGTCTGCTGCGCCCCCTGCCGGATACGGGACCACCAACTTGATAGGCTTGTCGGGCCATTGCGCATGCGCTGCGCTCATCCCAATCACCATGCTGGCTGTTACCAAGACGGGCTTCATCCACTGTTTCATTTTTGTCTCCATAGAAAAAGGGGACCGGTCGCGACAACAGGCATCCCCAATATCGTCTCAGCGGCCGAGCAAAAACTCGGCAGCAATTCAATTAACTACACAGTCGCGATGGGGGTGGCTGGTGAGCCCACCGCACCAGGCAGGCGTAAGGGGGGAGCCGTCAAAAGGAAACGGGAGCGGCCATGCTGACGTAGCCATGTCGCGAGCGGTGTGAGATGCCATAACTCTCCGAGATGTATTCCGTTCTTGAAGAGGCAATGCTCATGCAGTGGCAGTCGTGGACCACGGATCGGCGCTGGCTGCATCAGTCGGGGTACGACCAACTCAACGGCGGGGTTGTCAGCAAGCAAGCACGCAAGGCGCACATCAACTATCCAATTGAGCAGCTTGGAGTCGTTGCCATCCAAGCCGCTACCTGTCTCGTGGAGCTGCTTGAGATTGGGGTGACGATTCATTGCGAGCAAGGTGTCTGCGAATCCAGTATGGATGCACACCATGTCTCCCGCTTCAATTTCCACTTGGTCGGATTCAAGGATGCGCATCAGCCGGTCATAGCCGACGGCCTCACGGCGACGCCCAATGTGATGCTCGAGGTCGATCATCACTCCACGCCCCTGAACACCGTGCTCTGCCAGGTTCTCGATACCCAGTGCCTGCGCACGAGGCGATGGAAAGCGCATCCATTCGGTTGGAGCATTTTTGTCTTCCGCAGAAGAAAAGATGTCCACGCCAGCGCGAAATCCGTTGTAGAAAACAGCTTCGGGGTGACCATCGCCATCTGCGTCGAAGCGGCTTCCCATGTGCGCGAGGCTATCCCATTGAGTCGAGTATTGGGTATTCATGACAAGCACTTCGTCACAAACAACATCCGTTAGCGTCTCGTCCTCGTCTAGGTAAGACCAGCAAAACCCCTGTGCGCCAGCGCTCTTGCCGTCGCGAAGGGTCGAGAACGTCTTCGCAGGCATGCGGCGGGGATTCATCGTCATTCCACCAGGCACGTCCAAGGGCAACGACAAGCAGAAGGTCTTTCCGAACCTGACTTCGGCGACTCCCTGGAGAACTTTATTGCTGTCAACCAGATTCATGCGCCCGCGTTGGTCATCTGCTCCGAATTCGCCCCAGTTGCTTCTGTCCGGGGCATGCTTCCATCGTTGCATGGAGTGTCCTTACGCTGCTTGAAAATGTCCCGCCAGAACAGCAAGTGCGTTCCTGGCGGCCGACTCGCCCATGTTGATGTAAGCATCCGACGTCACCGAACCCACATGAGGGCTCAGTACGAACCCCTTTTGGGATTGAAACGGATGACCTGGCGCCATGGGCTCCACGGCAAAACTATCGAGGCCTGCTGCACGAACCTGTCCACCAATGACCGCATCCATGAGCGCCTGCTCGTCAATCAGACCGCCGCGTGCGGTGTTGACTACGATGACCCCTCTCTTGCACCGTTCGAGGGTCGTCGCATTCAGCATTCCTTCGTTGTCTTGGGTGAGCGGGCAATGCAACGAGATTGCGTCGGACCTGCTGAGCAATTCTTCCAAGTCAACGAGCGTCACGTAGTCGGGTACATCCTTAGCATAAGGGTCGAAAGCGACGACGTTCATTCCGAAACCTTCTGCCATCCGTGCGAAACGACGGCCGATGGCACCCAACCCCACTACGCCTACCGTGCGACCGGACAGTTCGACACTCGAATGCGTGGCTTTCTCCCAATGTCCGGCATGCATCCGGGCATCAACGGCAGGAATAGCCTTCGCGCAGGCTAGCAGCAGAGCAAACGCATGCTCCGCAACGGCATTCGCATTGGCACCCACTGCGGCGACGACTTCAATTCCCCGCTCCTTTGCAGCCAATTTGTCGATGTTGTCGGTTCCCGAGCCATGCTTGGAGATAACCCGCAGGGCCGGAGCTGCGTCCATTGCAGCAGCCCCCACCTTGCCGTATCGCACGACCATGGCGACGGGATTGTGGCGTTTGCACAGAGCGACGATGTCGTCGGGTGTCGGTGTCTTGCCGGTGTAGACCAGGTCGTAGTCCTTGAGAAGCGCGACGGCACTGGGAGCAATTGCATCGGCCGTAATGACAATGGTACTCACAGGCTTTCCCCTTCCTTGAGCACGCCGGCTGCACGCAGCGCCGATGTCAACCACTTAGCGTTCGTGTCTCCGCCCTTGATAGCCTCAATGCGTGCCGCTTCGTCTTTGACCTTTTTTGCAGCAGCGGGAAGCAGCCCTTCAATTTTTTCGCGCTCGACAACCACAACCCCATCCGCGTCACCGATAACGAAGTCGCCAGGGTGAACCATGACGCCACCAACGGACACAGGACAGCCAATGCGACCTGGAACCATCTTGGTCGGTCCATTCGGATTGGTTCCCACGGAGAAGACGGGGAAGTCCATCTCCTCAATCTCCAGGCTGTCGCGAGCAGCGCCATCAATGACCACACCTGCGATTCCGAGCTGTTTGCAGGCAGTCATCATGATGGTGCCCATCAAAGCGGACGTTTGGTCCCCCTTGCCATCTATGACAAGCACATCGCCGGGCTTCGCCATTGCCATGGCTGCGTGAATCATGAGGTTGTCGCCAGGGCGCACTTCCACTGTAAAGGCTGTTCCCGCCAGCTTCATGTTGGGGCGCAAGGCCTTGATGCGACCGTGCATTGCACCTCGCCGACCGGCTACATCAGCCAAGATGGCAGGCTGGAACTGTGATGCCTCCTGAACGATGTTCAAAGGCACGCGGTCGAAGTCGCGGATGATGTCAGGTACGTTATTCATTATTCAAATTCCAAGAAAAGTGAGAAGGCAGGCGTTCCCCCGCAAACGGCAGATGCGTAGCCATTACCGGAGGAAAAAGGAGGGAGTCAGTTGGCCTTGGCGCCGGACTCTTTGACGACCTTGGCCCAGCGGCCTGTTTCGTCGCGTACTAAGCTAGCGAACTGCTCAGGGGTTCCACCCAGAACATCTGCGCCTTGCTCCGTGAGTCGTTTTCTTACGTCAGGGGTCTCGAGCGCCCTGTTGAATGCAGCGTTGAGCTTGCTCAATTTGTCTTTGGATACGCCAGCCGGCGCAGCGAGGCCGAACCAAGTCACTGCCTCAAATCCCTTGAAGCCTGATTCCGCGACGGTAGGAACGTTAGGCAGGTCGGCGGAACGCTTGGCAGACGTCACGGCAAGCGCTCGCATTTTTCCGTTCTTGATGTGGCCGCTGAGCGTCACAACCGACGAGATGTACATCTGAATCTGTCCACCAATCAGGTCCGTCGCGCCCTGTGCAGCCCCCTTGTAGGGAACATGTGTCAACTTGACATTGGCAATGCGCTGGAGCTGCTCGGTCGCCAAATGAGCAACTGTTCCGCTTCCTGAGCTCGCGTAGTTAATGCCTTCAGGATCAGCCTTGGCTGCATTCAACAAGTCAGAAAGTGTCTTGTAGGGCGAGTTGCTTGCAACTGCAATGACCAAGGGGGCACTGGCGACCAATCCGACTGGGGCAAGGTCTTTTTGCGGGTTGTAGGGCAGCTTGGCGTAGAGCGATGGGTTGATGGCCATGTTCGACGTCTGCCCCATTACCAGCGTATATCCATCGGGTGCCGCCTTGGCAGCCGCATCCATCCCGATGTTTCCGCCTGAACCAGGCTTGTTGTCGATGATGATGGTCCAGCCTTGCTGACTCGTGACGGTCGTCGCGACTTCCCGTGCAATCATGTCGGGACCACCACCGGCTGGAAATGGAACGATGATCTTGATTGAGCGTGCCGGGTACGTCTCGGCGGAAGAGATGGCAGGGGTGAGGCTAGCGAGCAGGCCGACGCCGATTACGGCGGCCCCAAAAGCGCGAACGCTGCGGAACGAATTCATCTTGATGTCTCCTAAAGATCGGATGCGTCAAAGTCGCACCTCTATAAGACTCAAGTATTCGCTTCACTCTCCTATTCGTCCAATCGAACTTTTTTTCAAACCTATAAATTTAACTTTGCCTATTGGGCGACTGGCAGTCTGGCGTGCTTGGCCAACAAGGCGATCAGTCGCTGAGCCGCTGGGGAAACATAGCCGCTGTCTCGGTAAGTGACGACCATCCGACGGCGCATGGTTGCACCACGTACCTTTACTTCACGCAGCCCTGCACCAGAACTGCCCTCCTGGAGGTGCAATCGGGAGATGAAGCTCAGCAAGCCTGTTTCAGCGATCAGCGTGGGCAGCATCAGCAACATCGTGCTTTCTACCTGGACGATCGGGCGTGGCAGATGGTGTCGGTCGAACGTTTGGTCCAACCAATCGCGGATGGGTGCACCTTGCGGCTGCAATACCCATTTGTAGTCTGTGAGGTCACTCAGTGTTACCCGAGGCCTCGAGAACAACTCATGACTCGAAATCGCGGCCACAACAAGCTGGTCTTCAGCCAACAAACGCGAAGTGAGTCCCGGTTCGCTGGGGGCATCTGTGCCGACAAGAAGATCAATGTCTCCGCTACGCAGCAGCGGGGCAAGGACGTCGCCAAGTGCGACCGTCGTTTGTATCGTCACACCAGGTGCTTCTGCAAGCAAGTCCCGTGCTGCGGGCGGCAACAGAAACTGCGCCGCAGTAGGGACAATTCCGAGTTTGACGTGACCCGATACTCCCTGACCAATGTCTCCAATTTCGCGGTGAGCGCTCTCGATGTCAAACCGAGTCCGTTGAGCCCACTTCAATAGCGTATGCCCCGCTGTAGTCAACCGAATTCCTCGGCCGGCCTTTTCTAACAGCGTGGCCCCGCACGCATCCTCCAGACGTCGAACGCAACTCGTAAGAGCTGGTTGAGTCTTGTGCAAGCGCTCGGCAGCTCTGCCCATGTGCTCAAGTTCAGCAATGACTTCAAAGTACTTCAAATCCCGCAAGTCCACGTGAATCCCTTTAGTTCAATCTATGTTCAGTGGCATCGTCGTGCGCAGACTAGCAATGCCGGTAACGACAAGAGGCGAACCACTTGCCGCGACGCCCATTGAAAGTTTAGCGGCGTAGATAGTTGCCGGCGATATCACCTAACCAAGGCGGGCGTAGTGTTCGGAAAAAGGACAGCGTTGATTCTTGGTCGTTGAGCGTCGGAGTTTCGGAGACCATGTTGCTCAACGGAATGGTTCTGTTGGTCGACTCGAGTCTTTCGGAGCGCCACCGTTTGGGTACACGGCGAACCAAACGATCGAGTGACTGATCCTGAGGGTGGAGGCGCCGATCAAGCCAAACGGCGCTCAGCGGCTGGTTTTGGTGATTCCGGCGCCTCACAGGCACAGGGGCGTGAATGGCTCAGTTCAGCCTAGCTGTAGTTCGTAGATGCACTGCGGTTGTCTGCTTCTGGCCGAACTCAGTCGGTCACGACCAGTAGACCGGTCAGCCACAACCGCACAGGCGGTCAATTCAACAGGAATACGCATGAGTCGACCACAGACTCTAGATTGAGTGTTCGAACGACTAACGCTAACGCTACCGCGATCCCTCCTTAGAGCTCACGAAATTCGATGTTCGTGCAGCGACTTCTAACACTCACAACTACTAACTCAACAATGTGGACCTCTATGTCCACAGGCCGGTAAGATGGAAGAATCCTCCTCTTCATCTAGCTGGCTTCGCCCCAGGCGGCAAATCCGCCTAGGGAAAACTCAGTCCTAAATGAGTCCCGGTAGAGCACAAGTAAAGTCTCCTAGCCATACCAGAGCAACTACTATTATTTGGGAGTTGCAAGTTAAGCCTGCTTCCTAAAGCCTGTGTTCTATGCTCGCCTTGTCCTAATAACGCGCTTACCATCAGGTAGTAGTCAATGAATGTGGACAAATTTTCGTGCAACCACGACAGTCGGGTTGCTGTTCAGAGGCTTGTCGAGTTCTACGAAGGGCTGACAGGAGAACATCTACAACGGCTTGACGCGTACTATGCGGTGGATGCCTACTTCAAAGATCCCTTCAACGAAGTTCGTGGGGTGGCAGCGATCGCCAGCATTTTTGAACACATGTTTTCCTCGTTGCAGGAGCCACACTTTGTAGTTACCCAGACTCTGGTGCAAGGCCATCGCGCATTTCTGGAATGGGAGTTCCGTTTTCGGCTGGGTCACTGGCGATCCGAGGTTGAGCAGTGCATTCGCGGCGCTTCTTCTGTTTGCTTCGATTGCGAAGGCCGCGTAACACACCACCGTGATTACTGGGACACCGCAGAAGAGTTGTACGAGAAATTGCCGTTGCTTGGGGTCTTGATGCGCTGGTTGCGCCGTAGGGTTTCGGCGCCTGCAAAGTCAGTACACACGAATGGCTCTGCATCCTAGCAATTGGCGTTAGAGGCGATCTTTGCCACGATGGCAAGAGATGGCTTTCCCACCATCAATATCGTCCGAATCTTCCGAACCCTAAAGCAAAGAGAGAGCAGCGCTATCTCACGGCCAAACCATCGAAAGTCGTGCTTGTTACCCAGTCGATGATCTGGTCATGCGTGTATTGGCCTGACTCCTTGAGCAATGCAACGACCGGATCGCAGGCGCGCGCGAACAGAGTGTAGAGTACTAGTTCAGCGGGTAGTCGCAATTGCAAATGACCACCTGTCTGGGCTTCGGTAATCCACGTACTGAGCCTATTGCTCAACGCAATGAGTCGATCCATGTACTCGTCGTTCGATTGCAATGAGGCGCTGAGACTCGAATTTTGCGCCGGAAGTGAGGGCATTTGTCCTTCCAGTTGCGTTTGCATAGCCCACCGCACGACTGCTTTGAGCTGATCCAGCGCAGGAGTGCTCTGACCGGATTCGGCTACCTGCTCGGCCTCTCGGCGCAAGCCATCCACAAAACTCAAAGCACGATCCAGCACGCCGACCATCGCTGCGCCGGCTAGCTCTTCTTTGGAAGTAAACAACTTGTACAGACTGGCCTTGGCGACTCCTGCTTCAGCAGCGACCTCATCCACCGTCATCGCGTCGTAGCCCTTAGTCGCCAAAAGGCGGTTCACCGCCGCCACGACAGCCTCTTCCCGTACACGTTGAATTTGTTCTTTGATTGTTGACCGAGCGTTCATAGCCAACATTTTAGGACGCACAAGATCATCTTGCACACCAGGTAGTGCAAATTTGAAACTTAAGGTTTATAGTGTGAACTAAGCAGTTCAAGATTTGATCTTTTCGGTTTTCTTGAGTGTTCACCCAATACTTCAAGGAGCTTTCATGCCTCGTATAGCTGTTATCGGTTCGGGTATATCCGGTCTGGCCGCCGCATTTCGTCTGGCTACCACCCAAGCATCGCACGGCGTTTGCTTAATCGAAGCGACCAGCCATTTCGGCGGACATGCCAACACGTTAGAGCTCTGCCTTGATGATGTAAGCCATGGCGTAGATACAGGATTCCTAGTATTCAATCATCGTACCTACCCCATGCTCACGCAGCTGTTTAGTGAACTCAATGTGGAAACGGCACCTTCCGAGATGTCTTTTTCAGTTCAAGTTCCCAGCGTCGATGGCAGGTGCGGACTTGAGTGGAGCGGAAGCTCCTTAGGAGGAGTTTTCGCTCAACGCAGAAATCTGCTGCGTCCCCGCTTTATCGGCATGCTGCTCGAGATCTTGCGCTTCAACCGCCTGACCACAGATATCGCAGAACGCCAGATCGAGGCACAGCTCAATACGTCAATAGAGGACTTTCTGGACCAGCATGGCTTCGGTAAAGCGTTTCGCAGCGACTATCTGCTGCCCATGATTGGATGCATCTGGTCCTGCCCTACGGATCAGATGCTGCGCTTTCCCGTCGCCACCTTGATTCGCTTTTGCCACAACCATGGTCTGATCCAGGTCACACATCGGCCTCAGTGGTACACCGTGCGCGGCGGTTCTCAGCAATACGTGCGTCGCGTGATTGCCCGAATTAAGCAGGATGGTCGCCATGAAACCAGATTGGATACCCCAGTGCTGAGTTTGAAGCGCGATATGCATGGGGTCATGCTGCAGATGCCCCATGGGTCGGAGCATTTTGATGCGGTTGTTTTGGCCTGCCACAGTGACCAGGCGTTGCGTTTGCTGGGTCAAGATGCGACACCGTTGGAGCGTGCAGTGCTAGGTGGAATTCGATACCAGCCCAATGAAGCAGTTCTGCATACCGATACAGCCGTGCTGCCGCAACGCCAGGCAGCCTGGGCGGCCTGGAACTATGAACGTGCACCCTCCCTCAGCGCAGAGAATGCCGGTGTCTGTCTGCACTATCTGATCAACCGTTTACAGCCCCTGCCTTGGCAGCAACCCGTACTGGTTTCACTGAATCCGACTCGACCAGTTGCCGACAACAAAGTTCATGCGCGTATTCAGTACAGCCACCCTGTTTTCGACCAGGCTGCGATCTTTGCACAACAGCGTGTTGGTGAGTTACAAGGTAGGCGCAATACTTGGTTTTGTGGCGCTTGGTGTGGCTATGGGTTTCATGAAGATGGCTTACGCTCAGGTCTCGAAGCTGCCGATGGAGTGCTCCACTCTCTGAGCCACACACAGCAACCAGTGCTCCCAGGGGCCATCTTGGAGGAAGCTCTATGAGCGTTCCTCCTCTGATTGGCTTTGGCCATATCTGGCATCGCCGGCTTCGGCCAGTCGAGCATGCATTCCGTTACCCCGGATATTTTCTACTGCTTCCCATGCGAAGCCTGCGTGAGCATCCGGTTGCAGTGCTGCGGCGCAATCGGCGCGGCTGGCTCAGCTTTCATGACAGCGATCATGGCGACGGCAGCTGCGACTCTTTGGCCTGGTTCGAAAAGCTGTTGCAGGAAGAAGGTATCCGGGATGCAGATGGAGAAATCTGGCTGCATACCTTTCCCCGCGTGCTGGGCTATGCCTTCAAGCCGGTGAGTTTCTGGTACGCACACCGAGCAGATGGCACGCTGGCAGCAATCCTGGCCGAGGTCAACAACACCTTTGGTGAGCGTCATGCCTATCTTCTCGCAGGACCTCAGCTCGCCTGGGATTGCGAGCATGTGGCGCACAAGTGCTTTCATGTCTCACCATTTTGCGAGACCCAGGGAGAGTATCGCTTCCGCTTCAAACGCAGTGAAAGCACCAATCTGGCGCTCGTGGATCTCTACGACGAGACAGGGCCGCTGCTGCGCACGGGCGTCGAAGGGACACTGCATCCCTTGAACACCTCCACAGTGCGCCAGGCTTTCTTCGGCACGCCGCTGATGACACTCGGAGTCATCTTCCGCATCCACTGGCAGGCACTCCGCCTTTGGGCGAAGCGGCTTCCTTTCCATCGCAAACCACCTGCGCCCAAGCGCTTTGTAACACGATGAACACGACCACTGTCCCCCTACTGAGCAAGTCCGCCGGTTCAACGCGCTCCCTGCCACGCAGCGCCAGTCGCGTCATGAAGCTGTTGGAGCATTTGCCGCACGGCCAACTGGATTTGCAATTGCCTGATGGACGAGTGCGCCATTTCCCGAAGCAGATCACAGCGGAAGCAGATGCACGCTGTGCAATCCAGCACTGGGAAGCTTTGGACCGCATCCTGAGCTCGGGCGATATCGGGCTGGCCGAGGGCTATATCGAGGGCCAATGGGACAGCTCTGACCTCAGTGCCCTGTTGCGTCTTTGCATCAGCAATCGCGATCACCTGGAGCAACTGGTGTACGGCCACTGGTGGGGTCGCCTGGGCTTCAGGCTGCGCCACCTGCTTCGCCGCAATACGCGGGCGGGCAGCGCCAAAAACATTCATGCCCACTATGACCTGGGTAACGATTTTTATCGGCTGTGGCTGGATCCCACCATGAGCTACAGCTCTGCCTGGTTCGAAGGGCTCAGCGGTACGCCCTTGCAAGCGACCGACCTGGAGCAGGCACAGCGCTCCAAAATAAGACGTGCCTTGAGTGAGACAGGACTCCAGCCTGGTCAGCGCCTGCTGGAAATCGGCTGTGGCTGGGGGGCGCTGGCAGAGACGGCCGCCACGCAATTTGGCGCGCAGGTGACCGGCGTCACCTTGTCGCGCGAGCAGCTGCAGTGGGGCATGCAGCGCATCACACAAGCAGGCTTGCAGGCACAGGTCGACCTGCGTTACCAGGATTACCGGGATCTGGCGGCTGAACATGCAACACAGCCCTTTGATGCCATTGTGTCCATCGAGATGTTCGAGGCTGTCGGGCATGAATACTGGCGTACTTATTTCCAGGCGTTACGCGACTGCCTCAAGCCCGGCGGCTACGCTTGCCTGCAATCCATCACCCTGCGCGAAGACCTGTTTGCGCGCTATCTGCACTCCACCGACTTCATCCAGCAGTTCATTTTCCCAGGCGGTCTGTTACCGAGCGTTACGGCCTTCGAGCAAGAGGCCCAACGCGCCGGCCTGACGGTGGAAAAGAAGATGCGCTTTGGCAAGGACTATGCCGAAACGCTCAGACGCTGGCGTCACGCCTTTGAGCAGCGCCTTGATGAGGTGCGAAGCCTGGGCTTCGATGAGCGCTTTGTGCGCATTTGGAGGTTTTACCTGGCCTATTGCGAAGCGGCCTTTGATACGGGCAACACCGATGTGGTCCAGTTCACTTTGCGCAGGCCTGACCATGCATGACATTCGACGGCGCCAAGCCCTGGTCTGGAGCGTCAGCCTTCTTGCTCCCACTATGACTCTAATGACCAACAACCTCTTGGCAGCTACGCCTGCCGCCCCTGCGGAGCTGCGCTCCACCCTGCCCTCGGCGCGCCTGATCGGAAGCGGCGTGCTGCGCTTTTTTGGCCTGCGGGTCTACGAGGCCCGTCTCTGGGCGCAGGCGGACTTCGAGCCGACGGACTATGCACGCCAGCCGTTCGCGTTGGAGCTGGTCTATGACCGCAAGCTGGAGGGTGAGGCCATCGCCGAGCGATCGGTGGCCGAGATGCGGCGCGTGGGCAGCTTCTCCGAAGCACAGGCACGCCAGTGGCTGCTGATGATGAAGCAGGCCTTTCCTGATGTCGCTGCGCAGGATCGACTGCTGGGCTTGACTGACGGAGCCGGCGATGTGAGCTTTTTCCACAATGGACGCGAAACCGCACGCCTGCAGGATGCAGAGTACGCGCGCCTGTTTTTTGGCATCTGGCTGTCTGATCAGACTTCGGCGCCTGGCCTACGCGCTGCGCTGCTGGGCAAGCGCTGAGGAGACAAAGACCATGCCCTCCCCCAGCTCAGCTCCATCCAAGCCGCTGCCCTGGCGTGTGGGGCTCGCTTATGGAGGTCTCGGGGTGCCGCTGGCATTTGTGTCGCTGCCGCTGTATGTCAACCTGCCTCATCACTATGCAGTGGCCGCCGGGGTGCCCTTGGCTGGCCTGGGGGCGGTACTGCTTGCCACCCGCGCTCTGGACGCGGTGCTCGACCCAGCCCTGGGACGCATGGCCGATCGCCTGCTGGAGAGCGGGCTGCGTGCCGCATGGCTGGCCGCGGTGCTGGGCAGCGTGCTCATGGCATTGGGCTTCGCTGCGCTGTGGCATCCTCCAAACGCCAGCCAGGCTGGTCTACTGGGCTGGCTGGCTGCCAGCCTGCTGCTCTGCACTCTGGCCTATAGCGCCGTGAGCATCTTGCACCAGGCCTGGGGCACGCGCTGGGGCGGCGAGCCCGACTGGCGCGCGCGCGTGACGGCCTGGCGCGAAGGCGCCACCCTCGCTGGCGTGCTGCTGGCTAGCGTGCTGCCTACCTGGCTGGGTTTTGATTCCACCAGCCTGGTGCTCATGATGGCGCTTGTCCTGGGCTTGCTAGGGCTGCATAGCCTGCAACGGTCCAGTGCGATACCGGCGTCCACCGTGCAACTGCACACCAAGCCTGCTATGCCCTCACCATGGGCGGACGCAAGTTTTCGCAGATTGCTATCTGTATTCATGCTCAACGGCGTGGCAGCAGCAATACCCGCCACACTGCTGCCGTTCTTCGTGATGGATCGCTTGCATGCGCCGGATCTGCAGCCACTACTTCTATTGTGCTATTTCGGTGCCGCCGCTGCGGGATTGCCACTGTGGGTGAAGGCTGTCTCGCGCTGGGGGCTGGCGCCCAGTTGGCGCGCCGGCATGCTGGCGAGCGTGGTCGCATTTTCCATCACCCCCTGGCTCGGGGCCGGCGACAGCTGGATCTTCACCATCATCTGTCTGACAAGCGGATTGGCCCTCGGGGCAGATCTGGCGCTGCCTGGGGCTTTACTGACCGGCGTCATCCACGAGTCTGGCCAAGGAGGCTCTGCAGAGGGACGCTATCTAGGTTGGTGGGCCTGTGCTGCCAAGCTCAATCTGGCATTGGCAGCTGGACTGTGCCTGCCGCTTCTTGCCGCAATGGGATACCGCAGCGGCACGACCGACCCTGCCGGCTTGCAGGCACTGGCATGGGCATATGGAGGCCTTCCCTGCCTGTTCAAACTGATGGCCTGGGCTTGCCTGTGGCGTGGCGAGCGCCTGCACCAATCTTGGAGACTGAAATGAAATCCATGACAAGTACTTTCTCATT
Source organism: Comamonas sp. E6 (assembly GCF_001010305.1). NCBI lineage: Bacteria > Pseudomonadati > Pseudomonadota > Betaproteobacteria > Burkholderiales > Comamonadaceae > Comamonas > Comamonas sp. E6. Next base: position 89,012 of record NZ_BBXH01000027.1, read on the forward strand.
CCTGCCTTGGCGCCGCGCCGCAATAGGACTGACGTTTATGGGAATGCTGGCCGGCTGCGCGGGTCCGTCTGTGCAGGAATATGCCCAGGAGCGCCCAGAACTGGATCTGCGTCAATACTTCAACGGACCATTGACCGCTCACGGCTTGTTCACGGACAGATCCGGAAAAGTTGTCAAGCGCTTCACCGTGCGCATGACAGGCAAATGGAACGGCGACGAAGGTGTGCTCGACGAGCACTTTGTCTACAGCGACGGCAGCACGCAGCAACGCATCTGGCACCTGAAGTATCTGGGTGATGGCCGCTATAGCGGAAACGCAGACGACGTGGTGGGGCAGGCTCAGGGCCAGACGGCTGGCAACGCCTTCCGTTGGAACTATGTGCTGGCCCTGCCAGTGAACGGCAAGGTCTGGAACGTGAGTATGGATGACTGGATGTATCTGATGGATTCGCGGACCATGCTCAACCGTGCTGTCATGAGCAAATTCGGTGTTCACCTGGGCGATGTGACTCTGTCCTTCATCAAGGAGTAAGTGCGATGTCGCTGCTGCACGCAAGGCTCAATCCGCCGCTGTCCCACTGGCAAGGGAAATGTGCCTGGATAGTCGGCGCTTCTTCAGGCATAGGGCGAGCCACCTCAGAGGCCCTACATGCGCAAGGCGCTCGGGTCATCGTATCGGCCAGAGATGCAGTTGCCCTGCATTCCTTGACCCTTGGCCGCAGCGGCTTTCTGGTCCTGCCGCTGGATGTCACCCAGCCCGAGACCATGGCTGAGGCCACTGCGACGGTGAAAGCTTATGCAGGGGCGTTGGATCTGGTACTGTATTGCGCAGGCAGGTACAGACCGCAACGCGCGACAGCCTTCGACCTGCTTGAGATGAAGCAGCATCTGGCGGTCAACTATGTCGGTGCCCTGCAACTGCTGGACGCTGTCATACCGATGCTGTTGGACGCAGGACGTGGTCACCTGGCTCTGGTCGGCAGTGTAGCCGGTTACCGGGGACTACCCATGTCGCTGGCCTATGGCCCCACCAAAGCCGCACTCAACAACTTGGCAGAGAACCTCTATCTGGATCTGCACCCTCGGGGCTTGGGCGTCTCCATCATCAACCCCGGTTTTGTCGATACCCCGTTAACGGCACAAAACAGCTTCAAGATGCCAGCCCTCATCAGCTCTGAAGAAGCGGCTCAGCATATCTTGCGCGGCTGGAAGCTTGGGCATTTTGAAATGAACTTTCCCCGTCGCTTCACCCGCTGGGTAAAGCTCATGCGCTGCCTGCCCGACAGCTGGTATTTCTCGGCGGTACGTCGTGTCACCGGAATGTGATCTCACCCGCAGCCGTCTGCAATTCAAGTGCGCATACGCCGATGCACTGTTGCCATTCAGCCTGAATCTCGTACAGCAGAGCCTGCCGTGGTCTCTGTTTACTTCAGCTTTATGCATATTTCAAGAAGCTCTTTCATGCGCGCTACAGCGCTAGCGGCCGTCTTTGTAGGGACCCAGCTGGCTTTATTGGGCTGCGCCGTATCTGTACCTCGTGGGGTGGATCCGGTGAGCCATTTCGATATCAACCGCTATCTTGGAACTTGGTATGAGCTGGCCCGCATTGATCACCACTTTGAGAAAAATCTGATCCAAGTGGCAGCACGTTATCAGCTCAACGCGGATGGCAGCATTTCCGTGCTGAATCGAGGATTTGACGCACGCAAGCAGGAATGGCGCGAAGCCGAGGGGAAAGCCCAATTTTTAGGACCCTCCAATGTAGCGGCACTGAAAGTCTCGTTTTTTGGCCCGTTTTACGGCGGCTATAACGTTGTCAGCCTAGACGACGAATACCAGACCTCTCTGGTCATAGGCGGTAGCCTGGATTACTTTTGGCTGCTGTCGCGCCAGAAGTCCATCCCAGAGGAGCAACTTCATTTGCTGCTGCTAAAGGCTCAAAGTCTCGGCGTAGATCTCAGTCGTGTAATCCGGGTGCCCCAATAGCGCCCATTGCCGCCAGGTACAAGCATTTTCAAACGACTTTGAAGTTCGCACCGCGGCCTTTTGCATCGCAGTGAGCCGACTCATTCGTGCCAGTCACAGATAGTCAACCTCAGCCAGACACTCCATTGAAATGATGACTTCTCACCCTACAGCGGGCAGCACCGCCCACTGCATTGCCATCATTGGCGCCGGTACGGCAGGGCTCAGCGGTGCACAGTTCTTGGCCCATGCCGGGCACCAGGTGCATGTGTTTGACAAAAGCCGTGGTCCTTCGGGGCGCATGAGCACGCGTCGCCGCAGCGATAGCGATGCGAACTGGCAGTGCGATCATGGCGCCCAGTACTTCACGGCGCACGATGCGGATTTCCGCGCTCAGGTAGCAACGTGGGAACAAGCCGGGGCTGTAGCTTCATGGTCCGCCCGCATCGGCAGCTACGATGGGCAAAGCTTCATGCTTCAAACCAGCGCCGGGCAGCGCTTTGTCGGCACTCCGCGCATGACCTCGCTTGCTGCACATTCGGTGCGCTGCATGACGGATAGTCCCAACCCGGTACGCTTTCAATGGCAATCCACCATCGAGCCATTGCAGGCCGATACGGGCGATGGCTGGCTGCTGCGCAGCCTCGAGCACGGCATCGAGTCCCTGCGCTACCAAACCTTACTGCTGGCTGTGCCCGCACCGCAGGCCGCGCAGTTGCTGGCTGGCGTGTCTTCTGAAGCCACCACTCTGTCAAACAATACCCGGATGCGCGCCTGCTGGTCGGTTATGGTGCGCTGCGCCCAGCCGGTGCCACTGCCGGTGGACGGCTGCTTGGTCGAGCACAGCCCCCTGCACTGGATTGCGCGCGACAGCAGCAAGCCCGGGCGCATCGGCCCCGAAACCTGGCTGTTGCACGCCAGCGGCAGATGGAGCGAGGCACATGTGGAAGACGACGCAGCCTCGGTAACAACTGTCCTGTTAAAGGCCTTTGCGAAACTGGGCGGCCCCGATCCGGCCAGCGTGCAGGCGACGGCCCACCGCTGGCGCTATGCCGACACGGCCAACCCGCTGAACATGGGCTCCTGGTGGGACGCGGCTGCCAGTTTGGGGATGTGCGGTGACTGGCTGCACAACGGCACCGTGGAAGGCGCCTGGCTCAGCGGCATCAGCTTGGCCCGCCATGTCCATATGGCACTGCTCGCCCATGCCGGATAAACTTACTGGAAGCGCACTATGCACCACACTGCCAACTAAGCCCTGCCCGTGCTGGGGGTACCCGTTTGCCTGACGCAAAAAGTGGGCCCAGATGTGGGAATAG
>NZ_BBXH01000028.1:0-64140 GCF_001010305.1 Comamonas sp. E6
CAGTCCTGCTCTGGTCGCTATCCACCTATGCAAAAAACCAGTCGAAGTTCGCCGCTCTGCGCGAGCATGGCGAGTTTGCGCATCTGCAATGGATTGAATTTTCCGAGCCTTCAGAGGCCTCGACGTTCCTCAAGGCGATCGCTGCCTCACAAGAGCGCTGACACGGGTTCACCCCCACAGCCCTGCTACAGCCCGGCATTTCAATGACCACCTTGCAGTCGCTCAGATGCAGGCTCGGGCCGCCGAATATGCCCGCTATCGCTGCACATCGAGGTCGTAAGTGACCCAGTCGGTCGCCGACGCAAGCTTGTCGTAGAGCTGGCGCGCCCGGGCATTGCTGCCGGCAGTAATCCACCGCACCACGGGCCAGCCGCGTTCCTGGGCTTTGGCAGTCACGCCCATGATCAAGCTGCGGCCTATGCCTGAGCCTCGCTGGTCTTGAGCCACAAACAGGTCGTCGAGAAAGCCGACGTCCTGCGCGATCAGCGGGTCAGGACATGCACGAAAATGCGCCAGTCCCAGCAACTGGCGGTCCTCCGACTCTGCGACCAGCCCTTCCATCGGGTGGCGCGGGTCCATCAGCCATGACCAGCTTCGATCCAGGATCGCATCGGTCATGGGCGACTGGTAGAAATGGGCGTACTGGCGGTAAAGATCGCACCATGGCGTTCGATCACTCATTTCCAGGGGGCGAATTGTCACTGCACTCAGCATTGGGGTTCTCTTGTCCATGGTTGCTCCGGCTTGGTCATTCCCAAGCCGGTTCTGTGTTTTTCACCAGACGGCGGACGCCGCCGACGGTCCTTCGTGCGAGGGAAAGTGCGGCAGCACCTCCCTGGCCAGCTCCTCCAGCACCTCGGCTGGCGGGCGCTGTGAAAACTGAATGCCAAACGCGGCATGGTTCACCCCTGCCGCCTGCCACTCTTCAAGCAAGGCCATCAGCCCTCTTCGCCCGGTGCGCAGAACATAGCCACCGTGCAAGGGGGTCCGAGGATAGCCAGGATCATCTACCAGATCGATCCACTCGTTCGTCATGTGCGACCTGAACGCCCCTCCGGGGACAAACCCTGGCCTGCAAGATTTGCCTACTACGCCGTGACCCGGCCTGGAGCGGCTGACCGCTCCGAAGTGCGCGCCTTCCTGGACTGGATTCGCGCAGAGGCGGCCCAGTAAGGCCGCAAGCAGATGCCCTGCCGCCCTGCTGGCCTGCGAAATGCTCGAAACGAATCAACCGGCATTCCCGGCTAGCGCGAAGCCTCTGGTCCCTGCTCAGCGCACTCGTTTTGCCCAAGCCTTCTACCCTCAAGCGAGGCAGATGCAGCACCCGACATCGTGCTTGCGACAGCCATGCCGCATGTGTCTCAGCGCATCAAAGGCAATACGGGACGACGCAATAACCGCCAGGACAATCAGCGATTATTCATGCCATTTCTGAATCGCAGTTTCCAAGCTACTGAAGGTATTTCATCAATAGTCCCGGCATGCCACGGCATGCGACGGCAATGACCCGAAACAGCCACCTTCAAGCCTTGAATATCGTCCACCTCGTTTAGAACCAGATTTTTCAGAAATTAAATATCTGAAAATATCCTTCAATCTTTAATTTCAATCGAGCAATAATAAATGAGGTGTATAGAAAATCATCTGAATGATTTCAATAGCCAAAAAAATAATCAACTGAATTTCTAAAAAACATCTACTAAAAATAGAAAAATGGCTTATTTAAATACGCTATCAATAACCAAAAACAGAACTCAGATAGCACAAATTCAACGACGAATTATTTCAGTTTTATATGAATTGAAAAATTAAATAAATATAGTTAGTTAAATTAATTATATCTATAGATTAACTCATTAAACACAACACAAGCATCTACCCAATTCCAAGGATTCATTTTGTAAGTTCAGTAAAATTTGACATTATTTGACATTTTCTATGGATTTCCCAATGAGCACTAATTAATTTCTTAAAGTATTCAAGCCCCCTGGTTTTTTCATCGGGAGCCATCTATGTCAGCCGTCCAGACTTCGTCTTGCCCGCCCTTGTTTAGCAATCACAATGACCCGCCTCCATCGCTTAGCCACTCGATGTGGCCTGGGCACATGGTGGGCCAGCGAGAGCAGCCCGTTCGCGTCTTCCTGGTAGACGACGACAGCCATATCCGCAGAGTGATTGCCCAGGATCTGATGGGAGACTCAAGAACCCTGCTGGTTGGTCATGCCTGCAGCTTGCGTGAGGCACGCAAGAGCATTCAACAGCACGACTTCGACGTTCTGATGATAGATCTCAACCTGGGCGACGGCGAAGGTCTGGATCTTCTTGAACTTGTCCAAGGCACACACCCACATGTGCAAAGCATTATCGTTTCAGTAACTGAAAGAGATGAAAAGGTCTTTCAGGCTTTTGAGAAAGGTGCTGTAGGCTATTTGCTGAAAAACTCCTGGTTTGGCGACTACGCACAGGCAGTATTGCAAGTTGCCAATGGTGGCGCATCCATTACTCCGTCTCTTGCCAAGAAAATTCTGTCGCTGGTTAGCAGATCACAAACTTATGTCGTTCCGGCGTCAAACCTCACCAAAGAAGAGAAACTTTCTGAGCGAGAAATAGAAATACTGAAGCTCATTGCCTGCGGTTACAGCTCTCCTGAAATATCCACGCAGCTCAAGATAAGCACAATGACAGTATCCACGCATGTCAAGAACATGTACCGAAAGCTGCAGGCCAAGACAAGAGCCCATGCTGTAAAAGCCGCCTCTTTGCGTGGGTTGATATAAATTTGAAGGCATTTTCTTTATTCAAGGCCAGAGGTGGCAAGCGTATGGAGTCGCTGAGAAATCTTGGCTGGAAGGCAACAACCATTTTCCTTCAGACCATTACCATACTCAGCTGGTGCTTTCTCACGCCACTGCGAGATCAGAATTGGTTTTTTGTCTTCAGTATCTTGGTAGCCTTGAGCGGATTGCTTATCTCGCTTCGCTACATTCCTGGAATCTATCGTGGCCTCAAGGCCAGACTGCGCTCCAGCTCCCAGCCCTCCAAGGAAGTCCAGGAAGAGCGCAAGCGCATCGCCTCAGACCTGCATGACACTTTGGGCAGCCAGTTGGTAGAAGCCTTGAGCCTGATGAACTCACAGCCCTCGGTTGAAGATGGTCCTGCCAGAAAAGTACTGGAGCAATCGCTGCTGGACCTGCGCCTGATCGTCGACTCCATGGATGCCCAATCCGACAATCTGGCCATGCGCCTGGCGCGATTGCGCTATCGGCTGGAGCCCGCGCTTCAACGCAAAGGCCTTGTACTGCACTGGCAGTTGACCGACCCTGAGCTCGGGGTCGGCCAGCAGACCACGCTGCCGCTTCCCAAAGACCGCGTTGCGCATGAAATCCTGGCCGTCGTTCAGGCCAGTCTCAGCAACGCCATCGAGCATGCCGATGCGACCGAGATGTGGCTGACACTGGAGCCCTATCAACAGGGCGACCTGCAAAGCTTCGGCTGGGAGTGGTATCTGAGCATTGAGGACAACGGCAAGGGCTTCGATCTTCAAGCCGTGCTCGACAACCCCAGCAAGTCCGGGCACGGCGTCAACAACATGTTTCATCGCATGCGAAGCATTGGTGGCGACCTTCACATCCACCCCCGCCATGGCGGAGGCACACAGGTATTGATGCGATGGCGGTCTGAACCGACCAGTCTTTGCTAGAGAAGCCTGAACTCACGGCGTTCTTATTGTGGACACCGCGCGTCATGTCGATCTCATGCCCACCTCATGCCCGGTTGGGGGCACCCGGCAGGCGATCTCATCTCATTGATGGAACACGCCGCTATTCAGACAGAATGCCATCAGCTCCTGATTGGACTTCGCCTCAAGCTTGCGCATCGCGGTCATCTTCTGCGAACTGACTGTCTTGATGCTGCGGTTAAGACGCTCGGCAATCTCGGCAAGGCTGCCTCCCCGCACGTAGTAGCGCAGGACCTCGAACTCGCGCGGAGTCAATGACTTGAAGCGCTCCTGCAGCATCTGATGCTGAAGCGAAACATTCGTCTCCAGAAAGGATGGCGGGGTGTAGATGTTTCCCAGCGACACCAGGCGTATGGCCTTGAAAACCTCTGAGGGGTCGTCCTGCTTGAAGACCACGCCCTTGACGCCGGCCTTGTAGAGCGCCTTCACGATCATCGGGTTCGACAGCATCGTCAGCACGATGACCTTCAGGCCCTCGAACTGGCGCAGCAGATAGCCGATGAACTTGATGCCATCGCCGTACTGCGAATCAGGCATGTGATAGTCGACGATGACGATGTCGGGAAGAGACTTCGTCAGCGCCGCCACAAGTTCCGTCGAGGAACTGGCAGTGGCGGTCAACGTGAGATGTATGTTTTGCTTGAGCAGGTCGCCAAGCCCCATCAGCACTAGTGGGTGATCATCTGCCAGGACTATTCGTAGTTTCGTCATGCTTTTCTCGATTCGACCCCAATTTTGACGGCACAAACCCCGGCCTACCGAGATCTTTCTCAATACGCTATTAACTTTCAGGAGCGCGCTGCACGGCCTCTTGAAGTCAATCAAGACCGATTAGAAAAGATAATCCCGAAACACAATAGTTAAAAATCTACAACTGCCGGACTGTGGGCTGCGACAGACAAACTTCTGACATATATCGCGCCCGGCATCCTCTCTCAAAATCAGAAATCCAGGCTTGCACAAGGCGACTTTGAGAATTTTCTGAGAATTTCCGCCCCTTCATTTTCATATCCTTGCCTGGCACCTAAACAAAAGGCGCGCAAGCAAATCGCAATGCAAATGCATTGCGATTTGAAGGAGTTTCCGCACCCGCACTCCAACGCCCGGAAACGCTTTTTTAAATCTTCAATCACAGAGTCAATTATGAAAAAACTCGTTCTGAGCTTGGCCGTTCTGTCTGCACTCGGTGCTGCGAGCATTGCTCAAGCTGCCCCGGCCGAAGGCGCCAAAGGCCTTATCAAGTTCACCGGCGCGATCAATGCAGACACATGTGTCCTGAGCAGCCCCAGTGGCACGATCGCCGGCAAGACCCTGACCGTGGACATGAATGAAGTCCCCGCCGCCTCGCTGGGCAGCGAGGAGTCGCCCACGACGACTGGTAACGGTCTGACGGCCGAGGCAAAGGACCTGGATCTGGACATCCAATGCGCCACCGGTACCAAGGTTTCGATGACGCTCATCCCTTCCGCACCCTCGGGCAAGGGCATTGCAGTGCAAGGCGGAGCCAAAAACGTGCAAATCATGCTGACGCGTGACGGCAGTGTGGTGGACTTCACATCCGGCTCCGCTGATATCGCTGCCAACGCCGCAGTGGAAGGCAAGTTCCGCGTGCCTCTGAAGGCCTACTACACCCGCGCGGCCGGCAAGGCATTGGCCGACGTCACTATCGGCCAGGCCAATGCGACTGTTAACTACGTTCTGAAGTACGAGTAAATCTCGATAAGCCGCAGTGGTGAGTCAGTGAACTGACCCCACTGCGGTGAAAAAAGGGAGTGCAATGACATCTTTCGCCCAAATTCAACGTACCGTGGCTTGTGGCCTTGCCGCTGCAACCATGCTGTATGGAGCTTGCGCACAGGCATCAATCTCTCTGAGTGCCACCCGCGTCATTGTGCAGGAGAAGAAGCAGGAAGCCTCTATCTCAGTGCGCAATAGCGGCACGCCAGTGCTTGTTCAGGCATGGCTGGAATCGAATACGGCAAATGCCACGGACGATCTCCCATTTGCCGTGACGCCGCCTCTTGCCAAGGTCGCTGCTCCTGGCCAGCAGCTCATGCGCGTGCTCTATGCGGGCAACAGCGGCCTTCCTCGCGACCGTGAGTCGGCCATGTGGCTGAACGTGCAGGAAATCCCCCAATCGACCGGCGGAGAAAACCAGCTTCAGATCGCGGTTCGGCAACGGATCAAGGTATTTTTCCGCCCGACCGCAATCGTGGGTGTCGTCGCCGATGCGCCGGGTTCCTTGCGCTGGAGCGTTGCCCAAGACGCAGGCAGGCCGGCACTCAAGATCACCAATCCCAGCATGTATCACATCTCGTTTGCCTATCTGGGCATCGCTGGCGGGAAGGAACTGCCTACGCCGGAAATGATCGCCCCTGGCGAGACACGCATGCTTTCGGCAGACGATCTAGAGCGCAACTCCAAGATCGCTTTCAAGCTCATCAACGACTTCGGTGGCGTTGACGCCTATGAGGTCCAACTCTCTGGTGACTCCGCCGAGTCTCCTGCAGCAGTCAAAACAGACTAGTCGCGGCGGGGCGCGCCCTCTTCTGCGCCCTGTCTTCCTCATTCCCGGGCTCGAACAAGAATTCCGCCGCAAATCAGCGGATAGGGATTCCTTGCGCCTTTTTTTGGAGGCAGCCCACCAATTTGCTCTCTGATCCATGTCCTCTCATCACCTGCTTCACCGCTGGCTGGCTGGCGTGCTGTGTGCCTCTCAAGCCGTTGGCACAGGAGCATGGGCGGAACAAGTGACACTGCACCCAGCACAGGGCGGGGCTGCGGCGTCCCTCAAGAAGCCTCAACCGGTACAGGTTGCAGCGCTGGACGGCTCATTCGTCGTCAGCTACAACACGGCCTTCCTCTACGGAATGACTTCCACCACCGACATCCGGACATTGCTGGCCGGCTCAGGCGTTCCTCCGGGCTTCCAACGCGTCGACATCTACATCAACCAGATGCTGGCCGGCCGCATGGATGTCGAGTTCTCCCGCAACCCCAAAAGCGACGAAATCGAGCCATGCATTACCGTGGCCATGCTGGAACAAGGCGGGGTTGATCTGAGCAAGCTCCCCACCCCTTTGGAGCAAGGCGCCACCTGCATGCGCCTGGCGGAAGTCATACCGGACGCAAGCGCCGCATACGATATGGCAAGCCTGCGTCTGAACCTGAGCGTGCCGCAGATCTACATGACCTCGCTTCGTCGTGGCTATATCGACCCCTCCCTGTGGGAGCAAGGTGCCGATGTCGCCTTCCTCAACTACAGCCTCAATGCACGCCGCAGCGAGTTGCGACACAGCAGCTCTCAGAATGATCTCAGCGCCAGCATCCGTTCAGGTGTCAACCTGGGCGAATGGCGCTTGCGCAACGACTCGTATTTCACTTCGGGAAGCCGTCGGCCGTCGAAGTTCAATAGCCAGAACACCTATCTGCAGCGCGGCTTCAACACCATCAAAAGCCAGATGGTCGTGGGAGAGACATACACCTATTCGCCGTTGTTCGACAACGTGCGCTTTCTCGGCATGCAACTGGCCTCCGATGAGGCGATGCGACCTGACGAAGAGCGAGGTTACGCGCCCGTGATCCGAGGGACGGCGGAAAGCAATGCGACCGTGGAAGTTCGCCAGAATGGCTATCTGCTCTATACGACTACCGTTTCTCCCGGGCCATTTGCAATCACCGATTTGCAGCCTTCCGGCACGAACGGCGACCTGGAAATCGCCGTCATTGAAGCCAGCGGGGTCCGGCGTGTATTTCGGCAGGCATTCGCAAGCCCTCCGCTGATGGTCCGCGAGGGCCGGATCAAGTACGACATTGCTGCCGGCCAGGTGCGCCTGGATCGTCGCCAGCAGGAGCGGCCCGGTTTTGCCAGCGGATCGGTGATCTACGGCCTGACGGCCAACACCAGCCTGGCGGCCGGCCTGCAGGCCTCGCCCGGCTATTTGTCTTACTCGCTGGGTGCAGGCATGAACACGCCGATTGGCGCGGTGTCTCTGGACGCCATCCACTCGCGCAGCAACGCCGGCGGCTCATCGACAAGCGGAGATCGTCTCAACCTTCGCTATGCAAAATTTGTCGAAGCGACCGGATCCCATGTCTCCTTCAATGTGCAGCATGGCTTGCGCGAGGGATTTCGCACGCTCTCCGATCACATCGAGCGAAACGGCACACAGTCCGGCTCGCGACCCGGCTCGTATCTGAACTTGGGGCGTGCCAGCAGACAGCGTCTGGACGGCTACCTCTCTCAACCTATCGGCCGTGGCCATATCTACCTGAATGGATCCTATGGCAAGAACTGGAATGGAAGCTCTTCCCGCAGCCTGTCACTGGCGTACAGCAACTCGATCGGCAAGCTGAACTACAACATCTCCTATACGCAATCACGAAACCTGCATTCCTCCTGGGCAAACGGGCCCATGCCCCGTCATGACAACACCTTGATGCTCACGCTCAGCATGCCCTTGGGTGGCCCGGGAGACTCCACGCACGCATTCTCCACACTGAGTCGACAACGTGCCGGTACAAGTGCGCAGGCCGGCGTCTCCGGCGCTCTTCCCCTCGAGAGGCATGTCAGCTACACCGTGGCCGGCAACAAGGATGCGGATGGCCAGCGAGACGCCTCGATCGGCGTGGGCACCGCGACCTCGTTTGGCCGCCTCAATGCCAGCTACACCCATGGGGACCGATACCGTGCGAGCAATTTCTCGGCGTCGGGGTCCGTCGTGGCTCACGCGGGCGGCGTCAACCTCGGGCAGGGATTGAGTGAAACCTTCATGCTCGCCAAGATCGAGCCGCCGGTGCCTGGCGTGGCAATCTCGAGCTTCTCCGGCGTCGAGACGGGCAGCAATGGCTATGCAATCATCCCCAGTGCTACGCCCTTTCGCGGCAACCTGGTGACGCTCAGGACACAGGGACTGTCCAAGGACGTCGATATCACCAACGGCGCGCAGATGGTGGTACCTACACGCGGCGCAGCCGGGCTGGCCAAGTTCACGGCAGTGAGCGGGCGCCGCGTGCAGTTCGATTTGCGCGGGGCCGACGGCAAGCCCCTGCCGTTTGGAGCGACTGTCGACGAACTCGATGGCACAAGGCTGGGAATCACCGACCCGCGCGGCCGCGTCCTGACCTTGCTGCCCGCAGACCGCGAGCAAGGCATGCTCGACATACGCTGGGATGAGGCCACATGCCGCGTCAGCTATACGCTGCCGCCAAAGGTCGAGGGCGAAAATTATCAGCGCCACACGCTCACCTGCACAACACCCATCCCGCCCTCTCCCGAGCGAAAGGACCCTGGCTCCATTGCTGCGAGCGATCTGCGGCGTCCCAAGGCAGATGCCTCAGACGCCTCATAAGCCAACAGGGCGGGAAGCGACTCCCGCCCTTTTTTGAGTCCCCGGCCAGATAGCCAGATAGAGTGATGGGCACTGCACGCGCAGGCGCCCGAAGCTGGCAACAGTCAGAGCGCCATCTTCGTCGGCGAGCTCCCTATGCAGGCAAACGATATGCGGCAAACGGAATGGATCGAATCGGCCGCTCTGCATCGCTCGAACAACTTCGCGCCATGAAAGCGGCCCAAGAACGACCTGAGAACGACCTGAGAACGACCTGAGAACGACCTGAGAACGACCCAAGAGCGGCGCGCTTCTAGACCACCTGCTGCCGGGCGTGCGCAGCAGATTGCAGCAGCCACCGGCCTCAAGCAAGGCTTTGTGAATATCCAGGCGCCTTTCAAAGCGGATGCGCAGCTTTCCAAAGCCTGCAGGCTTGATCTGGTTCGTGCTCTGGATCGCGCTCCAGCGATGTGCAATATCCAGAGCCTTGAAGAGCAAGACCGAAACACCTCAAGAAAGTGCCCTATCCCGACGGTCCTGGATCGATGGCCATCGAACTCCCCAGGGCATGCTGCTGCTCACACCAAGCGCACCAGGCACACCGGGCACACCAGGCACACCAGGCTGTAGCGGCTCAAGCTGATGCACTCCAGATATAAAAAAGTGCCCGGCCTCCATCACGGAGGGCGGGCACTTTTCTGATAACGATCTTATTTATAGCTGATGGTAAACGTGGCATAGGCATTTGCAGTGCCGACGGTAGGCTTGAGACTCATCGACGTTCCGACGTAGCGCGCCCTCAACTTGATGTCCACGGGCACATTACCAAACTCGCCGACCATCCATTGGTTTACCCCTCCGGATTCGGGGCCGTAGCGGACAAGCTCGCCATTTTCTCGCAGGATTTCTATCCCGACATTCTTTGCCTCGGAATCGCTGGAGAGAGAAAGTGTGCTCGAACGGTTAGAGGGGTTCATGGGATCCGACAAAACAATGAACATTCTTGTCGTTGTGCGGTCATCTCCGCCCGAGCACTGCAGCCTCAGGTTGAAATCCTTGGTTGGCCCTGCGCTCTTGTCGGTCAGCTCACTAATATCGCCCTCCAGTTCAACACTGACAGTTTTTGTTTGCAGTGCGCAAGATGGCACTCTTGGCCGGACCTCAATGCCATCCCCCTGAAGATATATTCGTCGAGCGACATAACCGTACTTGACAAACGTGGTTTCACCGATGGCTCCAGATATGTGTCCGCCAGCAGTAATCTTGCCTATTTTCACAAGTTCAACGGTGAAATTGTCGGCCGCAGCCATGTTAAGCCAAGTTGTAGTTCCAAAGTCTTTCTGTTGCGGCCACCACTGCTGCTGGTTAATGCCGCCTTTGACTCGTATTCCAATGCCCTCGATTGGAGTCTTGTACGTATTCCATCCACCCATACCGAGATTAAACGGAACAGCATAGACAACAACACCAATATCGAAAGGGCATATCGCCCTCCCTCCTTCTCCATTGGCTTTTGAGTTGGAGCTATATAGCACCGTACCCAAAGGAACATTGGGATCAAAATCCGCAACTTTAAAAGAAGGAAATTCCCAATGCAGCGAATCTGCGATCGTCTCACTGTCGTCAATACGAACGTAGCAAAAATCAGCCCTTGCAGCAGTCGACAGCAGAGTGGAGAACAACAGAAAAAATATCCGCGAAAGATTTTTCGGAGAACCCTTTGATCGAAATAGAGATTTGAGAGATTTCGCCATTATTCATCCAATATTTTTTGGACATTAAATGATATCTGGCTCGGTGGCATTCAGGTTTAGGAAAATTCTCAAAACACCGGTGGGTTTCGGCTCTCACTGTTTTTTGCAATCCTCCACTCGGTTTTGTATTTGACGAATAAATACATCTCTCTTCAATTGATTGATCTATTTTTGAAGAAAGCTCATTCTTCGAGATCATTCACAACTCATTTTGCTTAGCTATCAGACAAAGACTCGCAAAAATTCGAATGCCTTGATATTCGGCTTCGCTTTACTCGGCATCTGTTTGCATGCAATGCCACCGCCCTGCTCCTGATCTGGGCCTGGCGATGAGACCTGAATTGCGAGCTTCAGTGGGTGCAATGTGCAAATCCTGCCGGGCTTGGGCCAGCCACTTCAAAGCGGCTACCACGACCCGGCAAACGGACGGTTTGCCGTTGAGACAGGGCGCGAAGCCGCAGGCTGCGCAGAGAAGTACGACAAGACGAAGCAACGATGTATCAAGGGTTGTGCAAGCAGCTCCAATTGCAGAACTGCTCACTCGACCCAAACGTTTCCAACAAGGCTAGTCGCGCAAGCTGCACCGCTACGTCCCGATGTCTCGGCTATGCAGTCGCGGCTTGATGAAGTTGCTCATAGGCGGGGATTGCCTGAAGCAGCCGCCCGAGGCACGCAAATCAGGCGCATAGTAAAGCTGTGGGTGCTGAGGAGCCGAAGACATGAGACCGGATACTTCGTTTCGTGACCGGGCAGATGCTGGCCGGGCCCTGGCCGCGGCATTGGCGGCGTGGCGCGAGCAAGCCGATGTGCTCGTGCTGGCCTTGCCACGGGGCGGCGTGCCGGTCGCCTATGAGGTTGCCAGCGCACTGGCCCTGCGGCTGGATTTGATGCTGGTGCGCAAACTAGGCACGCCCGGCCATAAGGAGATGGCGATGGGCGCCATTGCCAGCGGCGGCGTGCGGGTGTTGAACGATGATCTCATCCGTGGCCTGTACATCTCCCCAGCGGCCATCGACGCAGTCGCGCAACAAGAAGTTCTGGAGCTGCGGCGCCGTGACCTGGCCTACCGGGGCAAACGTCCCGCGCCAGCCGTGACTGGGCAACGGGTGATACTGGTCGATGACGGACTGGCGACCGGTGCCACCATGCGTGCGGCAATTGCTGCGGTACGCTTGCAGTCGCCAGCACACATCGCAGTCGCCGTACCGGTCGCACCTGTGGAGACGCTGGCGATGCTGCGCCCTCTGGTCGATCAGCTGATATGCCTGCTCACTCCAGCGCCCTTCTTTTCCGTGGGCCAGTGGTACCGCGATTTCGCTCAGACCACGGATGAGGAGGTAAAGACCTTGCTCAGCAAGGCCTGGCGCAGGGAATTGCGTGACGCTGCGCAATAGCCGAGCGCGCTGTGCAGCTGCTGCCCGGCCACTCCAAGCCGGAGTCGACACCGAGGTGCCTGAACATCAAGGTCGACGATGCACGCGAGATCTCTGAGCAGACGGAGACCTGCCGCCCTCAAAGCCTGCAATATGGCGTTGGGGCGAGCTAGCATTCCCGGCCAGAAGCTGTTCTTGAAGGCACTCCCTCAGTTGACTGCTTCAAGCTGATCTGAGCCATCCACGGCCCTGCGCCTGAGTGACAGCAATCACCAACACAAGCCGTTGAACGCCGTCTGCCTCGAAGGGCCGCTTCGCCCTCAGGATCGGTCATGCGTTTGCGTGATTCGCCGCTTACCCAACCGAAGGACGGCTTCTGCTTGCCCTGACAGGCTTGTCTCGACCCGTTGCTCTCGTTCGAGCTTCCACGGCAATGTCTGATGTGCAGCGGTTGTTGCCGGTCGTAGCGAAGTCCTGAACTCACGGTGTCGGCCACATTGCAGACACCCAGGCAACCGATATTGGGCTCAACCTGAGCTTGCAAGGGCAGGCTCATGCCATCTGCTACTAGGGACGATACATGCGGAACTTCTGCTCATCGCCAATCGAGAAATAGTCTGCTGGGCCTCCCGCGCGGAGAATCACCCCGGCATTGGCCGTGTCGAACACACCGTCCTTGAGCAGCCGATGATCGATGTAGACCTTTACCACCTCTCCAAGCACGAGCCAAGACGGAATCGACTCATGGCTGGCGGTACGCAACTGGTGGATGTCGGTCAATCGGCATTCGAAGGTCACCGGGCTCTGTGCGACTCTGGGCACCCGTATCAACTCCGAATCCACGGCTTCTAGCCCTGCCAGCTCGAACTCATCCACCTCCGCAGGGACAGCGGCACAGGTCTGGTTCATGGCATCGGCTAGCTCACGCGTGGCCAGATTCCACGCGAACTCGCCAGTCTCCTGGATGTTGCGCACCGTGTCTTTCCAGCCGATGCTGGAGAAGCCGATGATGGGAGGGACGTAGTTGAAGGCGTTAAAGAAGCTGTAGGGTGCCAGATTGACCTGTCCGCTCGCGCTCCTGCTCGAAATCCATCCGATCGGCCGCGGGCCGACGATGGCGTTGAAGGGATCATGCGGCAGTCCATGCCCTTTGCGGGGCTCATAGGTATGCGAGTCAGTTTTCATCGCTGGTGGTTCTAGCGTCTGCCCTGTCGGGAAGTGCTCAACTGCATTCATGGGAGATAGTGCCAATCTAACGGCGTGCTGGGGAAGTCGGGCTGCTGGGAGCTCTACCAAGCCTGAGGCCCAACCCGTCGCTATAGCCGTCTCGCACTGGTAATGTGCTCACGCCTCAGCACAAACGATGAGCGCCTTATTTTGCGTAAAAAAGCCGTCCTTTGAATCGGGAGAACAGCTCCTAGCCGGTTGGAAAGTGCACGCCAGCACGCTGGGCAGCCTGCACGATGTGCGCTGACATGGCCTGCTGCGCCAGCTCCGGCCGGCCCTGTGCAAGGCCGTCGATGATGGCCGCATGCTCCTCGCAGGTGGCATGGCGCGCGCCGCGCTTGTAGAACGGCAGGCGCTGGCTCTCCTGCATGACTTCGCCGCTGCCGCGCAGCACGTCGGCAATCGCGTGATTGCCCGAGATGGTGGCGATCTGCATGTGGAAATCGAAATCCAGACGACTGGCTTGCAGGAAGTCCGAGGCCTCTATGCATTGCTGCATGCCCTGCAGGTTAGCCCGCAGCAGCGTCAGGTCCTCGGGCTGTACCACCAGGGCCGCAAGGCGCGCCGCAAAGCCTTCCAGCGCGTAGCGTAGCTGATAGACATCGGTGAGAGCATGCGAATCGGCAAAGCGCCAGGCCTCGCTGGCTGGCGCCTCGGACGCCTCGGTTACATACATGCCCTTGCCGGGCCGCGCCACGACCAGCCCCAGCCCCTGTAGCGTTGACAAGGCCTCGCGCAATGACGTCCGGCTGATGCCCAGTTGTTCCGACAGATCGCGCTGCGAGGGCAGCAGTGAGCCCACCGGATAGGTGCCGGCTTCGATCCAGTCCCGGATCAAGCGGGCGGCCTGGCTGGCAACGGCGACATTGGGGGAGACAGAGGGTTCCATTCGGGGGAGATCGTTCATCGCAAAAAGGGGGATGCGCGCCATCTTAACGACTGCGCAGCACATCCCGCTTCGAACACTGCCCCTGACATTGTTCCAGACCACACTGCGGCAGTGCTTCCGGACGGTGACTGCCGCGATGCGAGGCTACTTGTTGACCAGCTTGGCCGGCACGGTATAGGTCAGAAAGGCACCGAGCAGCAGCACGCCGGCCAGCACGAACATGGCGGCATTGGTGCTCTGGGTCGCATCCTTGATCAGGCCGATCATGTAAGGGCTGATGAAGCCAGCCAGATTGGCGAAGGAGTTGATCAGCGCAATGCCTGCCGCGGCCCCTGCGCTGGACAGAATGGCCGTGGGCAGGCTCCAGAACAGCGGCGAGGTTGCGAGGCTGCCGCCTGCAGCCAGCGCCAGGGCGGCCAGTGACAGATAGACGTTGCCGCTGAAGACGGCCGACAGCATCAGCCCCGCGGCCCCCACGCAGAACGGCACGATCAGGTGCCAGCGGCGCTCGCGCATGCGGTCCGAGCTGCGGCTGACCAGGTTCATGGACACCACGGCCACCGAGAACGGTACGGCCGTCAGCAGGCCGATCTGGAAGGCGCCTTCCACGCCTGACTGGCGGATCAGTGAGGGCAGCCAGAAGGTCAGGCCGTACTGGCCCATCACCGTGCAAAAGCAGATCATGGCCATCTTGATGATGCGCGGATCGGCGAACAGCGCGCGCAGCGTCATGTGGCTGTCTGCCTTGCTGGCGTTCTCGCGGGCGATGTTGCGCTCGAGCAGCGTCTTTTCCGATTCGCTGAGCCAGCGCGCGCTGCGGATGTTGTTGTCCAGATACCAGAGCACGGCAATGCCCAGCAGCAGGGAGGGTACGGCCTCGATCAGGAACAGCCACTGCCAGCCACGCAGGCCGGCCACGCCCTGCATCAGGTCCATGATGCCGCCCGACAGCGGCCCGCCCAGAATGCCCGAGACCGGGATCGCGCACATGAACAACGCCACCATGCGCGCACGCCGGTACGACGGGAACCAGTAGGTCATGTACAGGATCATGCCGGGGTAGAAGCCCGCCTCGGCCGCGCCCAGCAGGAAGCGCAGCACATAGAACTGCGTGGGCGTGGTCACGAACATCATGGCTGCCGAGATCAGGCTCCACATGATCATGATGCGGGCAATCGTAGCCTTGGCACCTATGCGGTGCATGAGCATGTTGCTCGGCACTTCGAAGAAGAAGTAGCCGATGAAAAACAGCCCCGCACCGAGGCCGTACATGGCCTCGCTGAACTGCAGGTCCGCCAGCATGTGCAGCTTGGCAAAGCCCACGTTGACCCGGTCCAGGTAGGCCGCCACATAGCAGGCCATGATGAAGGGAAGCAGACGCCAGGCGACCTTGCGGTAGACCGCGGCCTCGGCGGCGGTTTCGCCGGCAAGCGTGGCTGCCGGTGCGGCAGCGTCAGGGGTGGAGGAAAGGGATGACATCTTGGATCCTTGTTGGCGGTGGTTTTCGTAACTGGTATTACCGGTATGAATTAACGATCGCAACCATAATCAAGATCAAGACATTGCGCACTCGCAATTACCCTAGCCACTCTTTAAATTTGCAATTTGACAAAGTCGCTGAGGCAAAACATACTGGTATTACCAGTTAGACCAACTCAAGCAACAACCTTTTATGACCACTGTCCTGGCAACCACGCCCGCCTCCTGCGGCGCCCCTGTCCTCCACCGCCTTAGCATTCAGCCCCTGACTGCCGAAGCCTTTGCCCGCTTTGGTGACGTGATCGAAAGCGCGGGGCATGCCCCTTTGCAGATCAACCACGGCATGACCGAGCGCTACCACGCGCTGGCGCAGGTGGATGCCGGTGGCGCAGAAGGCCACGCGCTGATCAATCTGTTCCACGCCCTGCCTTACGAGTTGCCGCTGCGGCTGGAGGAAATGGAACGCCACCCGCTGGGCAGCCAGGCCTTCGTGCCATTGCAGGAGACCCCTTTCGTCGTCGTTGTCGCGGCTGCGGGCGAAAGCGTGCAACCCTGCGACCTGCAGGCCTTCGTGACTAATGGCCGCCAGGGGGTGAACTACCACCGCGGTGTTTGGCATCACTCCCTGATTGCCCTACAGGCCCCTGCACGTTTTCTCGTTGTGGATCGCGGCGGTCCCGGCCACAACTGCGATGTGGTGGCCATTGGCGACGGCAGCGGCGTGTTGCTGGAGCTGCCGGACGCCGGCTAAAGGCTCCTAGCCGAACGCAGCTGCTCGCTATCACCGGACAGGTCAGTCATAGCCGGCACAAATAATCAGGTCAGCGGGAACATGCAGTCGAAGGCAGTGCTGCACGGGGGTGTATCCGCACCTGAGCCCAGTCCTTGGTCAGCACTTGCCAGATTGAGCTCCCACGGACTGCTTTGAACAAATACACTGCTTGTCACCCTGCTTCGGGCGACAACGGCCTCCAAGGCCTTGCTTCAAGCAGATTCCGGATATCGACTTCAAATGCTGCCCAATAGAACTACCAAGGAGACCCCGTGAACCGTCGACAGATACTCGCGTCAATTGCCGCCGCAAGTGCGCTCACCACCATGGCAACCGCTCGCGCGGAAGCAGCTTTCCCGCAAAAGCCAATTACTTTTGTCGTTCCGTATCTGGCTGGTGGAACAACCGATCTCGTGGCACGAGTCGTGGGCGAGCACATGGCACGTACGCTGGGCCAAGCTGTGGTGATCGAGAACAAGCCCGGCGCCGGAGGCAATATCGGCATGGATGTGGTGGCAAAGTCCAAGCCTGACGGCTACACGATCGGTTTCGGAGCCATCTCCACCAATGCGCTCAACCCGCACATCTACAAATCGATGGCGTTTGATCCCCGCAAGGACTTCACGGCGGTTTCCATGCTGGGCTACTCCACCATCGTGCTGGAGGTGGGCAAGAGCTTCCCGGCAAACAATGTGCAGGAATTCATCGCCTACATCAAAGCGAACCCAGGCTTTCAGTACGGTACTGCCGGCGCCGGAACAAGCATGCACCTGGCTGGCGTGATGTTTGCGCAAATGACTGGCCTGGATACCGTCCATGTGCCCTATAAAGGCAGCGTACCGGGTATTACCGACATGCTTGGCGGCCACCTACCCGCCATGTTTGATAACCTGCCCGCTTCCCTGCCACACATTCAGGCAGGCAAGCTCAAAGCACTGGCCGTGGCAGGCAGCGAGCGCAGCCCATCGTTACCCAATGTGCCGACAATCGCGGAGAGCGGGCTCAAAGGCTACGCAGTCGATCCATGGTTCGGCGTATATGGCCCAGCCAAGCTCGATCCAGCCATCACAGCCAAACTCAATACCGCCATCAACCAGGCCCTGAGCGATCCGGCCGTCAAGGACAAGCTGGTGCAGGCCGGATTCACTCCCAAGGGATCTGCGGCCCAGGGCTTCGAAGCGCTGACACAGTCCGAATACAAACGACTGGGCGAGGTGGCACGCAAGGCCCAGATGCAGGTCAACTGACGACAGCCGCTGGCGGTCGAAGGGAAATCCCAATGACTGGTAAAGATGGCAGCGGCCATCGGTCCAATACAACGGGATGTCGACAACCAGCCTAATACCGTCACCTGTCGGCAGGTTGTCAGCGACTGCTCCTGGCCGAGAACCCCATTTCGTCCTTTGCTCCAACAGCAGTCCTTAAAGCCGTTGCTGCCCAGCCGAATCTACAGTCGCCAGTGGCCTGCAGGACGCCTACTCTAGGCGTCAGTTCACCTGGCTCTGACGGTTCGATCCCGCTCCCGGCAAACAGCCAGTTTTGCTGCCACAACCGCACCAGTGGAAGAAAGGACGTTGAACAACACTTGTCCATCTCTCCCAAGCCCAGGCATTGTCTGTCCATTGTTGACCTCTGCCGTGATAGAGGCATGGCACCATTGAGCCTTTCGATTGTGGAAAGAGGATCTCGATGCTGATCAATTGCGTGGCCTACGAAAAGGGATCCAAGCTGGCAGATATTGCTGTCGCCGATATCAGCGAGTACATCGCAAGGCCTGACTGCTTTGTCTGGGTGGCCTTGTCCGATGCGACGTCAGCTAAGCTGGACGAAATGCGTGAAGAGTTCAACCTGCACGAACTCGCCGTGGAGGATGCCAGCCACGGACACCAAAGGCCCAAGATCGAGGAATACGGCCAGTCCCTCTTCACAGTCATGCATCTTCTGGAGCCTGATCCCGCTCAACCCGGCCATTTCAACCTGGGTGAGGTGGATGTGTTCATCGGCTCCAACTACGTTCTGTCGGTCCGAAATCGCAGCAAACAAGGTTTTCTGGGAGTGCGGGATCGCTGCGAGAAAGAGCCCGAGCTACTTAAGCACGGCTCGGGCTTTGTCTTGTATGCACTGATGGACGCGGTGGTTGACCGCTACTTCCCCATCATTGAAGCCCTGGAAGCCGAGCTGGAAGCGGTCGAGCTACAGATTTTCACGCAGCGAGCTGCACGCGAGAGCATCAAGCAGCTGTATGGGCTGAAGCAACGTGTCATGATCCTCAAGCACGCGGTTGCTCCATTGCTGGAGGCCGTGAGCAAGCTCCACGGCGGACGTGTACCTCAGGTCTGCGCGGGATCGCAGGACTACTTCCGCGATGTAGCTGACCACCTGGTCCGCATCAACGGCCTCATCGAGGGAATGCGCGACACCATAGCGACTGCGATGCAGGTCAACCTCGCGCTGGTCACAATCGATGAAAGCGAAGTCACCAAGCGACTGGCAGCCTGGGCGAGCATCTTTGCGATCTGTACTGCCTTTGTGGGCATCTGGGGAATGAATTTCGAGCATATGCCAGAGCTGAAGTGGCAGTATGGCTACCCTGTTGCACTGCTGCTGATTGTCTGCGTGTGCAGCTATGTCTACTACCGCTTTCGCCGGGCCGGCTGGCTATGACGCCAGCTTGAATCCATGCTGGGTACATCCTTTGGATGCGGTCATCCACAAAAACCATGACCGAGCCGCAGCGGCGCCAAGCGCTCTGTCCAGATATTTCCAACACAATTCTCGTCGCACAAGCTGCGCAGCTAAAGGCCGGTGCCCCCGCTCTGCAGTCACTGTTTGATGAAGTTGGCCGTGGGCGGGAATGGCGTGGGGGCAACTCTTGAAAATGTACCCCAAGTCTACCGCCTAAGGCGGCAGCAGCTTAACTCAGAGAAGCAACTGACTGCTGACACGCAAAACAAACATTACGAAGACATTTGCCTGGAATTCCGCTCTACGTACCTGAATAGACCAGCATTCCGCAAACTGCCTCACGCTCTCCTACTGGTACGCGTACCTTATCTGCCTTATGCCGCTTTCGGATTGCTTCAAGAGCAGTTCGCAGGAGTTCAACACCTCCCTTGATTTGAGCTGCAGTAGGTACTGAGAAGCCGCACGCGGACACCTTGTTCTGCCCGGCTAACCAGTCACTTAACCGAAGTCAGGTATATGAGATGAGAGCCCCGCACTAAAATCGAACGCATCCAGCAACAGCGTACCAAATGGATTTCTGACGCAACTGCATGTGCATTTCGTGACGTCATACCAACAGTGCTCAAGAATGTGCAAGCGGCTGAGGTATTGCTCCTGCCCATCATTGATTGGTACTGAGCAATTCCATCTTTCTTAGTGCCATGCTTCGAGATTAACTTCAGGAAGTACCTGCATAACATCGGCTCCCCAATATTGGTATTTTTCCTACATCGCATGCAAGCACTCTGGCCCTCCAACTAGGCCGTTGACCGCTTTTGCCTCCACCTATATAAGTAGTACAACACAAAGAAAGCAGCAAAAACATACCCCCCAAAAAACCGCATTACAAAAAAACCAGCGGTCTCATCTTTGAAATATATATTGAATATTTTTGTTCCCAAGAAATTATAAACCAGATAAATCGCACCCCATTTAGACAAAAAAATAAGGAATTTTTGACGTCGACATCTATATTCCTCATCAGAGTTCGACATGGATTCCATGATCCCCCAAATAGCCCCTAAAATTAATACCCCAATATTAATAGATAATAATTGAAAAATACTCTTTAGCTGGGAAAAATTTATATCCCCATACTTTTTCAGCCAAATTACATAAACAGCAGAAATTCCAACAACAGTTAGCATCACAACCCTTGAAACCTTGGACATTAATGTGAAAGCAATCAATACCAGAAAAAAAGCCAATCCAAATGCCATATTTTAAATTCACATAATGGTTTATCAAAGGATCAAAGCCTCATGAAGCAAGGAGGCACCCTCCTCCAACGCCTAGCATTCATCTGTTCTTAGCAGTTCTATCGAATGATTGCCACAACATAAGATCCGGTTGTCAATAAAGCATTACTCTCCTTCTATTTTTCCGTTTTTCCAGCGCTCCAAAAAATTTGGCACTCGAGTTTTCAGGTCATCTGAGCCACATTTTTCGCACGTGTTAGGTGGAACCTGCTTCTCACTGACCAAGACATCTGATTTAGAGCCATAGATATATTTACTCCAACCACATCGACAAAAATAAATACGGGGAGCTATAGGGCCAAACATACAGACTCCTTAAATTTCATTTCAATATTCTATAAATAAGAAACAGGCTTGAGAATTAGATTATCAAGCCTGTTTCTTATTATCACATAAGTCGTAAATCATCGCACTACGACATTTTTGTATATATCCACTCAGATCGTGACGCGTCTGAACCTGTCACCAATCACCCGTTTGAGGGTAGGTTCTGAGAAAATAACGCAGTGCCTTGTGTGACTGTGCCACCCTCATCGCGGAAGCCAATGTCATTCATCACGCAATAAGCAGCTGGCAATTTCAATTGAGCATTCGGAACTTGACTTCCATTGCCTTGGCACTTTCAGCCCAGCGTTCAAATCGCAGCTGGCGATTCAGGCTTTCGTTCAGGCTCAGCTTGAGCTCTTTAATTTTCTGGTTCAGTTCCGTGTATTGTGGAAAAAAGTCATCGCAGAAACTATCCAAGTTCACCAGATCGATGAAGTCTTGGCGCTGCTTTTCAAAGTCCTCGACCATCTTTTTGATTGCCTTCTTGAACTCATCTTCACGCTTCCACTTCTCCCAGGTATCCCAAGCTTCCAAAGCTATGCCCAACACCGAAAGCATGCCGTTGGCACCTTTGGCAAAATTCACGGCTCCCCAAGGCTTGAACTTTAGATACTTGCCAATGTCCAGCCCCACAGTCTTAGCAACTGACACTACACCGTCACGTGCAGCCAGTACGGTGGAATTGTTGATCATATTGCCCTTAAGCACATGGTTGACACCCTGCTTGCCCAGTGACTTGAGGGTGACGTTGAAGTGGTTTACCTCGCTGTCAAAATTGACCTGCATCTTTTGCATCTCAAAGTTGATCGACTGAGTGCGTTGGCTAAACTCTTTTTGCAAGCGTGTTGCCACGTTGACACCTTCTGCCCCGATCTCGCGCTCATAGAACTCCGCGAATGTCTCCATACTGCAGCCTCTGGCCTGAATGATAAGGTCGCTGAAGTACTGTGTGGCAAAGTCGCGCAGGCTGATGCGGGCGTCTTCAATGTCGCGTGATGTACGGTTAAGTTTGCCCGCCAGATCAGTGCTCATACGACTGAGCTTATCCACCTGCTCGCTAATCTGCTGGTGGTTGTCCAGCGCCTGTGGGAGCTGGTTACCCAAAATATCGTTGATCACGCTGGCCTGCATCTCCTGCACCAGTACGCCGTAGCCACGCTGCTTGATCTTGTCACTGGTGGCCTTTTGCAACGTGTGGATATGAGACAGCGCCTTGAACTCCTCAAGGTTCTGCAGCCAATATTCCACACCTTGATCGAACGGATTGGCGGCCACGGCCACAATGCTCAGGTTTTCCTGCTCCTCGGACGTCAAATGCAGCGCGCCGCTCAGGCGTTCATGAACATTCTTTCTCTTAATGGAAAAGTTGTAGTCATAGTCGGCCTCATCCTCCACATCGGCAATCTCGTCGAAGCGGCTGAGCACGAACACCGTACGCGGCAGCAAGTTCAGCGTGCGGAACAGCCACTGCAGGTCTTCTTTGTGGCTTTCCTTGATTGGGTTAGTGGAGTTCATGACGTACAGCACTAGGTGCGCCTCGCTCACGTACTTCTTTGTGATGTCTTTGTACTTCTCAACGGCATGCGTTTCTGCGTTCATTTGCTCCTTAAAGCCGAACAGGCCAGGCGTATCGATGAGCACAAAGTCCCCGTCAACCTCATACACCTTGACCTCGTTCGACGATTCCTGGTGGCTGATGTTCATACTTGACTTGTCCAAGCGCTCCATCCAAGCGGCAGCAATCGATGTCTTGCCTTCCGAGAAACCGCCCACCAGCGCCACCTTGAGCTTGTCGCCCGAGACACTGCGCAACGCGGTTTGGATCTTGTCATCCAGCTTTGGATCATGCGGCATACCGGCCTGCTCGCCCTGCTGCACCACTTCTTTTAGCTCATTCAGCAAGTTCAACATTTGTGCTTGCTGATTCTTGAATTGGTTCAAAGTGTTGTTCATGACAACCCTCCCTGATTAATGATTTTTTTCGACATGAGTGTGAGTTTGTCGGTGGAATGCTGCAGCAACGCGACCAGCTCCCCCGTCTGCTTGACCGGCACTTCAATGGCTTGCTCAATCTGGTCGAGCTTGGCTCGCACGCCGGGTAATGCCTCCTCCAGTCCTGTATCCAGAGACAGGTGCAGCTGTGAGACGATTTTGCTCAGATTCTGGTTGACAGATTTGCGCTGCTCCGACTTCTTGTAGTCCGAATCAAACCAGCCCCAAACCGATTTTGCAAACGAGAATAGCAATCCCACTAGGCCAATCACCAAGATCCAACCGCCAGTACCAAAAACTGCAGCAATACCGCCCGCTATGCTCAGCAGTAGACTACCTACCTTGATACCGTTATCGATATTGATCTTCAGATCGATTTTGGTGTTGAGGCGCGTCTTGTTGAGTTGATCGTAGATGGAGGTGAGTTCCTGCGCATGCTCTTGAAACTTATCCACCACATCCTTCACATCGGTTTGGAAGCGTTCAATATCACGTTGCAACGTAGCGGGAAACTGCTGCTGCAGTATCTTCTGCTCTTGGTCGATGTGGTAAGACAGTGAGCTTTTGAAGTCATCATTGCTGATGTCTTCATCAATGCGGCTGTATACCTTGTTGCGCACATTGCTCTCAAAGTTGCTGATTAGCTGCGAGCCAGAGGCCCTTAGGCGCCCCTGCAATGATGCATAACTGCTTTGCAGTTGCGCTTTAGCATCTTGCTCATTCCCCCCCAAGTCCTTGTACAACTTACTAAAATTACTGCGGATGCTCTTGAGTTTTCCCAGCGTACCTCTGAGCGCCTCGTGCGCCTTATTGAAGTTGGATTTCTTGATGCGCGCTTTGCAATCTGTCACTAGCGAGCTGGCTAGAAACTCCAGAAAAGGCGTCATCTGTGTGCATCGCAGCAGGTCCTCGGGCGTGAAATCGTCCAGAATCTTCTGGCGACGGCTTATGTTGATTGAGCCAGGGGAAAAATGATTGGTGGAGACCAAAAACGCTGGTAGCGCCGCCAGCGAAATCGCCTTCCGGTAGTGTTTACCCAAGTGCTGGCTCATCACTTCATCCAGCCCCTGCAGGCTTGCCAATTCGTCCTGTGACAGTAGCTCTTTACCCTTGAGCGAATGCTTGGCGTTGGAGATTTTCTTGTTAAAGATAGACCACACTTCAGTCTGAGAGCCCAAGTGCTCGCGGATCTTTTCTAAAGTACCTCGAGTCTGGATGTCACCGGTCTGAGGGGGCGCAGCCTTGTTCGTGACATAGAACACTGCGTGTGCGCGTTGTACGGCACTGGTGATCTGTTCATACACCGTGCTCTTACCGCCTACGGGTAGCGCCACTTCCTTAGTCTCGTTGCCTTCAATGCCCGGTACATCCAGCAGCGCAAAATCCTGCCCATGAAGGTGAAAGTCATACTGCTTCGTCAGCAGCGTGTGGTCGGAGCGACCATCACCAATGATCTCCCCATCCACATATTGCAGTTGCTGCTGGCACAGCTGTTCGTACTGCGCCTGTTGGGTAAGTCGATCATTTTGCAATTGAGTTAGCTGTATGCGCGTTCGAGTTTCCTCTCCGGCCATCTGAACACAGGCCATCTCGCAGGCTAGGCGCACGTCGGACAGCTGTTTTTCTAGCCCCTCGCGCTCTTGCTGGTGGAGCTCCTTCTGAGCATGCACTGCGCCTGTGGCCGTGCTCTGCTTTTGCTGTGTGAGCTGCTGATGAGCCTCAGCTTCACGCAAAGCCTGTTTTTGCGGCAGCTGCTTAAACAACTCTTTGAACTTCTCCCAAAGTGATGCCGTACGCTGATGCTGCTCAATAAAGTCCTGCAACGTTTGCACTGCCTGGCTGGCCTGCTGGTGCGCTGCCTGCGCTGCTTGCAACTGCTGATCGAGTTGCTCTAATGCCGCTGTATGGCGTAGCTGAGTCGAATCGATAGCATGCGAGACCACTTGTGCAGGGGCTTCATAGCTCTCACGCAAAGCTTGCAACTGCTCGGCAAAACGACCTAGCGTATCCTGAGTGATCTGCACCTGGTCATTCAAAGTCTGCAGCCGCGTTTCGCTGGCCCGCAACTGCGCATGTATTGCATCGTACTGCTTGCGCGCCTGCACTTTGCTGGGTTCATGAAGCAAGATGCGTAACGTCTCGATCAGAGTGGACTTGCCTGCGCCGGTTTCGCCATAGAAGGCAATCGTAAAACGGTTCCACTCTGAGTTCCTGCGCAGCTCATTCAGTTGTTGCCCCAGTTCCTGCTGGCACTCGCTTAGCGTCAGCTGCGCACTGTTCTTTTCCTGACTGACAGCATCGTCCTGCGACAGAGCATTGACAGACTGAACCACCTTTTCCAGCTCGGTATTAATTTGCTGATAAATCTCTTCAGGATTTTTGAAACTATCGACCATGAGTTTTAGAAGTATTTAATAACTCCACCAGCAGAAGTTACGATGGATTGTTTAGTAGATTTTTGAGAGCGGGTGATTTGATCAGCTTTGCTCGATAGCACTAGCTCCCACTCCATTTCGCCAGTGCTTTTTGCAAACCAACCTGTAATTCTTCATGCCATGCCACAGGCTTGACTATTCGCACATGCGGCAGCCAATACCGCACGACGGGCAGTAGCTGGTCGATATGATTGATCTGCGTGGTAACTATCAAAGAGCCGTCTCTGTCTTGCCATTGGTGCTGCTTTGGCAGTAACGGCCGACGAATAAAGTAATGCGCAACTTCAGGAGCTACACGCAGCAAAGCTTCAGTGGTGTTTTCAGTAAACCAAACATCATCCTTGGCTTCGATGTATTCCTTATGACTGTGCTTCGGTGCAAAGAGACTGCTTGTGTCCACCAGCAAGTGATCAATCAATGCAATGCTGAAATTTTTCAGCTTAGCGCCCTCTTCCGCTGCTAGGTACCAAACGCCGTTTTTGTGAATGAGCTTGTAGGGCTGCACATTGCGTGCTTTACCCTTGTAATTAAATTGACATGGGTGTCTCTGCTCGATGGCAGCTTGAAGCTCCAAAAACTCTCGTGTACGGGGGCGCAAATCTTCATGCGCAACTGCCTGCACATGGGTCGTCCGCTGTTGTTCTGGGGTATGAAGTTGCTCTAAGAGGTAGCGCAAGCTGTTATCTGGAAACAGATGCTCTGTTCCCGACATACGCGCATAGCCATGCAAGTGTTTGACTGGAATACTGCTACGCACTGTGTGAGTCAGTTGCCATTGACCATTGGAACTTCGTTCGACAATACCGCACAGTCGATCACCAAGGTCGCGCTCAATGGTGCGAACATCCACTTGAAATTCTTGCGCAAGTTGATGCTTATCAAGCACATCACCTCGATGTACGCGGGCAAGAATTTGAGACAAACGCTGTGCCAGCTTTTCGCCTTTTGATGTTGAACTTGCCAAGGATGAAGCAGACATTCAAGAACTGATGAGTAAGTCAATGAATGTAACTATAAGTGCCTTTTGAGACAGGTTGTGTCGCAGAGAGCATCTATGCACACCAAATTACTTTGCGTGAGCCCTGTGTGTTATGACTCACTCTTTGATTGGACTTTGCTGTTTTGTCGTTTATCCATGCGTCAGAGGCACTGACTATTTCTTTCAGTTGGTGCTGTAGGGACTCGTTGCACACCATCAAATGAAGAAATACCGTGTTGATCTGCTGCACTAACTCCTCCGTCGAACAAGAACTATGGGAGTTTAGAGTCACGCTCGTATCACATTGAAATTCTGTGCTCACACCTTGTAAGCGCAGCATCTCTTGCACAGCCAGGGAGCAATTCAAACAATAAGTGCGTTCAGAGATTTCTTGCTTGAACTGCTCAATCCGACGCCGTGCTAGTTGGTAATGCAGGGCGATGATTTTTGCATCCAGAGGGTCTGCAACGTCAAGTGCCAGGATGCAAGGACCATAGTGCGCAAGTGCTGTCGATATTTCCTGGGATAAGCGAAGATGTAATTCGCATTCGCGTACATACAATGCGTTCAGTAGTGCATAAAGGTCTCGTATCGCAGTATCGCTAGCAACCATGGACGGCTCTTCCTGTAAAAAGCTGAAGAAAGTCCAAACTCTAGAAGTTGATAACGACAGCCTGTGTCGCTTGATCATTCGATCCGATAGCAATGAAGCTGGCAGTAGGCGGTTCAAGGCGCGAATATTCTGGCCTTCCGACGCCAGGGCGGGCACAGCCAATGTCAGGGCACTATGGCCCCTTGTAACTGTGACCAGCCTTTCGTACTAGGTGCTTGACTGACCGCAACCTCCTGTACCACTGATGGGCAAGCAGCCCTAGGAGTTGCCCATGTCGAATCATGCAATCACCTTGATCGCACACCAACCCATCAAGCACACCCCAAATCGCTCAGCCTCCGACGAGAGCCGTGGACTCGCGAATCACTCTGGCCATGTCCTCTTCGCGGATGGGCTTGCAGAGCACCTCATCGGCGCCGGCAGCCATATAGCGCTGCCGTTCCGTGTCTTCGATGCTGGCGGTCAGTGCCACGATACGGCAGCGAGGTCTAGCCTCGCTGGTTTCACGTGCGCGCACTCTAGAGATCAGTTCGGCGCCATTCATATGGGGCATCTGGCCGTCCGTGACGATCAAGTCAAAATCCGTCTCGGTGCACAGCTCCCAGGCCTGAACGCCGTCCTCGGCAACATCGGGAACCACACCTTGATCGGACATCATGCCTTTGACGATCTCGCGGTTGAGTGCGTGGTCTTCAACGAGCAGCGCGCGCGGCAGTGAGGTGCCATGGGCTGGCGCCCTGGCTGCCGGCCGGGGCGTGATGCGCGACTTCGGCTGCGGCAAAGTCTGCGCCCCAACAATGGGCAGCGCAAGCTTCACCGTGAAGCAGGAGCCTCGTCCCGGTTCACTGTCGACAGATACGGCTCCGCCCATATGTTTCACCAAACGGCGGGTGATGTGCAGCCCGAGACCGCTGCCAAAGACCTGCCCCTGCTGAGCCGATGCCACCTGTTCATAGGGCTCGAAGAGCCGAGCCTGATCAGCCGGCTCGATACCCATTCCGGTATCTTCGACCTCCAAGCAAAGGTTCAGCATTCCGCTCTCGGCGCTTCCAGTCGCTGTCAGGGCAATGCCCCCGTGAGCGGTGAACTTGACAGCGTTGCTGAGAAGGTTGAACAGCACTTGCTTGAGGTGCAGCGGATCGACCATCACCCATGTATCGACTTCGGGGGCGACCGACATCTCCAGGCTGAGCTGCTTGCGATAGGCCATGCCCCGGACCAGAACAGCCATGTCCTCAATCAAGGGCCCGAGCGCCACCGGTTTGGGACTTGAGTGGATCAGGCCCGACTCGATCCGGTTGAGATCCAGCACATTGTTGAGCAGCAGCAGCATGGTCTGTGCCGCATCCTGAGCCGCTGGCAGGCTGCCATCCTCGGCGGCCGTTCCCTGGCTTCGCTGCCGGGCCATGTCCAGCAGGCCGATGATCGCCGCAAGAGGCGTGCGAATCTCATGGGTCATGGTGGCGAGGAACTGGGTCTTGGCCTGATTGGCGGCTTCGGCACGCTGTTCCGCACGCCTTGTCCGGCGAACCTGACGGGTCAGGTATATCCCCCAGATCAGCGAGATCGCGGCCGCCAGGCCCAGTGCGCCCGCCACCCGCAATAGTGCCTGTCGATGCGCGTTCCAGAATCCCCAGCCATCGGCAGGATGTCCGGGTTCCCAGTTGCGCACCAGTTCGGCCACATCTTCAGGCGTGATTGAAAGCCGGGCCTTCTCCAGGATCGCCACCAGCTCAGGCTCCTGAGCCTGTACCGCCATGGCGACGCGGGGCGTGTAGTCGTCCAGAATGCCTATCGGCGCCAGCCGGTTCCCAAGATACCTGGCGTTGATGAAGCGCATCGCGTAGTCGCTGCCGACAACGGCATCGCTGCGCCCCTGCACAACACTCTGCATGGCCTGCGTCATGTCCGGGAACGCGCGGATCTTCACGCTCGGGTGGTCGCGACGTATGGCACTTTCGAGAAAATAGCCCTTGACGACGGCCACCCTCTTCCCGTCCAGGTCTGCCAGCTGATGAATGCTCTGCCCATCGTCCGTGATTCCCTTGGCCGCTCCTGCCGGGGCCATGACAATGACCGAGGTCCTCAGATAAGGGGTGAGTATTTCAAGCCCCTGCGGCGCCTCATCCGAGGGCGCAAAAACCGGAGTCAGCAGCGCCCGCCGCTGGCCCAGGATGGCATTGAGCTCCGAGTAGTTGCGAGCGCGAATGTAGTCGAACTTCAGCCCGGTGCGGCGACCGATGAGTTCCAGATACTCGGGGCCGATGCCCTGGGCCCTCCCGTCACTGGAGAACTGCCCCAGCGCGCCCAGCGAACCGTTCAAGACCACCGGAACACTCGGATGCGCGGCCAGCCAGCGATTCTCCGATGCAGTCAATGGAATGCGGTCTTGGCCCAGGCGCAGTGGCCGTCCGCCGCTCCAGGAGTACAAAATATCGTCGCCATATTCCGCCGCGACCTTCGGAATGGCCTGGTCGAGATAGTCGAGCAGCGTGCTGTCGCCCATGCGGACCAGGAAACCAAATCCAGCGCTGTCCACGGGAACAAAGCCCTGGATCTTGAGATTCACCAGATAGTTGATGCTGATGAGGTAGTGGGCTGACGAGGCATCGGCCAGGACCGCATCGACCTCGCCCAGACTCAGTGCCTCCAGCGCACGTTTGGGCGACACAAAGTTCAGAAGGCGGCTGTTGGGATATATCTCGGCCGTCTGTGCAGCCGGCAGATACCCCGGATTGACCGCCACCTTGGTTCCCTGGGTCTTGGCGTCAAAGGGAGCATCGATCCTGGAGACCAGCACAGGCTGGTCCGCAAGATAGGGGCGGGTGAGTTGCAGGCCTGCCAGCCGGGCGTCGCTGGGCGTGCCGCCGCCAAGCATGTCGATCTCGCCGCGTTGCAGGGCCTGCAAGGCGGCCTCTCGACTGCGGAACGGCTGCACGCGCACGGGAGACGCGAACAGCAGGCCCACATAGTCGGCCGTGATGCCGCGAAACCGGCCTGCATCAAAAATACCCAGGGGAGGATAGTCCGGCAGCGAAACCCCCAGCGTGAGCTGGCCGCGCTGGTCCAACGTTTTGCGTTGCTCATCGCCCAGCCAATTGCGGGAGGCAGAAGTAATACGCGGCTCAAAGTTGAAGACGCTCAACTCCGCCCGGCCTGGGGCCATGACTGCCAATGACAGGATCAGGAGAACCAGGAAACACCGTATAAAGCGCATCGTTTTGGTATGTTTGTTTATCTCGCCATTCAACTGACCGAGTGCCTTGGCATTCCCTGCGCTCCAGCCGAAAGCGGTCTTCGGCTCGACGAAATAAGGACTGATGGCGCTCTGTTGTCAGCCGCCCTTCTCTGCAGCCTTCACTTCGCCTGATCTTATCAAGCAGGCCGCCGATAAACGCCGGGACGGCAACTTCCGAATATTGATCGGGGATGGATTCAGGCATCACTCCTGGCTCGATTTCTGCCTGGAGATTTACGAAAGGTCACAGAACTGCACAGGAAACAAGTGGCGTCGAGAGGACTTGCGGGGACGGCTTGAATTCATTGCCGCGCAGCCTTATTAACAAGCCGGCACTGTTTGCCATTCAGTTGCGGAATATCAAGTACCAAGTACCAAGTACCAAGTACCAAGTACCAAGTGCCGATTAAGCGCCTGGGCAACTGCGCTGAGCCAAAAACAAAGACTCTGCGCCACAGCACAGAAATTCGGCAGAAGCGTCTTTCACACCCTGCGGCCGCGCACGCAGCACGCAGCACGCAGCACGCAGCACGCAGCACGCATGTGCAGCTTGCCGCATTACTTCCAGCCCATATGGGACTGCGGGCTGAGCTTGTTCCGCTGCACGGCCAGAAGGAGCCGAAATCGCGCCTCTCATTTATTGGACTGCGGTACTGGATTGCGCCGGCAATTTGCGGCCCGATTCTCCCCGCCCTGTTTTTCAGAGAGCGCTTTTAAGAATTTTCCTAGACCTGTGAAAGTGCCCGACTTCTATCATTCTTTGCATGATTTTGACCAACCCTCCTACCGAGAGGTTGAACGCCACCGCGCTCGGCTTGCCCATGCTGCTGCTTCATCTGTTGGCTGTAGCGCTGCTGACCTGCATCCTTTTTGGCTCCGCGCTTTATCTGTACTGGGCATTCAGCGGAGAAGTTTCCAACCACCGACGGCGCATGAATGCTGCCGCCTACAGCGCGCAGCTTTATTTTGACCAGCGCGAAGCCTTGCTCAAATCGATCGCCGGATCGTCCGTGCGCAACACCAACCACATGTCACCCGAGCGAACCCCGCAAACATTCGGCGAAACACGCCAGATCAGCGTCACGCCGCTGCTGACGGACAAAAACAGCTATGACTGGGCCCTGGTTCTGACTCCGCACGATAGAGCGGACGTCAAGCAGGCCCGCGCCCGCATCATCTATTTGTCGCTGGAGCATTCCACGGCCAAACGCCTGGGCGCAGATACGGCGGCAAGGCCCTCTCCGGTGTCGCCAGGCACCACAGCGTGGCTTACGAAAGCGCTGGCCGAACGCGCGCCTGCCATTGAGGCAGGCAGCCGTGCGCCCATCGTCTGGCTGCGCCCGCCAACGGATGAAATGGACAGGATCTTCCTGTTCACCCCGCTGGACGCAGCGCACCCTGAAGAAACCTGGATCGGGTTGGAGGTCGATGGTGTGGCCTCGGTCATCGCTTCCGAATGCGCTAGCGATGGCGGTAGCTACGCGCTCTACGACAGCAACAGCCGCATGACCTTGCACGGCGGCCCGCTGCCCATGATGGGCGATACGGTTTCGGGCCGGCTGGCCCAGGACTCTTTCGGATTCCAGGGCGGCACGTGGTTGCCCGAGAACCTCGTGCTGGTCAAATCGGTGGGCGAAGCGCAGTGGAAGCTCGTCTACTACGTCCCGATGCGAGATGTCCTGGCCCGTAGTGCCCACTCTTTCTGGATGGCAGGAGGCGTAGCGGTCGTGCTGGCCGTCATCGTCTTGCTCGCCGTGCGTCACATCAAGAGAAAGCTGGTGGCTCCGGCTTTGCGCCAATACGCAGCTCTTGTCGACAGCCTGGCCCTCAACAACAAAATCATCGAAGTTGCCCCTGTCGGCCTGAGCCTTGTGCGGCGGGCCGATGGGAGGCTGCTTGTATCCAACGACGCTGCCAGGCGCCTGCTCGAAGAGCACGATAGCTGGCGCGAGGATATCCGTCTGGCCACGACCCGGACAGGCAGCCGCGAGTGCGAGCTTCGGGACGGGCGCAGCGTCATCCTGACCTTCGCCTCCATGCCCTATCAATCCGAGGACGTGGTCATTTGCGGCATCAGCGACATTACCGTGCAAAAGGAGGTCGAACGGTCGCTGCGAAGTGCGAAGCTGGCCGCGGACCAGATGAACGAAGCGAAAACGATGTTCTTCGCCACGCTCAGCCATGAGATCCGCACGCCGCTGTACGGCATCGTGGGCACGATGGAACTGCTGGCGCTGACAGGATTGAACGTGCAGCAGCAGCAATACCTGAACACGATCCAGCAGTCCTCTGCGACGCTGCTGCGCACCATCAACGACACCCTGGACCTGTCGCGCATAGAAGCCGGCCGGCAAGAGCTGTACATCGCCGAGGTCTCGCCAGCGGAACTGCTGGAGCGCGTCGTCGCGAACTTTGCAGCGCGCGCGCACGGCAAGGGACTGCTGATCTACGGGCTTTGCGACCTTGGGGTTCCCTCCTCGGTTCGCGCCGACTCCGCCCGCATACTTCAGGTTCTGAACAATCTAGTCGGCAATGCGGTGAAGTTCACCGAAGCAGGCCGGGTTGCCGTGCGCGTGAGCGCTGAGAATCTTCAGCCCGGGCGGGTTCGCCTCAAGTTTCAGGTTGCGGATACCGGCGTCGGCATTCGGGCGGAGGCACAGGCTCAGCTCTTCGAGCCCTACTTCCGTGCCGACGCCAGCGCCAAGGAGGACATTTCCGGATCGGGGCTGGGTCTGGCCATCTGCCGGCGCCTTTCAGACCTGATGGGCGGAAGCCTGTCCGTCGTCAGCGAAAAAGGTCTTGGCACCAGCATTACGTTTGCCGTCACGCTGGATGTCGCGGCGGCTGACCCTGCCCCGCCTGTGGTTCTGCGCAAACGCGCGGTATATGTCGACGGCGCCGCCCCGGAAGTCGTGGCCAACCTGTGCGCGTGGTTGAGCTCATGGGGCGCTGTCGCGCTGCCGTACCGGAGCGATCTGAAGCTTCCTGCCTCGAAAGACGCCGTCTTCGTTCAGGCCTGGCCGCCGGCCCCGCCTGATCTGCCATGGAAACACAAGAGGGTTCGCGTCATGGCGCCCGGATCCGGCCAGGAGTCCTTGGCGTCGACAAGCTCCAAGCTGAGCATCACCAGCACCACGAATCCGGTCAGCATCGGGCGCGCCGTCCGGATGGCGCAGGATGGCATAGAGCGCCCACTGAGCGCGAAGGTCCACGCCAAGCGGATTTCGCTGGGATTGCGTGTCATGGTGGTGGAAGACAACATCATCAGCCAGATCATCCTGCGAGAGCAGCTGGAGCATCTGGGCTGCAAGGTAGTCACTGTCGTCAACGGACATGAGGCGCTGCGCCGCTGGAGCGCTCAGGAGTACGACGTTGTCATTACCGATCTGAATATGCCGCTGATGGGCGGCAACGAGCTGGTCCGTGCCTTGCGAAAGCTGGACTACCAGGGCGTCATCCTGGGCCTGACGGCAAGCACCGCGCCCGATGCCGCGCGCCTGGGTATCGAGGCCGGCATGGACCAGGTGCTCCTCAAACCCCTGCCACTTCTCACCCTGGCGCAAACCTTGCACACCCACGTAGAGGATTTGACCTGACCATGCTTTCCAAATACAAAGTTCTTGTCCTGGATGATCACGCCTTTCAATGCATCCGCCTGAAAGACATGCTGGAGGAAGCAGGCTTCGCTCACGTCGACGCGGAGCAAAGCGCCAGTGTTGCCCTGAAGCGCATAAAGGACCAGGGCTACAACGTCGTCGTCATGGACGTCAACATGCCCCTGATGGACGGCGCCCAGTTCATCGACCAGCTTGCGCGCCAGGACTTGAATCCCGTCCTGGCCATTGTCACGGCATGCTCACGCCGCATGGCCAACAGCATCAGCCTGATGGCCAAGGAACGCGGCTTCGCCGTCATCGGCGCCTTCGTCAAGCCTATCGTGCGCGAGCAGATCGACGAGATGATCAGGAACCTGTTGCGCCGCCCGTCTGCAGAACGCTCCAGCGTGACCGCATGCGACGACAGGGTCCTGGACAAGGAGAGCATGGTGACTGCGCTTCGCGATGGCAGCATCCGGGCCTGGTTCCAGCCGAAGAAGTCGCTGCTGTCCGGGAGCATCGTCGGAGCAGAAGCCCTGGTTCGCTGGCAACACCGCGATTTCGGCTTGATGATGCCGGCCTCCTTCCTGAAAACTCTGCATGACTATGGACTGGATCACGCATTGCTGATGCGCATGGTGGAAGATGGAGTCGATGCCTACAGGACATGGAGACGCCAGGGCTACCGGGTCCCGGTATCGATCAACCTGCCGACTTCGTTGCTGGATCAGCCACAGTTGCCGGACGAGCTCCACGCTATAGTCACCCAATCCGGCGTGCCGACAGAGGATGTCACGTTCGAGCTGCTCGAAGACGACATGAGCACGGACGCCGGCCAGTTCTACATGGGTGCCAGCCGCCTGCGATTGCGTGGCTTTGGCCTGTCTCAGGATGATTTCGGCAAAGGGTACAGCTCCATGTACAACTTGATCTCCATCCCGTTCACCGAATTGAAGATTGACCGGGCCTTTGTTTGTGGCGCCGCCGACGACGAAGTGCTGGCCGCGGCACTCGCTTCATCGGTTCAACTGGGCAAGCAACTGGGCCTGCAGGTGACTGCCGAGGGTGTCGAAACCATGGAAGATCTGCAATTCGTGCGGCAGCTTGGCTGCGACTGCGCCCAGGGATACCTCATCTCGGCCGCCATCGACGCGCCCGCATTCGCCGAGCTGCTGATTGACGAGCCCAAGCTGCATTTCCCTGAATCTGCGCCACATTGAAACCAGAGCGCGCGTCAAGCGTGCAGCACCTATGACACGACAGAAGCATCAAAAAATGGTGATGCCCGCCTCCAGTCGCCTGAGAGCACTTTTTTTCGGCGTTTTCCCGGCTGCTCTTGTGCTGGCTGGCGCCGTGTATTGGCTAGGCCTGCATATCCTGCAGAATGAAAAGGAGCAGCTTCAAGAGGACTTTTCATTCCTGATGGGCAATATCAATGCCCAGGAGCAGATGTTGCGCACGCTGCGCATGCAAAGTCAGCAGGCCGAACGGGCCGGCCTGGCTTCACGCACTTCGGTCAGCTCGGCCGCAGGCATCGAATCTCCCTCCTGGCGATTCTTCGAAGGCCAACGCGCAGCGGCATCCACGCCGTTCACCCTGCTTTGCCAGCGGGCCGAATTCTGCCCGGTGACGAATGGCGTCTACTCAGGGGCAGGCTCCTATCTTTCAGACTTCTATTCCACGTATTGGGCAAATCTGGCGTTTCCAGCCGCGCCCGTCTTCGTCGTTTCGCCCGCCAGGCAGTTCAGCCTGAGCGTGCCGGCAGTTGCAGCAGACTCAAGCCATACGCCCCTGACGCGCCGAGTGTTCCTGGGTGTGGTGCAGGCTATCCAGCAGCAAACATCCAGCGAGAGTCCGCAAAAAGCCAGGCAGGATTCGCACACACCGATCGAATGGCGACGAGACGCCGATCTCCCCGGCGCGATGATTGGACTTCTTCCGCTCCCCCGACCTTGGGATGCAGACGATGCGCAGCCCAGTGCATCAGGCGGTGTCTATGCGGCGACGCTGTTCGCGCGAGACCGAATCAGCGCATCGGAGCGCCCCTCTTTCCAGCCTGCCTACGATGATTTCTGGCTGATGCGGCGCGACAGCGGTGTGCTGATAGGCGAGGGACGGCCTCCGGCTGCCGACGATATCGGCTTCAAGGCTTCGTCCGAAGGCTTGACTCTCCGGCTTGCCGACAAAAGTGGCGATTGGACCGCAGTCTACTTGCTCGGCTACAGCAGTTTCATCAAGAATCACGCGTGGCTGCCGGTGGGAGCCTTGAGCGCATTGCTGCTCGTTCTGGCGGGCGGATTGGGATTTCGGCGATGGTATCGGCTGAATGTCACCAATCCTGTGCAGGCCGCAGCCAAGGGCGTGCAGGAAACGGATGCATTCAATCTCACCTTGCTTGACACCGTCCCGGTTGGGCTCTGCGTCCTGTACCGCTCGACCGGCAAGGTCGCCTTCCGCAATGAGCTCGCGGCGCAGTGGCTGGGCATAGGGGCCGACGCTGAGTTGCACAACACCCCGGGAGCCAATGGCCTGCTCCGGCAGATCATGGGCACCACGAAACCAGGAAGCATCGAAAGCATTCCGGGCCTGGATGGCCGCCCCTTGCATGTGAGATTCGTGCCGACACGCTACAAGGGCCAGGACGTGGTTCTCTGTGCATTCGCGGACATCAGCGCACGAGCCGAGATGGAGCGCACTCAGGAACAGGCCAAGGTGCAGGCACAACGGGCCGTAGAGGCGAAATCGACCTTCCTGGCGTCAATGAGCCATGAGATCCGCACGCCCTTGTACGGGTTGCTGGGCACGCTGGAGATTCTTGCCATGACTCCACTCAGCGAGGAACAACGCCGGCATATCGACCACATTCAGAATTCATCGGGCATTCTGCAGCAACTGATCAGCGACATCCTGGATGTCACCAAGATCGAGTCGGGACAGCTTGCACTTGAGGCCGTAGCTTTCGATCCCGGCGAGCTGGTGCAAAGTGCAGTCGCCTCCTGCGCGCCGGCCGGCGAGCAAAAAGGCCTGGTCGTCTATAGCTGCGTGGACACCTCCGTACCGGCCTGCGTCTACGGAGATGCAGCGCGCATACGCCAGATTCTCACCAACTTGCTTGGCAACGCCATCAAATTCACGAGCGCCGGACATGTCATCACCCGGATGCGCGCCGAATCCTTGCCGGACGAAAAGGTGCGGCTGAGCCTGCAGGTGGTGGACAGCGGACCGGGCATCGGCCCCGAAGAACGAAAACGTCTGTTTGAGCCCTTCTATCAGATCAACGGCGGCGCGCATACGGTTGGCGGCATGGGCATCGGCCTTGCCCTTTC
This sequence comes from Comamonas sp. E6, assembly GCF_001010305.1. Classification (NCBI taxonomy): domain Bacteria; kingdom Pseudomonadati; phylum Pseudomonadota; class Betaproteobacteria; order Burkholderiales; family Comamonadaceae; genus Comamonas; species Comamonas sp. E6. Next base: position 37,053 of record NZ_BBXH01000028.1, read on the forward strand.
CGCCAAGCTGGCCAAGCTCATGGGCAGTGAACTCCATGTCACCAGCGAGCCCGGCTTGGGAAGCAGTTTTTCCGTGGATCTCGTGCTTGAGAAGGGTAGCCCGCCTGCGGCCTCTGCACCCCAGTTGCGAGATATCACGACCTATGTGCGCAGCCCGCGCAAGGAACTCAGCGAGAACCTGTGCCAGTGGCTGACACGCTGGGGGGCTCAGGCGAACGCCCTCCCCCCGCATGCCTATCCTGAGAGCGAGTCGCCTGGTGTGCTCGTGGACGTCATGCTTGATGACCGGGTCGATCTTGAGGAATGGACTGGCCTGCGGGTCGTGGCCAGAGGACACGAAGACTTTGGCCGCATCCCCCCGCAGGCAAACCGATACTCGGTGCGCAGCGTCGGATTCGCCATTCAATATCTGGTGAGCGGCGAGCTGGAGATTTCACCAGAGCCCGCTCATCCGCCCGATCAACCGCTGAATCTGCATATTCTTGTTGCCGAGGACAATCCGATCAATCAGATCACGCTGCGCGACCAGCTTGAACAGCTTGGCTGCCAGGTAACCGTCGCCCCCGATGGGGTGGATGCCCTCGCGCTATGGAGCATCAACAACTTCGATCTCCTGCTTACCGACCTGAACATGCCGCGCATGAATGGCTATGAGCTGGCCAGCAGCTTGCGCGAGCGTGGCGTGTCCACGCCCATCATTGGCGTGACGGCAAATGCCATGAAGGAAGAGGAGACTCGATGCAGGGCTGCCGGCATGAATAGCTGGCTAGTGAAGCCTATCGATCTGCGATCGCTCTGGCTGCACTTGCGCGCACATGCGAAAGCCAGCGCCGAAGCCCCGCTGCCAAGCGGCTCGGACCACCCCGCAGGCAATCCCAGGCGCGGCCCTTCGGCGAGCGCCGCCGCGATCCCCAGAAAGTACCGCGAGGTCTTCATCCAGACTATGAGCCAGGACCTGGACACGCTCAAGGAGTCCGCCAATGGGGACAATGCCCCGGCCATGCTCGCCGTGTTGCACAGGATACGGGGAGGTCTTTCTGCTGTCGCGCTCAAGGATCTCCTTGCGCAAGCCGAATCCCTGGAAAATCAGATCAGGTCCAACGGACAAACTCCTGCGTCACGGGAAATGCTGACCCTGCTTGTCAAGGACATGCACGAAACCCTGGACATCGTCAGAAGCAGCATTTCCGCCTAACAGGTACGCGGCGCCCCGCAGGCCAGCGCCAGCAGTCGACTCGACTGTTACGACTGCGCTCTGCGCTGCGCTGCGCCACACCGCCCCGATCCCGGACGTGACTACGCCACCGCCTGCCGTTGTGCGCGGCCCGGCTCCGTGAATCGATGGCAACAGCGGCCCGGATGTGCAGATCGCTGAGCTGCCGCTCAGGCGTAGGCGCAGGCAACATCGTCCCCTCGACGAGCCGATGATGACCACTACCGCTTTTCCCAAGCTTGCCTCCGATGCGCCGCATGTGCCCACATGGGCCGATCACCGCATTGCGATGCGCAAAGGCATCGTCCTGTACATCCGGGCATTCCTACCAGCCTTGACCGGCATGCTGGGCCTTGCCATCGGCAGCAATCCACTCAGACGAGGTTGCGTCAAAAATCAGTTGTACTATACAACCATATGGTTGTATATTGCAACCAATACTGATTGCATGACGCCACAAATGACCAACACCATGTCTGAAATTGACTCGATTCGAGCCGACTCCCGCGCCCTGGTAAGAGAGCTCGGATTCATGCAGCCGACACTGGCCGCAACGGATTACTCGGCATCGGCTGTGCATGCATTGCTTGAAATCGACGCCCATGAAGGCATAACCTCGGTTCAACTTGTGCCGCTTTTGGGGTTGGAGAAGTCAAGCGTCAGCCGAATGCTTGCGAAGCTGGTTGCAGCAGGAGAGATCAAGGAGGTGGCTGCTATCGATGATGGCCGTTTCAAGCTACTGCAGTTGACGGACCAGGGGCGCAGCACGGTCAGGCAGATTCATTCCTATGGCCAGATGCAGGTGCAAGCTGCGTTTCAGCACCTCAATCGCTCCCAGCAACAGGCGGTTGCGCAGGGCTTGTCTGCATATGCAGGAGCGCTCAAAGCCCATCGCTTGAATATGGCGGAAAAGCAGCAAAGCCCAATCACCATAAGCGCAGGATATCGCCCCGGACTGGTTGGGCGCATTGCCGAAATGCATGCGGCGTTCTACTCGAAGCACTCCAATTTCGGGCAGTTTTTCGAGAGCCAGGTCGCGACTGGTGCGGCAGAGTTCGCCGGACGGCTGAACGAGCCATGCAATAGGGTATGGACCGCCCTGCTCAATGACCGAATTGTTGGCTCGCTCGCGATTGACGGCCAGGACCTGGGCGACAACAGAGCCCATCTGCGATGGTTCATCTTGGACGATGGTTGTCGCGGTAGCGGTGTCGGCAGGCAGTTGATGACAGAAGCGATGACATTCTGCGACATACGCGGGTTCCGTGAAGTCCATCTGTGGACATTCAAAGGCTTGGACGCCGCCCGCAAGCTGTATGAGTCTTTTGGCTTCAAGCTGCACAAGGAGGAACAAGGAGCGCAATGGGGAAGCACGGTTACCGAGCAGCAACTCGTTCGCTTGACTTGAAATTTCATTGCCGGTTTAAGGACAGCTCCTGGCCGACAGCAGGCGGCAAAGCTGCTATGGCGATTTCTTTGCGCGCCATGAGAGCCATGTTGCAAATGTAGCGCCCCACCGTGAATGGAGCGATGGCACAGAGCCATTGGCGCGGCGGCCCCGCAAAGAACAGTGGGTGGCAATATCACCTGGCAAACCGAAACCTATTACCAGCAGCCCAGCGCTCCGTACTGGCGCGCCACCCAGCCTTCTTATGCCGTGATGGGACTGATGGCACGCTAGGAGATGGACAAACACTGGTCGACAAGACCTATATGCCGGGTCTGGGCTCTTACGGCACGGGTGTCTACGGCGATCCGCGCAATGTACTGGTGACAGCGCGCTACCGCTTCTAAGGGGTGGGCGTGTAAGGTTCGACGATGCTGAACGCCGATTGGCTGTTGAGCATCGCCGTTGCCAATGGCTTCATCTCCCAGTGACCGTTTCCGATAGGTATGGCAGGACGCATATGGTCAATCTGTGACTGTCGCAATACGTCCCAAGGTGGTTCGGCAAGGTGCTATTTCCTTGCTTCAGTCAACATCCGAACGGCCAAGCCGGCGAGAACCGTTCCCATCAGCCATCGCTGGACCAGGATCCACGTCGGACGGCCGGAAAGAAATACTGCTATCGATCCTGCAAGCATGGCAATCGTGGCGTTCACACTGACGCTGATCACAATCTGGGTGAAGCCCAGAACCAGGGATTGCGAGAGCACGCTGCCATGTTCAGGGTTGATGAATTGAGGCAGCAGGGACAGATACATCACGGCGATCTTCGGGTTGAGAAGATTGGTCAGGAACCCCATCAGGAACAGCTTCTTTGGGCCGTCCTGCGGAAGGTTCTTGACTTCGAACGGAGAGCGGCCGCCCGGCTTGACGGCTTGCCATGCCAGATAGATCAGGTACAGAGCCCCGCCAATGCGCAACGCATCGTAGGCATAGGGTACCGCCATGACGATCGCCGTAATGCCCAGTGCCGCGCACATCATGTAGAACACGAAACCAAGAGCAACTCCCCCCAGGGAGATAAGCCCGGCGACACGCCCCTGGCATATCGATCGGGAAATCAAATAAACCATGTTCGGTCCTGGAGTGAGGACCATTCCAAGGGAAACAAGGCCGAAAGCAAGCCAATTCTCAAAGCCAGGCATGATGGTTTCTTAAGTGTTGTTGCATTTGAATATATCAGTCGAGGTCTGCTCCTGGCCGAAAGCAGCAGCACTCGACCCGAATCAGGCAGCCGCAGAGTGAGACGCTCTCTCCAGTCGTATGCGCCCGATATTCATCAACAACATGCCGAAGATGGCCGTAGCGCCGCCACCCAGCAGCGAGCTGGTAATGGGCTCTCCGAGCCAGACGCTGGACAGCAGCATGCCAAACAGCGGCACCAGTGACATATACGCAGCTGCGGCGCCAGCACCCAGCTCCTGGACGCCCTTCAAGTACCAGGCGTAAGCCAATGCCGTAGCGCCCAGGGCCAGCGCCACAACGCTGTACCAGGCGACGGCAGGGGCTTTTGCCAGGCCAGTCCAGGCGGACGAGCCCTCCAGAGCAGTGCTGGCCATAAGAAGCAGTCCAGCGCCAATGAGTGCGGTTGCCGTCGTCGTGGTCAGCGCATCCACGCGGGACAGAACAATGCGTCCTATCAGGGTATAGGCAACCCAGCATGCAGCGCAGCCAAGCAGCAGCCACTCTCCCATGCCGGACGAGGAAGACACCAGCTCCCCCAAAGCACCGCCGCTCAGCGCATACAGGGCGCCCGTCACGGCCAGCCCCAAGCCCAGGCACATGATGGCATTCACGCGCTCACGAAACAGCAGCGCTGCGAACAGCATGGTCAGGACCGGGTTGAGCGCCACCACCATGGCCGCCTTGCCAGCAGGCACGGTCTTGAGTGCCAGCAAGAAGAACACGGAGTAGCCCAGCACGCCCACGGCAGAAGCGCAGGCCAGACCCGCCCATTGGCGAGGTCCCAGGGCACGCAATGCACCCATGCGCCCGCTGCGGTACAGCCACAGCACCAGCAGGAGACCAGCCAGAAAGAAGCGCAGGCTGGCCGCAGCCAGCGGAGGCATGGCTTGCGCGACGATGCGCCCCCAGGGCCAGGAGGCGCCCCACAGGGCAGCCATGCCGATCAATCCCAAATGGGTGGAAGTTCGTGATGTGTTCATGAGACGTTACTATCTGATAATCAGTATTCATCGTCGAATGAGTAAAAGCTCATGACATTCACGCAACTCGAAGTCTTTGCAGCGCTCGCCCGAGTCGGCAGCTTCTCTCGCGCAGCGGGTGTGCTGGGTATTTCCCAGAGCGGCGTCAGCCATGCCATCAAGCAGTTGGAGACAGAGCTGGGCGTCGCGCTTTTCAAGCGAGAAGGAGCAGCGGCAACACTGACCGAAGTGGGCGCCAGGCTACTGAGCCGCGCCAATGACATCCTTCAGCAAAAAGAGGCATTGCAGCAGGAAGCCGATGCGGAGCATGGCATTGCCCGGGGCACCTTGCGCATCGCATCTTTTGGCGCCACCTCGTCGCTGCGTCTGCTGCCGAAGCTCCTGGCACGTTTTCAGCAGAAGCACCCCCTGGTCGAGGTGCACATTGAGGAAGCCATGGACGACACAGTCGTTCAGTGGCTGCTGGAGCGGCGCGTGGAACTGGGCTTTGTCGTCTTGCCCGACGAGCGCTTCGACACCCTGACACTGGCCGAAGACGAGCTGGTGGCGGTGCTGCCTGCTTCGCACCCCCTTGCGTCCCAATCGGCCATTGCTGCCATGAGCTTTCATGGACAGCCCTTTATCCGTACCAGCGCAGGCTCGGGCCCCCATATCGATGCTTTTTTGGCCAGCCAGGGCGCCTCACCCAGAACTCTGTTCAAGTTTGAGCAGCTCATCTCGATGATGGGCTTTGTAGCGCAAGGCGAGGCAGTCACCATTACCGCACGCCTGGCTCTGCCCGAGCCCCCGGCAGGTGTTGTCTACCGCCCGCTAAAGCCCTGTTGTCGCCGGAAAATCGCGCTGGCCGCGCTGAGCTTTGACAAGCTCTCGCCCGCTGCTTTGGCTTTTGTCGAGCTGGCCCGGAAAAGCAGAGGCAGCCTGGCGATTGAATAAACCTCGTCATCCGAAGCAAGTGGTCTCCCGAATGCCTGGAGCCAAAGGTAGTCTGCAAAGGCCATGCAAGGCAGATTGCCATCTTCGATAAGGCAGCCAGTCATGGCCGAGCGATGAATGCAAGGTTCATTGCATGACTGGATATCGGCCAAGCAGCCTTCGCCGTCATGGCAGGCTCAAGTCCATGCCGAGCATATTGGCAAGGCCGAAGGTGAACAGCAGCACACACAACAGCGCCAGCATGAAGGCGGCAGCCACCTTGCCGCCCGTGCGCAGCAGCGCGCGCCTGTCCATCCCCTTCTTGCCTTGGTCGTAATGCCACTTGATGGCGAAGAACATGCACGCGCCGAAGATGAGAACCTTGAACGTAACAAAGATTACAGGGACCCAATCGATCATTTTGAAAATTTCCAGCCTATGACTTGACACTGTCTACCGTGAGGAACACCGCCCCCCTAGGGAGAGAGGCGAAAACGTCGGCGATTGCCATACAAGAATGGGGTCGCCACACGCTCTGAGGCATATTACTTAAAAGCAATTTCCATACATTGAGACAAAATGTCTGCGTATGAAAACCATACAAGATGACAGTTTGCCAGTTTGGCTGCCGCGATTGGCCGTGCATGGCGGGCCGCGCTTCTTGCAGATTGCGGATGCCTTGCAGGCGGCAATGGCAGACGGTTCGCTGAAACCGGGTGATCGTCTGCCCCCGCAGCGCCAGTTGGCAGCACAGCTGAACCTCGACCTGACAACGGTCACGCGCGCATACGACGAAGCCAGACGTCGCCATCTGCTCGAAGGCCGCGGCGCGCGAGGCACCTATGTCGCGGCACCGAGAATTGAACTGACCTCGGTCCTCGACCTGAGCATGAACACTCCTCCCCCAGCCGCTGGCGTGGACTTCGACGACCTGCTGAAACAAGGCCTTTCTCAGGTAATGATGGGGGCAGACACCGCATTGCTGATGACTTACCACCTGGGTGGAGGCAGCGACTTCGACCGCAAGGCAGGAGCCAGATGGCTGGAGCCGATGTTTGGAGCTCTGGATTCAGCACAGGTTGTTGTCTGTCCGGGCGCTCAAGCTGCAATTGCCGCATTGATCCTGGCGCTGACGAAGCCTGGCGATGTGATACTGACAGAGCCAGCAAGTTATCCGGGCCTGCGTACTGCTGCGACCCAGTTCGGCCGGCGCATCGTTGCGGTGGAAGCGGACCAGCACGGGATGGTGCCCGAGATGCTGGAGCAGGCCTGCCATCAGCACCAGCCTGGGCTGGTCTACCTCAACCCTACATTGCAGAACCCGACCGCCATCACCATTCCGGAGCGCCGGCGCAAGGAGCTCGCCAACATCGCGAAGCGCTGCAATGTACGCATTGTCGAAGATGATCCCTACTGGCTGCTTGCCGATGCACCGCCACCACCTATTGCCACGTTTGCCCCGGAACAGGTGTCCTACATCTCGACCCTGTCGAAATGCCTGACGCCCGGCTTGCGTGTCGCCTTCGTGCTCATACGTGACCCGCATGAACGCGAACGTTTCCTGGTCGCGCTCAGGTCATTTGCGCTGATGGTCGCTCCTCTGACGGCCGCACTGGCCACACAGTGGATTCTCGACGGTTCGGCTGCTGCTTTGATGGAGGGCGTACGCAAGGAGGCGCGTCTGCGCCACTGGATGGCCAGGGATATTCTTGCGGGGAGGTACAGCGGCACTGGAGACGGCCTGCATGTATGGCTGGAGTTACCAGGGTATTGGAACTCCTCACAGCTTGCGCGTGCGGCCGACAGCGAGGGCATCGCCGTCACGCCGGCGGAGGCATTCGCAACCAGCGCCACCGGCAGCGGCTCCGTCAATGCCATTCGCATCTCGCTGGGCAGCATCAAGGACCGTGGACGCTTGCAGACGGGCCTTCAAAAGCTGTCTCATCTGCTTGCACGAAGGCCAGAGCCGTTCAGCGCTGCGGTGGTTTAAGTGCCCGGGAAAGACGGTGCACCATTCAGGAGCACCCTCAATGCGGTCGCATCCAGGCCGGCTCAACCATCGACTGCTCCGGCTTTTTTCGCAGAGGACTCATACGGCCGCGACACCGGCTTCACCGATGACCTTTCCTGACTTTTCGCTCCAGACGTACTTGCTACCATGCTTTCAAAACAGTCTGGAGGGTGTACGTGGGCAAGGCATTACCGCTGCAAGCTCAGCACAAACAGTCAATGCGCCCCACCGTGCGCATGGCGACACTGGGAATGGCCGTTGCGTGGCTGACCTTGGTGGCTGCTCTGGGGTGGTGGATGTCAAAGCGAGTCGTGGGTGCAGAGCTGGATCGCCTGGCGGCCAGCGCCGAATACGAAGCCAAGACGACCGCACGCATCATGGATCGGCTGTTCACGGAAATGTCGAGTGTGGCCAATATGGTGGCGCGCCAGGGCTCGGTGATCCAGCTGGCCACCCGGTATCGCGACGATCCGCCAAGTCTGGCCAGGCTCACGCGCCAGCAGCGCGCGGCGCAGTTCACGCAGGATCCGTTGGTGCGCAAAGTCGGCAACTTCATGCATGAACTCTCCAGTGATCTGCGCTATGCCCGCATCTACATGAACAACATGTCGGACGACACGGTGACGGCCAGCAACTGGAACGAGCCTGACAGCATCGTGGGCATGATCTACTCTGGCCGTCCCTATCTGATCGATGCATTGCGTGACGGCAATGGCCATTCGTTCGGTATCGCCCGGCTGAACAAAACACCATCCTATTTTGTAGCCAGCCGCATTGAGAACGAAGACGACATGCCTCTGGGCTCCGTCACGGTGAAGTTCGATACCCCGGAAATAGCGCTCTACCTGACCGGACACCACATTGCACTGATCGTGGATCGCCAGGGAAGAGTGACCACCGCTTCGTCCGCTCCATTCATGCTGCGCAATGCGGCAGGGCTTCTTTCGCCGGGTACTGCGCAGTCTTCCAGCACGCCCTCTTCGCCAGACAATGGAGAAGATCCAGGAATAGCTCTGGATGTGCAAGCCATGACCAGCTCCGGCCATGCTGATCAGTGGCTCATCGATGGCAAACCCTATCTGCTGCAGCGTGAGCCGCTATCCAAGACACAGTACCAGCTGATCACGATGGCGGCCCTGGATCACCTGCCTGCCATGCGTCGACAGCACTATTGGATGGCAGGGCTGGTGGCGGCGATCGGCTTGCTTTTCATCCTGCTCTCCAGCCACGTGATCGGGCAAATGGTGGCGCGGCGGCAGGACGAGCGACATGCGGCGAACCATGATGCACTGACCAATCTGCCGAACCGGCGCAATGTGATGGCCCAACTGGATCGGCTGTTCGCTTTAGCGGGCCGCACGCAGCAATGGGTCCTGGTGGCCTTCATCGATCTGGATGGGTTCAAGGCGATCAACGACACCTACGGACATGTGGTCGGTGACCAATTCCTCGTCGAAGTCGGCCGGCGCATGTCTGCAGGTTTGCGCAAGAGTGACATGCTGGGGCGACTAGGTGGTGATGAATTTGTCGTCATCGGGCTGATTGCTCCGCCTGACCCAATGGATCAGGACAAGGCTCTTGAAGCCATGCGCAGTCGATTGGCACCGCTGCTGATCGGAAGCTATAAATTTGCCGAGTGCAGCTTCGACTACCCAGGAGCAAGCTTTGGCATTGTGAGTGCCGATCCATCCGCCAGCTCTCCGCAGGCTGTGCTCAAGGAGGCTGATCAGTGCATGTATGCGGACAAACAGGCGCGGCGAGCATCGCAAATACAGTCGACCCAAAGTGACTCAACCATTGAGACACGCGAATTGGCGGAGCGCCTCCAGGCTTCTGCTCCCGACTTTGGCTCTGTGCGAGCCTGAAACAGAGCAAGAGCAAAATTCCGGCTTCGCCCGACCCGCGTTGACGGAAATCCCTCATTGCCACAGGTTTCTTGCCGCCGCATTGTTGTGCCCTCCGCAAACTACCCCAGAGGTGCCCCATGGCTGAACCATCGACTCCCGACAAGCAACCGCAACCCGATCCGGCCGAACTCAATGCGTTCTTCCCCTCCCCCTACTCGCTCAGCCAGTTCACGTCGCCCAAGTCCGACCTGAGCGGAGCCGACTACGCGAAAACCTATCAAGGCAGCAAGAAGATCCTGATGATCGGCGCAGACGAGCGCTACCTGCTGACCGATAACGGCAGCTTCTTCTCCACCGGCAACCACCCGGTCGAGACACTGCTGCCCATGTACCACCTGGACAAGGCGGGCTTCGCGTTCGATGTGGCAACGGTGTCGGGAAATCCCGTCAAGTTCGAGTTCTGGGCAATGCCTTCCGAAGACGAGACGGTCAAGGGCTTCTTCAACAAGTACCACTCGCAATTCAAGGAGCCGCTGCGCCTGTCGACGGTGCTTGAGCAAGGACTGGAGCAGTATGCAGCCATCTTCGTCCCCGGCGGGCATGGCGCGCTGATCGGCATCCCCGACAGCCGTGACGTAGGTGCGGTGCTGGAATGGGCTGCGGCCAACAACCGGTTCGTCATCTCCCTGTGCCACGGACCTGCTGCCTTCCTCGCGGTTGGCGACAGCGACATCTACCGAGGCTACAAGATCTGCGCCTTCCCCGATGCACTTGATGCGCAGACCCCGGCCATCGGCTACATGCCGGGTCACCTTACCTGGAAGTTCGGCGAAAGGCTCAAGACCCTGGGTTTCGAGATCGTCAACGACGGCATCTCGGGTGCCGTGCACCGGGACCGCCAGCTGATCACCGGCGACAGCCCTCTGGCTGGCAATGCGCTTGGCAAGCTCGCGGCCGAAACCTTGCTCAAGGAAGTCACGGCCTGAGATGAGCACTGCAATCGCGCAGGCGGCATTGCACGGAGCCCTCGCCATCGAGGGCGCCCGCGGCCTCGCCGCAATCCAGGATACGGTGCGTGCTGTCGGCGCGCCGCTGGGGTACGACCGTTTTGTGCTGTTCTCGGCTTCCAGCGCTCGGGACGATGCGGTGGAGCGCATCTACTGGATCGAAGGCGACTGGTTCGGCACGGGCGCGCCTGTGGATGCTGAAACCTACGTGCGGCACTGCCCGGTGACGCGCCATATCCTGGAGACGAATCAGCCCTTCTTCTGGACCAAGACGAACGGCGCTCAGGGCGAGCGTTACAGCGTCGTCCGCGCGCCGCAAGGCCCGGGTATCCACGGTCTGCAAGTGCCTGTATTCGGCCTCCTGGGGCTGGAAGGCGCAATGAGCCTGGGCGGCGAGCGCATCGATGCCTCGCCGCAGGCCCGGCTGGCGCTGGAGCTGATCGCCCAAATCGCATTCCGCACGGCGCGCAGGCTGCTGGAGCTGCCCGCGCAAGAGGAGCTCGGCCCCTTGTCCGATCGCGAACGTGAAGTGCTCGCATGGACGGCCGCCGGCCGGCGGCAGACGGAGATTGCCGCAACCCTCGGCCTGTCCGAACGCACTGTGGAAAACCACCTGCGCCGCATCCGCAAGCGCCTGGGCGTCGCCACGACGGCGCAGGCCATTCGCGTAGCGATCCGCAACGGAGAGATCGTCGCCTGACTATCCATGTCGGCCCACATCTCAAGTATCCCTTTGGAACATGCAAACGGGAGGCAGGAACCGGCCGCAAGAGCTCTTCAAGACACAGCCCTGCCGGCTTCTGCTCCCGGTCCAGATCTATGCTGAAGTGGGTAGCGCTTTAATGGAGCGCAGAACATTGCGTGTGATGCTTTGCCGTTTGGCAAGGTCGGCAAGTCTGTTGGGAGTGTCCATGTTCAAGGCGAAGAAGACGGGGCCGCTGGGCCACTCTACCCAGCCCACCCACCAGCCGATTTTTCCGGTCCAACCCGTTTTTGCACGCAGTATCCAGTCAGGCCCCGCTTCATTGACCATCACGTCCTTCACAAGCCGCTGGTGCTCGACCCGGAAAGGCAGTTGATTGCGGTAAAGCCGTTGCAAGAAAGCAATCTGCTCGAAGGACGAGATGGCGAGGTCGCCCTCAACCCAGAATGGCTTGTCGCCAGTGGCGACCGCATTGCCATACCCAATCTTTCGCATATAGGCGCTCTCGCGTGCATCGCCGAGTTCCTTGGCGAAGCGCTCATACACCCAGACGGTGGAGTTCCTCATCGCGGAGCGCAGATTCTGGTCCACGTTCCAGGCCTCCACAGGTCGTTTCACACCATCCCATTGAATGAGCTGAAATTCGTCACGCAGCAGCCCTGCATCAAGCGCAAACAGGCTGTGCGGAATCTTGAAGGTAGAGGCTGGCGAGTAACGCCGAGCGGAACGCGACACGTTGTAGACGTGGGTAGTTTCAGAGTTATCGCGTGCATCGAGAACAACGATGCTGCCTTGCGCATCGGCTTCTGCGAAAAACCGAGACCACTCGGCCATTTCTTGAGGCTGGGGGCCAGCCGCCGTCACTTGAGCAAACCCTGCGGCCAGGGCGGATAAGACCAGACTACGTCGATTCATGCGGCTAGTTTAAGGGTCAAACGAACCCGTCCTGAGGTGACAGGGACAGTGGCGGTGACACCTTGCCGCGATGGGGAGCGTCTCTTGCGGGCCGGACAGCGACAGCCGCAATCGCTTGAATCCACAGCCAGAGACTGTCTTTCGAGCAACCAGATCGGGCATAGCGAACACTCTGGGAGTTCGGACTGCCGCCTGAGTTGTCAATCGGTGCTCGCTGGCCCTTTAAGTTCAAGCTGATTGCCGTCCGGGTCTTTGCAGTAAATGGACAGGCCCATGCCGTCAGCGCCAAAGCGCCGCACCGCCCTATCCGCCTCAAGACCATGGCCAGCCAAATGGGTGAGGATGGCTTGCTCATCAAAAGGCTCGATACGCAGGCAAAAATGATCGACATTTCTGCGCTCGCTTGAGGCCGCAGCTCCGCCCGCACGGCCTAAAGGGCCCTCAACATCCACCAGGTCAATCATGGATGCACCAGCTCGCAGATGAACCATACCCAAATCCTCGCGACGCTTCACCAAGGCACAGCCCAGGACCGCTTGGTAAAAGCGGATGCTGCGCTCCAGGTCGGTGACGCGCAACACGATGTGATCAATGTGCTGAATACTGAATTTGCTCATGGCGATCTCCTGCTCCAGGCATGCACACTCCTAATCGTATGCACTTGGTGTGATGGAACCCCAGACGTTCGGCGAGCGTCAGGGACATTTTTTCGATCCTCGCATTGAGCATTTCGGCGTGAGGCGCTGATGTCCATTTCCTTTCGAGAAGCGCTCAGCGCACTGGCGCCGCGCCAGTGGGGCCATCACTATTTTTGTGCTCAAGCCAAGCCCACGCTGGAGGTGGCGGGGATCGCAGCGGCGGCAGGCCTGGCTGCTCCCGCTCCCTGGATCAGGAACACCCCGCCAAGAATCAGGAGCACACCCAGCACACGCATGACGTTGATGGGCTTGGGCTCCAGTCCCATGACACCGAAGTGATCGATCAATACCGCCACGACCATCTGTCCTGCGACCACGGCAACCAGAAATCCGCCGGCACCCAGTTTCGGTATCAGGGCTGCAGCACTGGCGACGTAAACAGCCCCCAGGACACCACCGATCCACAACCACCAGGGACCGTGAAACGCATTGCTGAAATTCGGCATGGGGGCCTTGACCAGAATCAGCATGGGCACCATCACGGCCAGGCTGATCACCAGCGATGTGGCAGCCCCCCAGAAAGGGTGACCAAGAGCACGGCCTACGTTGGCATTTGCAGCGGCCTGAAAAGGCAGGATGGCCCCCGCCAGCAAGGCCATGCCCAGTGAGGCGACCGTCATCAATGCCATCTTGCTGTGGCGGATTCAACCGGTCGTTGCAACACACTAACCACCGCATAGGCGGCAGGAGTGTTGCAAATGAAGCAGCGACCCAGAATCTACTATTCGGACAGCCAGAAGGCGCTGATGTGGGAGCGCTGGAAGCAAGGCTGGACTTTGCAGGAGATCGGTAAGCTCTTTGATCGCACCCACTCTTCGATCCATCGAATCCTGGCCGAGACAGGTGGAATCCGTCCCGTCCAACGATCGCGGGCCGCAACCGCATTGACACTGCCCGAACGAGAAGAGATCTCGCGAGCCATCGTGGCGGGAGCGTCGATTCGGGCCATCGCTGCACGACTGGGACGAGCACCATCGACAATCAGCCGGGAGATCAAGCGCAATGGGGGCTGCAATAGCTACCGGGCGAACCAGGCAGATGCAGCTGCGTGGGGCCGAGGGAGGCGCCCCAAGTGCTGCAAACTCGTTGCGAACCACGCATTGGCCCAAACCGTGGCCCACAAGTTACGGATGCTGTGGTCGCCGGAGCAGATTGCTGGTTGGCTCAAGCTGACTTATCCTTGCGACGAGAGCCACCACGTGTCACACGAGACCATCTACCGCAGTCTATTCATTCAAGCGCGTGGCGCCTTGAAAAAGGAACTGTTGGAACACCTCAGACGTACTCGCGGAATGCGCCGCTCACGGCACTACACGCAGAAGACGGCAATCCATGGCCAGATCGCCGATGCAGTCACGATCCGTGAGCGTCCGGCGTGCGTTGAAGACCGAGCTGTGCCTGGGCATTGGGAGGGCGATCTGGTCTTTGGCAGTGGCAACAGTCAGATCGCGACGCTGGTCGAGCGTCAAACGCGCTACGTGATGTTGGTGAAGCTCAATGGCAAAGACACGCAGACGGTCGTCAACGCGCTCATAAAGAATGCCCGCAAGCTGCCACAGGAGCTCTACCAATCTCTGACCTGGGACCGGGGCACCGAGATGCATGCGCACAAGCAATTCACCCTGGCTACGGACATCCAAGTTTACTTCTGCGACCCGCAAAGCCCATGGCAGCGGGGGAGCAATGAGAACACGAATGGGTTGCTCAGGCAGTACATGCCCAAGGGCATGAACCTATCAGGGCTGTCACAGCATCAACTCAACGCGATAGCGAGACAATTGAACGAGAGGCCACGCAAGACGCTCGGCTTCCGTACACCCGCGGAGATGTTCAGCGAATGTGTTGCATTGACCGGTTGAATCCGCCGTTCATATCTGCCACTCCTTCAAACGTCTACAAGCAATGTTTGAATGGTCTCGCATACGGATTAATTATGGAAATCGTTTATATGCACATGTACTATTCTTCACATGGATGATCTGCGCCGTATCGACCTCAATCTGCTGCTGGCACTTCACGCGTTGCTGACCGAGAAGCACGTGACCAGGGCTGCCATGCGCCTGCACAAGAGCCAACCGGCAGTGAGTCATTCGCTAGCTCAGCTGCGCGAACATTTCAATGACCCATTGCTGGTGCGCAAACAGGGAAAGCTGGAGCTGACGGCCCGAGGCAATGCGCTGCTGCAACCGCTCTCGGAGGCTTTGGGCAGCCTCAATACTCTGCTGGGAACACCTCAGTTCAATCCACTGCAGGCACAACGACGATTCAGACTGTCACTGTCCGACTATGCGGCTCGTCTGATACTTCCGGACCTGATGCGATATGTCCGCAAACATGCGCCCGGCTTTGACTTCGCCATCAGTCAGGCCAGCCGGGATGCCATGCTGGTACAGCTGGCAGACGGTGAACTGGACCTGGCTATGGGGATCTTTCCCGATCTTGCACAAGACATCCAGGTCGAAACACTGTTTGAAGAGGATTTCATCTGTCTCGCAGACAAGGCCGTCAGTCCGGAAAAAGGAGGACTGTCGCTAGAGGAATGGCTGACGCGCCCTCATGTCATGCTGGCATTGAGGCCGGATGCGAACGACGAGATCGAGCGCGCACTCGCCGCCAAGGGACTTAAAAGGAGGATTGCGGTGGCCTTGCCACACTGGAGCGCTGCGGTTGAATTGCTGCCAGGTACCGATCTGGTTCTGACAATTGCCCGTCGTGCTGTCGGCCCGCTGCGCTCATTCAAGAATCTGCGGCAGTTTGCGCCTCCACGCCAATTGCAACTACCGAAAATGGCATACCAACAGGCCTGGCATGCGCGAAAGCACAATGATCCCGCGCTGGCCTGGCTCAGGCTTGCTGTGATGAACAGCTGCAAACCGAATGCTGGGCAGCAGTGAGTTGCCACAAGTCGCGACTTTTGCGGTAATTTTTCTTCAGTCTCCTGGACGCTGCCGATGACTGCACATGTAACGATGAACGCCAAACAATTTGTTGAAAACTGGGTCAAGCTCAAATCGGAACTTCTTTTGTCTTTCATGAATGCTCATGAGGAGTCGGAGGTCGCAGCGCGGATCGAAGCTCTAGAGCTCACGCCCAAGCAGCACGAGCAACTTCGAGCGATTCTGGATGCGGTGCTGAAAGACACCATGTATACCTTGCTGCTGGGACTTGATGGCGCCGCGAGCATTGGAGGTGAGCAACAAACGTATACGCTTCATGATGAGAGCGGCAATCTCATCTCTGATTGCGGTGAGCTGGAAGCAGCTGCATGGGAAGCCTTTCACGGGCAGGATCAGGCACCTGAGGGCGATTGACAAACCATGCCCAGCAGCTAGTCTACGTCGTTTGCAGTCCTGAATTCATTAGGGAAGTAGGCGTAACTACGCGCTCTTGGTGCTTGCATCTCTTCAATGCGCTCGACTATGCTGGTTACATTGAGTCACGCAGCGCTAGGAGGGAACTTTGCCAAGCATTGAAGTTTTTGAAAAGCTCACTGGTCGCAAATTTTCGGATGCAGATCTCTTGCATACAAAGGTGCTCGCTTTCCCCGCAGAGGGAAAAAAGAGAGTTGTCTATGGACTGCTGGCCGAGGCTATCGACATTGACTACTCTCAAAAGTCACTTTCTGAGCTTGGCGAGCAAATAAGGCTGGCCCTGTCCAATATTGAGCGCCTTGCACCCAGAGCCTTTGTTGGTCAGAACATTCGCCTGTACGAGGGCGGCAACCACCTGGACATCATCAATGATGGGGTTGGGAGCATGGGCTGGTTGATTGTGGAAGACCACCTGACCTGATTGGACCTCAGACGCCCCCGGAATTCAGAAGCGCAGCAATCCCTTGTCCGGCTTCCGATGCCTGTTGGCTGTCTGCACAAACATCGCCGTGCTATCCGCTGCGCCGGTCTGGAGGTCGTTGCTTGCGAAAGAAGTCTTTAACTTAGCGCATCCAATTGATCTGAACTGGCTGAATCAGAAAGGCTCCTCTAGGAGCCTCTTTGCTTAGACAGAAGAGCTGTTTAATCCACAGCGACCATTACCGACGACGCTTTAATGACGGCATATGCGTTGTCGCCCTCTTTCAACCCCAGGGACTGCGCCGACGTCGAGGTAATAGAGGACGTGACTCTCACACCAGGGGCAACTTCCAGTGTCAATTCCGTGCTGACTGGGCCCTTGACAATCGAGATAACCTTGCCTTGCAAGACATTGCGAGCACTGATTTTCATAGTATCTGTATCTGAAGAAGTGACGACGGACAAGAGCATATATTCAGCGACTTGATGGCTGTAGAAGCTCTGCCATATAGAGGTCCTATCAGCCGCTGTATGACTGCAATGGGCCGAGCAGCGACAGCCGCAATCGCTTGTCGGCTGCGGACTTTCACCAGACTTTGTGAGTCAAATGCTCCTCAAAAATTACTACTACATGCGCGATAGTCGATACAGACGATGCCCAAGCGGCCGATACACGTATTGTCCTGACTGGTTCAAATCATGACTTCCAAACGGAGCCAGCAATGACACTTCAGGACATCTCGGACAAGGTAGAAATCAACGAACTCCTGGCACGGTACTGTCATGCCTTAGACGAAAAGGACTGGCACTCGTTTCAAGCAATATTTCTTCCTGATGCGATTTTGGACTTCACTGCTTTTGGTGGACCCAAAGGCTCTCCTGCCGAGCTACAAGAGTTTTTTGTACCAATCCTTGGCAGCCTGGCCTCGACACAGCACACAGTCTCTACCGTCAAAATTGATCTGGCAGGAAATAGCGCCACCGCCCGATCTGCGGCCATCGTCCCCATGACGGGCAAGACGCCTGAAGGCAAAGAAACCACTTTTGTGAGCGGCCTTTGGTATGAAGACAGCCTTGAGCGCACAAAGGATGGCTGGAAGATCAAATCACGAAAGCAAGTTCGCAGTTGGGCCGCAAATATGGCCTGATCCACACGGTCTGAAGCATCGGTGTCTATGCGATGGGAATCGATCAGGCCGGAGTTTAAGTGGGGTGCAGCGGGGCTATCTCCCTCTGAGCGCCATGATTTCAATTCCCGTCGCTCCCCCAAATTCCCCAGAAAATTCCCCTGGCGCTGCAATGTTCGCGGCAGCCCTGCTCCGCTTAATCATCAACACGGGTCTCGGAAAAAAGAAGTCCATAACTAACCCATTGCCGCCTTCTAAATCAATCATTTCATCGACTACTTTTTTGCGAGTAACAATGCTCGGATGTCGTCGCCAAACTCGCAGTTTTACATATAGCAAGTTCCATGGTCGAAGGAAGCACTGCTTGTGAAATTCTGTGGCCTAACCCGATGCCAATACATAATCGAGCATTTCAGTTCATTTAGCGACATTCCCAATGGCCACATACCGCCCTGTGTCTTCCATATCCACTGCAGTCCTTCAAATTTTTAAAGATCAGATCGGTACAAGCAGCGCTTGGACTGTCGAAGAGATCTGGCAGGTATTAAGACAAGACGTCTATATGCCTTACCGTGATATTGAGTTTGATTTCTATTTTTTTCGTGACCATCCTGACACCCCTGTCCAGTGGATCACTACTGTCTTGAAAGACTTGGCCAAGTTGGGACTAGTCAAACCAGCCAACAGCCCGGAAGAGTCAAGCGGCTTTTCACGCTGGAGCATTGGAGATTCTTGGCACCCGCCTGAGCCGCCATCGGGCGATGGTGATGGTGATGGTGATGGTGATGGTGGTGGTGGCGACCGCATCAATCCTGGGGCTGATGACGGCGACGGCGACGGCGGTTTGCAGGAGGTACTAGGGCACCCTGTGCTTCTCGCGTTGGACCAAGACGACTTCGATGATTTGGTAGAAGGTCTCTTCGAGGAGGTTCAACCATGATAACTAACACCATTCAAGTGGTTGACTGCCTCTCGCTCCTTGCCCTCAAAGTTGCCTCTAATGTCTTCGATCTGTCCAGCGGACAACATCACGTAAGCATCCGCGATCAGATTGTTCGGGCTCAGTTGGCTGTTCGAGATCTGAAAAGAGGTGATCCGAACCTCCAGTCGCTGCTGATCGTCGGTGCTGGCGTTGCCGGCATTGCTGCGGCTCTCGAAGCCGTTGATCAAGGCATTTCAAAGGTAGTGGTCGTGGAAGCTGGAGAAA
Source organism: Comamonas sp. E6 (assembly GCF_001010305.1). NCBI lineage: Bacteria > Pseudomonadati > Pseudomonadota > Betaproteobacteria > Burkholderiales > Comamonadaceae > Comamonas > Comamonas sp. E6. The sequence goes on from NZ_BBXH01000028.1 coordinate 56,095, forward strand.
ACCCTTTCGGACTGTTTAGAGGGGTCAATACGAGGTTTGTGGGCCCCTACATGTACGAATGGCCAAGCTCCTTCTCACGCAATCAGTCCTACCCTGACCATAGCAGGAGCTCTTGGTCAGGACGCTCCTATTCCTCGCTCGAATGGATGGCGTCGACACCTTTGCCTGCAGACAAGCTTGCTATGCAACTGGAGCAACATTTAAACAAGCGGCTTCAAGATTTAGAGACGAATAATAAGGCTGTCCCCGTTATCTGCGTAAATGTTCATAAGTGGTACATCCAAAGATTTGTAAAGGAGTTTGCCCAACGAGAGTCAGCACGGTCACTCAGTCGCCTGCAAGGCCGCAGCCCTTTGGCCCCGCTGAAGTTCATATGTGACAACGAACTCCTCTGGCCGAAGATGGAGCCTGCTAAAGGCGTCTACGAGCCACAGTACGTATTGCTTGCAGCCGGCATGGGCAATGAAAACGTCACGCTAGTTCAGAAAGACATTTCTGGCACGGACTACACAGGCGATAACTATACGGGTGCCCCATTTTGGAATGATGACACACTCCTGGACCCTGGGACGGAAAACCTCCAGTTAAGCATCTTCGGCGGGGGCGATGGGGCGCTTCAGGATGTGCTTCGTGCGCTGACGCGGCGCAACCATCCTCTCGAGTTAATTGCATTTTTAGAGCGTGACCCCATGACAAAAAGCGCTCTGCAGCGCGTCTCTCCGAGTCTCCTTGACGCAGAACGCCAATCGCGGCAATTTGGAACCTGGACACATAAAAACGGGGAGTATGTAAGCATCGATATGGTCTGCCAGCGTTTGGCCAAGGAACTTGCATTGCAGTCACGTATTGCGCGCAAGGTCAGTCGATGTATTGCATTTGGTCGAGGGAAGGTGTCACTTTTTGTTCGCGGAAAGCACTTTGACAAAACCTATCTCTTAAACCGCTTCTTAGTCCACCTCATTTGGGCCTGCAAGCAAGAACACCCTGCCATGTGGGTAGGGCGAATGGACTTCGAAGTCCACTTCGAGCAAAGTGCTGTTGGTTACTCAGAAGCTAGCAACTGCCAGCACCTAGTCATGATCAAGAGGTGGGACACCAAGCCTGCGGGCAGCTATCTTCACACTTGCGACAAGATTGCTGTGCGCTACGGCATCACTCCTGGCACCGTACCTGGCGCAAAGATGATTCAAATAAGCCCTAAGCCATCGAAGCAGCGCACCACGCTGGCCAGAATTGAGCTGCCTTTCGTGGCGGAGCGCGCTTAGCGATTAAATATAGTACCGACCAAATGCCACATCCAGCTCACAGCCCCACCCATATTGCCGCAGACACCCCATTGCGTTAGCCTGCTGGCTCCACCATTGCTCAGGAGCCTGCCATGTCCCGTCGTTTGGTTCTTTCTGCCAGCACCGCCCTTGCGGCTGCCGCACTGATTGTGGGTTGCGGCGCCATGGGGGCGTCGGGCGGCAACCCCATGAGCTTCTTCATCACCAGCACCAACCCCGGCAAGGGCGGCGACCTGGGCGGGCTGGCCGGGGCCGACCGCTACTGCCAGTCGCTGGCCGCAAGCGTGGGCGCAGGCAACAAGACCTGGCGCGCCTACCTGAGCAATGCGGCGCTGAATGGGCAACCCGCTGTCAATGCGCGCGATCGCATTGGCAACGGCCCGTGGCGCAACGCCAAGGGCGTGGTCATTGCCACCAGCGCGGCCGACCTGCACAGCGCCAATGCCAAGGTCGGCAAGGACACCTCGCTGACTGAAAAGGGCGAAGTCGTCTCGGGCTTTGGCGATGAGGTCAACCGCCACGACATCCTGACCGGCTCGCGCCCTGACGGCACGCTGGCCGTGCCCGAGCCCGGCAAGGACACCACCTGCGGCAACTGGACCAAGAGCGACGGCGGCTCTGCCATCGTGGGCCACCACGACCACAAGGGCACCAACCCCGACCCTGTGGCCAATGCCTCGTGGAACTCATCGCACGGCACGCGCGGCTGCAGCGTCGACCAGCTCAAACAGAGTGGCAGCGCCGGGCTGATGTACTGCTTTGCGACCAACTGAGCGGGATGAAAACGCGGGCTTCGGCCCGCCCCAGTTCAAGCAGGGTGTCCTTGCCCTGTTTGAACAAGACTATGAAGTTCACCACGCTCCCAGCACACCGATATAGCTGCCCAACTTGATGGCGAGCAAGCGCCGTCCCTGAGCGCTTCTCACGGTTCAGTGCTCACCGCCACCCTACTCTGCCTGGTCATCGACACGGTGCTCAGCTACGCCAAGGTCTGCAATCGACAAGCCGGCATCTGATGAGGTGATGCTCGGTCCACTATTCATGAAGTGATCCTGAGCATATAATTAGCCACCATATTATATTTTGGCTAACTAATGAAGCTTGAACAGAAGTACCAGGCGCTAATTGAAGAAGCACAACGACGCAAACTTCCCGATGTGGATGGCATCCAGCTGTGCTTTCAAGTGCTGTCGATGGCTGCAAACATCGACCGCGACTGCGCTGCTTTGCTGGCCCCTCATGGTTTGTCTGAGGGGCGCTTTGTGCTGTTGTTCCTTCTCGATGTGGCGCCTGACGGACTCGCACCCAACGCGCTGGCCGAACAGGCTGGCGTGACGCGCGCCACGGTGACCGGTCTCTTAGACGGACTGGAACGCGAGGGTCTGATTGAACGTCACGCCAACGCCGAAGACCGCCGCGCACTTTGCATTCGGCTGACCTCAAAAGGAAAACAGCTCGCCGGTACCGTTATCGACCAGCATGGTCGGTGGATTGCTGGCCTGTTTGGCAACCTGTCTGCACATGAGCGCAAGCAGCTGGCAGCGTTGCTGGAGAAAGTACGAGGCCCCGAATCGGACGTTGAATCATGAGGGATCAAGTCCGCAAGGGTGCGACGCGCACCGTTGACATCCCTCGGGACGTTCTGCATGCGCTATCGCGTGGGGAGTTGCAATGCGCGACGCTGGCTGAATGCCTGGCAGTCAACCAGGCCGTACTGGCACGAACACTCTTTCCGGCACTTACGGCTCAAGCACTGAGCATGATCGATGAAGCCTGCCAACTAGGCGTGCTCAAACGCATGGCCCGTATCGGCGCAGTCTTGCTGGAGGCCCTGGGTACTGAGGGCATCGCACAATGCCAAACGCACCGCGCCGATATGGCACGAGGCTGGGCATGTTTCATGATCGGTGCCCGGCCTAACCTGGATCTCGGTGTACGGCTGGCCGCAATGCGCCCGCTGGCAGACGATGCCCATTTTGGTGTGCGTGAATGGGCTTGGATGGCAATGCGGCCGCACCTGGTGCAAGACCTGGCTGCGGCTATCGCTCAGCTGATGCCATGGACACAAGATCCTTCTGAACGTGTCCGACGATTCGCGTGCGAGGTCTTGCGTCCCCCCGGTGTGTGGAGCACGCATATCTCACAGCTCAAACGCTCGCCCGAGCAAGCGCTGCCTTTGCTCTCAGCTCTGAAGAGCGACCCTTCGGTCTACGTGCAGGATTCGGTCGCCAATTGGCTCAATGATGCCGCCAAGGACCAGCCAAGCTGGGTGCGTGATATCTGCGCCCAATGGCTTCAAAGCACCCAAGCCGCCGCCACACATCGTATATGTCAACGCGCACTGCGCAATCTCAAGTGAAAGTGGAACCATGTCTCATTACCTTGTAGAGCTCTACACCCCCAATTCGGCTTGGCTCGCACTGCCCGCCGAACAAAGGCAACATTTTCTTGGCGGCATCGGACTCGCATTGAATCAACTCTCCAGCCTCGGTGTCGAAGTCCTCTCCCTGGCAGAAACGGACTCCAACATTGACCAAGGAACCGCGCATACATTCCTTGGTATTTGGCGCTTTCCTGACCAGGCCGCTCGTGACGCCCTGCTGGCGGGCATCAAAGCCAGCGGCTGGTACGACTACTTTGACCATGTGAATGCAGCCAGCACTCAAGGGGCGGCGGATATTCACCTGGCTGCTCTAGCTGCCGCGTAGCGCAGTCTTTCGGACAATGCCTGCGTGCTCTGCAATACATGCGGCTAGTCATTTCTAGTGCTCACTAATGCCCGCTGATGCCCACTAATGGCCGCCCGCCACAGTCACCACTGCGGGCTGGCCAGCTTTCGGCACAGCATATGCAACTCAACATGGACCCCCGGCTCCGCACAGAACCGGGTGCAAGATCGAGTGGAAAGCATGCGACATCAACGTGGATTCATGACACCTGAGTCGCATCAATCGCTACACTGTACATATGCACAGTCATCGTCTCATGAGCGGTATGCCCGTCCAACTGATTGCGTCCCCGGTTACCTTGCCGCTGGCTGATCGCAGCGCACGCGCAGGCTCGCCCGCGAATGACTTCGCTGGCAAGCGGCTGGATATTACGGACCTGCTGGTCACGCACCCCAAGGCCACGTTCCTGCTGCGCGTGACCGGCCCGTCCATGCAGGAACACGGCATCGATGACGGCGATATCGTCGTGGTGGACAGGGAGCTGCGCGCTCGCGATGGGAGCATCGTCGTGGCGGTTGTCGAGCGCGAGCTCGTCATCAGAGCGCTGGACAGCGATGGCGACACTTGCAAGCTCAGGGCAGGCGCCCCCACCTACCCCGACATCGTGCCGCCAGAAGGACAGACGCTGGAAATCTGGGGTGTCGTCACCAGTTGCATCAAGCGCTTTGCGAGATGAATACATGCGCGCGCCAGCCCACCGCAGGCGGCCGTTGAAATCTGACTAGCACCCAGAAAAGCGCCTGCTAACAAGGAAAGGCAATGTAGCTCTTTACATTGCCTTTTTCTTTGGTCAAAAGATAAAAGCGGATTGCACCTTACCTAAGGCACAGATTGGGCTGCCTCAGCTTTATTTATCCTTTTGTATCTTTTGGATCGTTCCCATAGCTGTGCTTTGCGCGTATCTGACTATTGTCTCCACGATGAATAGAGACTTCCGCCCCAGATTTTTTGGCTAGTTCGCGTGTGGCCTCAAAAACTGCTTTCTGTGTATCGCCCACAACGCTTGCCCTAGATGCGTCCTGACGTTCGCCGCGCCACTTCCCGTCGGCGCCTTGATAGACGTTGTAATCTTTTTTTGACATGAGCTCCTCCATTCAAAGGTCAAGTAAAAAAACACTTTGTGCAATTGGCAAGTCCTGTGTTCACGCCTGAACCCATAACTTCAGATGTTCCCATCAGTTCCTCCTAGCCAAGCACTGCGCGATCTTATACTTTTCACGTGGCTAATAGGGATACGTCGAGCTTAGAATCATCCACTCTTCCTTCTACAAATATTTTTCTCCGAGTTTTAAAAACATGGACAGCATCACAATTTCTGACTGGCTCATCGTTACTGCGACTCTACTAAGCCCACTGATAGCGGTTCAAGTGACTCGTTTTCTTGATAGTCGCAATGAAGCTCGAGCGCGAAAAATAAGTGTTTTCAAAACTCTAATGTCAACGCGCGCCTATGCACTCTCTTGGACGCACGTCGAGGCACTAAATAGGATTGATCTTGAGTTCGGAAAGGGAAGCAAGAAAGAGCGCAGTGTCATTGAGGCATGGAAGGCATATCATGACATACTTAGCAACAATCAAATGTCTCCGGAGCAATGGGGAAGCAAACGTATTGATCTGCTCGTGGATCTTCTTCACAAGATGGCTATTGTTCTTGATTACGACTTTGATAAAACACACATCAAAAATTCTTCATACGCTCCACGCATTCATTCAGAGACAGATGCTCAGCAAGAAGCTATACGTAAAGGGGTTGTCGAAGTCTTGAGTGGTGATCGAGAGCTTCGTCTTCATGTGACAAACTTCCCTGAATAAAACCTCTGCATAGCAAATCAATCAAGCCCGTTTGACACGGGCTTTTTGCATTAGGACACTTACAGGCATCGCATCGCAAGAAGAGGAGCGTAAGAACTCCTAAGGTCAAGCGGAAGAAACGCATCCGATGCTGGCGGTTTTTTTGTGCCCTGACATTGCACGCCTGCACTCTTGCAGACGATTGATTTATAGCCGGGAGGGCGACGAATACCAGACCCGCAAGGGGAAGAAGTCCGCAGGGCAATACCGACGCGTCGCAGCACAGCCGCTATCTGCTGAACCTGAACTACGACAGCCAGGGCCGCCCTACCCAGCCCCATGCCCAGCCGATTGCCCTGGCCATGCAAAAAGCCCCTGACAGGGGCTTTTGTTCAGTCCTCTGGCTTGGAAGGCCAGAACATCTCTCGCACTTCGGGTGCGTAGTACGGCAAGGCAAGCACTGCGCCAAATAGCGCAAAGCCCAAGGCCGATGTTGCGTTCCCCAGGCCGGACAGCACAAGCGGCGGACTGAAACAAGCGACGACCCAGGTCGCAACAGAAGACCACAGGGTAAACCGGGGTGCCCATGCTCTGAACCGCAGCAGGCCGTAAAAGGAAATGAGGCCGAGCACCACGAGCACCGAGAGCGCCAGCAAGAAAATCCAGTCCGTGGGGCCGACCTCTGACTGCATCAAAAGGCTCTGGGAAAGATCGGTCAGCTCATGGGGCACCAGATCGAAGCCATATTCCGCCAGCATTCCGAATAACGGGATGCCCAGCGAAGCAATCACCAATGCGCGATAAGTCGATTTGCCCATACCCTCTCCAAGTTGCTATGGGTGAATCGTACTACCGCCCTTCCCGCCCCACCCGTTCTTAATGATCTGCACCGCGGATGCGGCAGCCCATGTGGCACCGGCGAGGAGCCGGCAAGCGCCTCATATGCCTAGCATCGCGCCCGAACAAGACATGCTGCGCTGATGTTCAGTTAGTATGCTTTTGATAGCTGCAAGCGCTTACCGGGCATTTGCCAGAGCCGGGTTCTACTGAATCTCAGCCCTTTTCTTGGCCATCAAAAAAACCGCTCGAATACCTACTTCTAGGTGTTGCATCAGCTGCCCCGGAGTGTGAGTATGGGCTTGGCAATCGTTCGGATTGCGTGGCAACCCCACAGGCGCTGGCGCGCAAGGAGGCTGAAAATGTTCATGCACATTCTGATTCCTACGGACGGCTCGAAACTCTCCGAAGCCGCGCTGCGCGCCGGCATGCAGCTGGCCAAGGAGCAAGACTCCCAGGTGACGGTGCTGTATGTGATGCCGGACTATGCCGCCTTGATGTACAGCGGCGAGGCGATGATGACCTACAACACCAACGACCTGAACAAGGACGCCGAGAGAACGGCCGACAGGGTGTTGCAGGAGGTGCAGGACATTGCCAGGGCCGAGGGGGTGTATTGCAAGACTGCGCGAGCCATGAACGCCTCGGTGCACAAGGCCATCATCCGGCAGGCCGAGGAAAGCCACTGCGACCTGATCTGCATGGCATCGCACGGCCGCAAGGGCATTGCCGGCATTTTGCTGGGCAGCGAAACCCAACGCGTGCTGGTGAACAGCCACATTCCGGTGCTGGTGCACAGGCCTGTGGTCAAAGAGTAAAACTGCTCAGCACCAGCGAATGGCGGCGATCAAGCCGCCCAAGCCTGCGGCGGTGATGCCCAATGCGGCCAGCACATAGGCCACTGCGATGCTGCGCGCATGGCGTTCTGCCGCTGCGACATTCATTGGTGCGGTGACGGTCACTTTGGAAAGCATCATCAGCGCTCTGATCCTTGGGCTTCCAAGGGTTGGGAACGAAAGCCTCAGGCGGCCTGAACGCCTGGGGCTTTCGTCTTTTCTGGGGCTTGGTCAGTGGGTTGCCAGCAGTTGCCTGTCCACCTGTACCTGCCCTATCAAGGCATTGACCTGCGCGTCTCGGCACTCGACCAGGCTGACAAGCACTCCAACCACGCCCGCGCTTGGAGCAGCAAGAGCTGGCGCCACTCCCAAGCCATGTCGCAGTACGAGTTGGGGCACTTGTGCGGGCATTCAAACGGAGCGCCATCGTGCAGGCGCCGGGCAGGACGGCGCACGAAAAGGTCTTGGTAAAAATAAGATTTTTCTTATTTTTTCGCATAGCCATTGATTACATACTTCACGCAACTTTGACTGGATTTTTAATCGCCTCGAATATTCACTGATAGG
>NZ_BBXH01000029.1:0-16400 GCF_001010305.1 Comamonas sp. E6
ATGCCAAATGCCAAATGCCAAATGCCAAATGCCAAATGCCAAATGCCAAATGCCAAATGCCAAATGCCAAATGCCAAATGCCAAATGCCAAATGCCAAATGCCAAATGCCAAATGCCAAATGCCAAATGCCAAATGCCAAATGCCAAATGCCAAATGCCAAATGCCAAATGCCAAATGCCAAATGCGCCGAATAATGTTGTGTTGGCTGGTGGTGGTGGCCTTGATGGGAATCTCGTCTCAGGCAGAGGCGAGGTGTGATGTGATTGAGGGGGGGCGCCAAACGGTGACGTTCGATAGCCCGGGAGAACTAACGGTGCCTCGTGACATCCCGAAAGAGACTCCGATCTTTACTGATAGGAAGCCACTCTTCCCCCAGGGCATCCACTTCGACTGCTACGCCCAAACAAGTCTGTATGGGATGCTCGCCGCCCCTGCACGAGGACCAACTCCAGTAGATTCGTCTTACTTTCCTACCGGCATACCTGGACTGTCGTTTCGAATAAAGATGGTAATCGGGGGCATCCTACCTCCTCCGATCACTGCGTACCCAGTTGGTCAATTTATGATAGCCGGCCCCATGATACTGGAACTTTTCAAGACTTCGGCATTTGAGCCTAGTGGCCAGATTAAAGCAGGCGATATCGGAACCCTAATGCTTGGACCCGATATCCTCGTCACATTGAGACTGGCTCGACCCATAAACTTTACCGTTGGCTCCTGCGAGAGTCCGGACGTGAACGTTGACATGGGGGATGACTATATTTCGTCTGATTTTGATGGACCATACTCCCGTACCAGACCGGTCTCCTTCAGCCTGAAAATAAATAAATGTCCGCCAGGACTCAACAAGATCAACTACACGTTTGTTCCGTTGACACCAATCATTGACCCCAATCAGGGAATTGTCGAGCTTAATAAAGGATCAGATGCCATTGGAATCGGACTTCAAATCAGAGACGGCAATGACAGACCTCTTGCTTTGAATAAGCCCCATACATCTACAGGCTACGACTCCCGCCAAGGTGGTAGTTTTCAGATCCCGCTGAAGGCGAACTATTATCATTATAAAGTATTTAGCGGACCTAAATACAAGCCTGGAACCGCAAATACAGAGCTGATATTCATGATGAGCTACTTGTAGGCTAGCGGCTCCAAGATTTGAAGTCCTTCAGGGCTTGAACCGGCGGCCGAGCGCCACCTGGACGAAAACGCGCTGGCCAGCTTCAATATCTCGTTGGCCCGGCGCAGTTCCTTGAGCCGCGCTCCAGTTCCTTCCTGCGCTGAAGCTCGCCGGTCGCTGTGCCTTCGCGTACGCAGGCATCGACCTCGGCACGTCGCTGTACCAGTTGGGGCACTTGTGCGGGCATTCAAACGGAGTGCCATCGTGCAGGCGCCGGGCAGGACGGCTCATGAAAAGGTCTTGGTAAAAATAAGATTTTTCTTATTCTTTCGCATGGCCATTGATTACATACTTCACGTAACTTCGACTGGATTTTTAATCTCCTCGCGCATCAGCAAGCGGGGACGATTCACTGATAGGAGGCTAAATGCCAATTGGCCGAATAACGATGTATTGGTTGGTGGCAGCCTTGATGGGAATTTCGTCTCAGGCAGAGGCACAGACGTCGTGTACTGTGACTACTGGGGGGCGCGAAACGTTGACGTTCGATGGCCCGGGAGAGCTCATGGTGCCCCGTGATGTACCGAATGAGACTCTGGTCTTTACTGACATCAAGCCACTCGCTAAGGACATCCGCTTCACCTGCAACAATAATGCAACCCTGTTTGGCATGCTCGCCGCTCCTGCGCGAGGACCGACTCCAGTAGATTCGCGTTACTTTCCTACCGGCACACCTGGACTGTCGTTTCGAATAAAGGCGCGAAGCGGGGGCGTCATACCTCCTCCGATAGCGCAGGAGGCCGGTCAATGGATACTGTCCAGCCACATGACACTGGAACTTCTCAAGACTTCGGCATTTGAGCCTAACGGCCAGATTAAAGCAGGCGAGATCGGAACCCTAAAGCTTGGACCCGATATCCTCGTCACATTTAGACTGGCCCAACCCATAAACTTTATCGCTGGCTCCTGCGAGAGTCCGGACGTGAACGTTGCCATGGGGGATGACTATATTTCGTCCGATTTTGATGGACCAGGTACCCGTACCATACCGGTCTCCTTCAACCTGAATCTGAACCGATGCCCACCTGGAATAGGCAAGGTCAATTACACCTTTGTTGCGTTGACAAAGGTCATTGACGCCAGTCAGGGAATCGTCGGGCTTAATGATGGATCAGGCGCCATTGGAGTCGGGCTTCAAATCAGGGACGGCAATGACGTACCTCTTGCTTTGGATACTCCCCATACATTTACAGGCTACGACTCCCGCCAAGGCGGTAGTTTTCAGATCCCGCTGAAGGCGAACTATTACCGATTAACAAACGATCCTAGATACAAGCCTGGAACCGCAAATACAAAGCTGATATTCATCATGAGCTACTTGTAGGCTAGCGGCTTCAAGATTTGAAGTCCCTCATCCTCAGGGCTTGAGCCGGCGGCCGAGCTCCACCTGGGTGAAAAACGCGCTGGCCAGCTTCAATATCTCGTTGGCCCGGCGCAGTTCCTTGACCCGCGCTCCAGTTCCTTCCTGCGCTGAAGCTCGCCGGTCGTGGTGCCTTCGTGTACGCCGGCATCGACCTCGGCACGCTTGACCCATTCGTTCAAGGTCTGCGACACGCAGCCAATCCTGGAAGCGATGGACCCGATGCTTGCCCACAATGATGTGGCCCTCCCCCACGGGGCTCCCGCACCAGCCTCACCACGCGCTCGCGAACCTCGGGGGAGAACTTGTTCTAGCTCTTCATGGCTTCATCTTCCCGAGTACTGAAGCCTCCTTGCTAGCTCGAACGCAGCAGCGTTGCCAGCCGTTGCTCGATCCACAAGGCCGTAGCGCCCAGCTCTGCACCCTGCAAATTGAGCATACGCACGGCTAACGGCGGGAGCTGCAGTTCCGCGCAGTCCAGTGCCACGATGCGGGGCTCTATATCGGGCGCTTGGGCAATATTGCGCGGCAGAATTCCCCAGCCTATGCCGTCGGCCAGCATGTCGGCAAGCACGTAGAAGCTCTCCGAGCGCCAGATGCTCGGACTGATCACGAGGTCTTCAACACCCTCGATGTGCATCACCAACTGCCGGTGAGAGGCCAGGTCCTCGCGCTTGATTCCATTGCACTTGGCCAGCTCGTGGTCGCGCGATACGAACACCATCTGAGGTACGCCAGCCACATAAGTTTGAGCAAACTGAGCGCCTGCCGGGCCTCGGTCAAACTGGAAGGCAAGCTCAGCTCGACCTGATTGCACCTGGCGTGCGACTTCTGCCGCCGTGCCATTGAGCAGGGTCAACTCCAAAGCCGGGAACTGGTGCGCCAGCTCCTGCAGCAGCCTGGCAATCGGCGGATAGGGCAAGGCTTCGTCGATAGCCACGCAAAGCTTGGCTGTCTGGCCATGCGACAGCTTGCGCGCGCGCAGGTCTAGCGCCTGGGCCTGATTGAGCAAGGCCCGTGCCTCCAGCAAGATGACTTCGCCAGCCTGCGTGAGTCGCACCGACCGGCCTACACGATGAAACAACTCCAGCCCGAGATCCGCCTCCAGCAGTCCCATGGCCATGCTCACTGAAGATTGAGTTCGGCCCTGGCGCCGAGCGGCCTGGGTCATCGAGCCACAGTCCGCCACGGCGACAAATTGGCTCAAACGTTCTAGTGTCCATTCCATGGATCAATTTTACTGATTGATCTGAACTTTTCTCAAACAAAAAATTGATTAATCATTGGCAACATGGTCGCTTCAAGCGGCCTCTCCAACCATTGAACGAAAGAATCCATGACGACATCCATTCAGCTAAGACCATTGGAGCGCGACGATTTGCGCTTTGTGCACCACCTGGATAACAACGCCAGCATCATGCGGTACTGGTTTGAAGAGCCTTATGCGACCTTTGATGAACTGACCAGCCTCTACGACTCACATGTTCACGACCAAACTGAACGTCGCTTTGTAGTCGAGCATGAAGGGGCCCGAGGGGGGCTGGTTGAGTTGGTGGAAATCGACCTGGTACACCGCCGAGCGGAGTTCCAGATCATTGTTGCCCCTGATCAGCAGGGTAAGGGGATTGCCACTCGTGCTACTCGTCTGGCGCTTGACTATGGCTTCAAGGTTCTCAATCTGCACAAGATCTTTTTGCATGTGGACAAGGAGAATGCCAAGGCTATCCATGTCTATACGAAGCTTGGCTTTCAGCCGGAAGGTGAACTGGTCGATGAATTCTTTGCCAACGGCCAATATCGAAGCGTGTTGCGCATGTATTTGCTGCAGAAAAGTTACCTCAACAAGGAATGAATCATTGAAGAGCCTCCGGGCTCAGTAGTTCATTGCGCCGGTAGTTCATTGCATCAGTAGTACTGGCGTCTTGCGGCACATGCCAACGTCTTCAGCAATGGCATGACCATGGCTTTGCCGCGCCGGGCCGCCTGGGCCTGGGGATCTCCTGCTGATGCATCCGTTAGACACCGTGCTGCATGAGCTGCAGCACCGCGACCGCCAGCGCAGCCGCCAGCCACGCGCTATCAAAAGCAAAGCAGTTACCGCTAGCCCAGCAATGCTATCGACATCAAACTACTTTCAAATGCAGTTAGAGCAAGCGCAATGCGCTCACAAATTCATATATAGAAAGCACAAAATTATTCATAAATGAATCAAAAATAGATATTTAAATACATCTATGTATCAAACAAGCACACAGACAACAATGAAGTCGCCTGCTGTCGTATGCAAGCAATGCTTTAGAGACAAAAATAATTCATAGATTTGCATGTTTTTGCCAAAACACTAATATCTATGCATGCCACGCCAGAACACATCGCCCGCAGACTACCCGCAAGCCGTACTCCAGCAGATCGAGCAGCTTGCGCAGAACATCGTCATCGCCCGTAAACGGCGCGGCGAGTCGCAGGCGCAGTGGGCCAAGAAGCTGGGCATATCGCAGCCCACCATGGCGCGCATAGAGCGCGGCGACCCGTCCGTTGCCATGGCCTCGTATGTGATGTGCATGTGGCTGATCAATCAGGCCGGCGGGCTGGCCGACCTGATCGCGCCGCAGAACGACCATGCGGCGCTGGAGAAGGAGGTCGCGAAGATTGACAGCAAGCGCAAGAGCAGCGCTCCCAAAAAGAACAAGCCATCAACGGCGGCAACGAAAGCTGCATCGCCTCAGCCATCGACTTCAGAAACGAAAGGCTTGGCTGGACTGGTTGAACGGATGGCCAAGTACGCTTTAGAGCAAGAGATGCAAGCTCAGGGCGACAAAAAGACAGCTGCAGCAGCAGGACTAGCCGCTCTCATGAACAAATCAACGCCTCAAAAGCTATGAGCCTGCCCATCAACGCCGTCTCGCCACGCACCTACGTGCCGCAAGACCAGCTCTATGTGTGGGCCATGGTCAACCCTGCTGCGCCCACGCTGGTGGGCGAGCTCAGCCTCTCGCAGCTGGTGGCAGACTGCGCCACTTTTACCTACACACAGGACTGGTGGAACTTTGCGCTCAGCGAGGACATGCCCATCGTCCAGGGGCAGACCTTCAGCACTGGCGAGAGGAACACAGCCCCCGGCGCAATCGACGACGCCCGCCCCGACCGCTGGGGCGAGCGCATCATTCGCCACATCGACCGGCCTGCCCGCCTGTCCATTCTGGAAATGCTGCTCTTCGCGGGCGACGACCGCTTTGGCGCGCTGGGCGTGTCGACCTCAGCAGAGCAATATATTCCCCGCCACCTCGGGCCCTATCCGCAGTTGAAGGATCTGGCCCAGCTCGCTGCAGCGGTGGAAGACGTGCAGACCCAGGCCCCGATCACCGCAGAGATACAGCGCCTCATCCAGCCCGGCGTCACCCTCGGCGGCGCGCGGCCCAAGGCATTGCTGCAGACGGATAACGGCCCCTGCGTCATCAAGTTCAGCGAGCTCGACGACCCCGTGGACACCCCGCTCATCGAGCACGCCACCATGACGCTGGCCGCACAGGCCGGCATGTATGTGGCCGACACCGCCGTGCTGCCACTGCCGCCACGCTATGGCAAGGCGCGCCACGCCCTCACCATTGAGCGGTTCGACCGCCTGGGCCCCTACCGCGTGCACTGCCAGTCCGCCCACACCGCCCTGCGCGCTGCGGGGCTGGAGCAAAGCTACAGCAATCTGGCCACCATCCTGCTGCGCCTGGGCCACCCGGACCGGCAGACCGCCATGCGCGAGGAGCTGTTCAAACGCATGGTCTTCAACATCCTCATGGACAACACCGACGACCACGAGCGCAACCACAGCATCAGCCTCAATCTGGCAGACGGCTACTACGACCTCACGCCCGCCTATGACGTGGTGCCCAGCCTGCAGAACCTTGGCTATCAGGCACTCGTGGTGGGTACCGCAGGCTCCGAATCCAGCCTGGAAAACGCACTCACCCAGATCAACGAGTACGGCATCAAAATGCCCCGCGCCATCGAACTGATACGGCAGATGGCCGCTGCCGTCGATCGCTGGGCCACGCACTTTACTGCGCTGGGGGTCAGCAAGTCCGACATGGAGCTGCTCGCCGCCAGCATCGACCGCGATGCGCTCAGATCGCAAAGACAAGTCTTTCTGTAAAAGCTAAGCACCTCCACCCCAACAAAAAGCCCGCAAGGTTCCAGACTTGGCGGGCTTTCTTGATTCCCAAGGGATCTTGATGATCGGCACCTCAGACCGCGAACAATTGCTTCGCAGCTAAGCAGAGGCATCAGAGATAAGAAAAATCCTCAAAAAGACAAAGAAAGTAATTTTTTCTTCAGTGAAGTCAGAAAAATTTTGTTTAGCATTTGCCAAATAACTTTTTTCCTCAAGGAGCAGATGGCACATCACCGTAAAGTTGGTTATGCACATCTACGTGAGCGCCTGAGCACAGGGGCATTCGAGCCGTCACAACCTGCCAAAGTCTACCCTGTCCAGAAATTTGTGCGACTGTCTGACTGCGTGCAAGTACCTGAACACGCCGCTCCTGCCTCCGATGCCAGTGCATTGGAGCATCTGCTCTTCGCCCTCAAGCATGAAGAGCTGGATCTGCAAGCCGCGATACTAGCCCTCAAAAAAATCGACCCAGTACCACTGGTGGAGCAGTTTTCACAGGCCACCAGCAGCAGCTATCTCCAGCAAGCCTGCTTCCTCTGGGAAATAGCCAACCAGCAAACTTTGAATGCACCACCAGCCAAAGGTGCGACCAAGCCGCTATTTGACCCCAATCTATTTCTCACCGGCCCATCGAGCAAATACACCCGATGGCGCGTGGACTTCAACGGCATAGGTTCCATACAGTACAGCCCCACCGTCAGACTCACCCCTGAAATCAAGGCTCTGCTGGCCGAAGATATCCTTGGTCAGGCCCGCGAGTTCATCCAGTCCATGGACCCCGACATGGTCGAGCGCGCGGTGCGCTGGGCGTATCTCAGCGAGACCGAAGGTTCATACGCGATTGAGCGCGAAGCGCCTACAGGCAACCGCACAGAAGCATTTGCCAAGCTTCTTGCTCGCGCTCATGAAGAGATCCTTCTCACTGAAGAATATCTGGTCGAGCTTCAAAATCTCACCGTGCAATCGGCCATGGATCAGGCAGTGGAGTACCGCAACCAGCAAAACTGGCTGCGACGCGACAGCAGCATCACCTACGTACCGCCAGCACCTGAGCACCTCCTCCCCGTAATGGAAGGCCTGCTCACACTGGCCAACCAAAAAGACAACGGCATCCATCCACTGGTTCTGGGATCGCTGGTCAGCTTTGGATTTGTATTCGCCCACCCCTTCATGGACGGAAACGGTCGCCTATCGCGTTTCTTGTTCCACAAAATTGCCTGCCGCAATGCCAATTTACCCAATGGTCTGGTACTTCCCATCTCTACAGCGATGGCACGCCATGAAGGCCACTACCTGAGGGCCCTCAAGTCCTTCTCTGCCCCCGCGCGCGACCTATGGACAGTGGCCAAAGTCTCAGACCTGGAGTACGACTGCGCCTTTGAGGGCTCACCCGAGATCTACCATTTCTGGGACGCCACACAGTGCGTGCAGTTTGGCCTGGAGATGGCCAAAGAGGCACTCCAGCGTGACCTGCATGAAGAAGTTCATTTCCTCGGCCGATTTGATCGTGTGTATTCACGGCTCAATAAAGCCATTGACATGAACAACAACCTCATGAACCTGATCACAAGACTACTCGTGCAAAACGATGGCGCTCTGTCAATCAGCAAGCGAAAAATGTTCATAGCCAAAGGCTGCACAGAGGTGCTACTGAACGAAGCCGAACAGATTGCTCAAGAAGCGTTAAACGAAGAAAGCCCAGATTAAGGATGCAATCAATGGAACAGCCCGCACACGCGGGCTTTTTTAATCACCAAGGAGTCTTAACGACCGATACCTCAGACCGCGACGAACTGGGGCGACTGGCGGGCGAGCACAACTATGTATCGGCCCTCAGGTCCGCGATGGACCTGGCCGTGCTCGACAAGCTGCTGACCGAAAACCCGGTCGCGACGATCCCCTGCGCCAAGTGGCAGCGAGAACCGCCAGACCCGTTCGACTGTGAGGAAGTGGAGAAGATCATTGACCACGCGCGCACCAACTTTGCGCCCACGGTCGCCAACTTGATCGCGTTTCGATTCTTCTCAGGTCTGCGCACCAGCGAGATGGTGACCCTGCGCTGGCAAAGCATCGACTGGAACAAAATGCAGGTGCTGATCCCACAAGGCGGCCTGCGCAAGCAGGCCAAGACGAACAAGGCCCGCCTCGTCAGCTTGAACAGCCGGGCCCTGGATGCATTGGAAAGACAAAAGGAGCAGACCCCCGATGGCGCAACTCGGCAACGTGGCCGGGGACGTCATGCGCCAAACCACACCCAAGGACTCACAGACGGTCTTTGTGGAACCGACGCATGGAGATCCGTGGGCTGACGAGAAGCGGTTTCGCAACCCTTTCTGGGTGCCGGTGCTCAAGGCCCTGGGCATTCGTTACCGGCTGCCCAACCATATGCGCAACACCTATGCGACGATGCTGCTCATGGCAGGTGCCACGCCGGCCTATGCGGCCAAGCAGATGGGGCATTCTGTGGAGATGTTTTGGAGCGTCTATTCCAAGTGGCTGGACGACGGTCAGGGGAATATAGAGCAGGCGAAGCTGGAGTCCTTCATCGGACAAAACTCCCCAGGAACTCCCCTGAAAACAAAGATCGCGATACGTCTTTGTTTTATAAAGGCAAAGCTGGAGCGGGTGATGGGAATCGAACCCACTTTTTCGCATGTCTCGTAAGCTGTTGAATTTAAAGTAATTTATCACAAATCACGTCAACCCACCCCATATTTCATCGTAGTACCCCCACGTAGTGCTCTTTGTGGGGCTATGCTAGGTTCACCGAACTAGGCCTTCTCATACAGGTAGCAGCGCAAGTAAAAACTGATATGACCTTGATCAATATTCAACAATTGAAAGAGATAGGGCCAGAGATCAGGGCAATGGCTTTAACACACGGCTGCATAAATCCACGCATATTTGGATCTGTTGCTAGTGGTTCAAATATGGCGTCCAGCGACATTGATATAGTTATAGATGCGCTACCAGGCACATCACTACTTGCAATTATTCGCCTAGAAGCAGCACTTCAAGAAAGATTTCAGCTCCCCTTCCAAGTATTAACCGCCAAGAGCTTGCCTATCGCTTGGAGAAATAAGGCATTAGCGACAGCCGTATCAATTTAGTCAAATTTCATCGGCTTAGCAGGCGTTCTATTTCGCATCGATTCAATAAATTCAATGTCCTTCTCTTCAACTTGGTAAAAACGCCCAATCGCAGCAAGTTTGTCGCCAAAGCCCATTTTCTTAGGTGTTGAAAGAGCTGCCTCAATAATATTGAGAGCTTCATTCTCAATACTGTGCCTGTTGATCTGCGCACGGCGCTGCAACTCTGCTTTTGCTGAGTCACTTAATTTTTTAAATAATTGAAAATTTGATTTCACGAATTATCCTTTTTAATCAGCGAGAAATTTCTCCGGCATTTATTAATGGTACGACCACCACAACTCTTGGAAAGAGAAGTGGGTGCATTCTGTTCACGCTTCATAGCTTTCGCTTAGCTGCTTTGCAGTCGTTGCTCTAACTCATGGCCACATCACGTCCGACAGGTTATTGCCTAGCCGAACTAGGCACAAGGGCATGGATAGTTCGTTAGGGATCGGAGCTTTGACTCGTTGCGGGTTATGCCGGCCTTTACACTGATGACAGTAACAAGCAGCCTGCAAGTTTAGGGGCTAGTAATTACTTTCACATCTGCAGCCGACACACTTTTGATATAGGTGTAACTAGTTCCGAGTACAGCAAGCTGATCTGCAGAAATTTTTGCTGCTGAAATAGCAGGCTGAACAATCACAAACTTGAAGATCATTTCGTGGTCATGACATTTATTTCGCAGAAGCTCCAAGTCCTTCGGATCGCCTTTCAGAATTCGTTGAAAACCCTTGGGCAATGATTGTTGGTATCGGAACATCAGGCGATCAAAGAATTTCTCATGGGTGTGCAACCATTTCACTGAACGTGATGCCTGCCCGCAGACCTCGTATACGTCCTCCACGCGTGCTCCCGGTTGAGCGACTCCCTCTTTCTTAGGACAATACTTGCAGTGGTAAAGGTCGACGTGAATAGCATCTCTGCTTTCCCTTATAGCAACCAGATCCGCAATCTCACCGGCGCCATCATCATTAAAAATGAAGGAGTAGTCACTCTGGATTTTACTAAATGTGAACCCCTGCACAGTTTCAAGATTTCGAGCGGCCGTCATGGATTCGCTATGAATAGGAGTTTTGCCCCAGTTCCATTGCTCAATCAGCTCTGTAGGCAGCTTCAAATCTAGGCTATTTGGACTATATGAACGATAATTACCTTCCACAAATGATCCATCCACCGCCATCATTACCAGCGGTTCTGCATCAAGATACTGCTCAAGCGATTTTTCTTCTGCGAGGATTATTTTTACTCCGGGACAGCTCACCTTGTAACTATCGTTTAGCAGTCGAATGGTTATGTCTGGGAGGTGCCGGTCTCCATCTGGAACTGCTGCAGTGACGGGTACACTCAGCGTCTGGTCATCGGTTAGCTTCGGCTTGCCCAATACTATGTCGAGCAAATTGAAAGCCTCTGCGTTGTACGATAACGAAATTTTTTGCTCATTCTCGATCGCGATGGATTCTGGCCAATCAGCATAGAAAAGCCCATTTGGCCATCTGCCTTCAATTTTTTCTGATCGCATCACATCCTTGAGTACATCGGAAGATAGAATCGAGGAGTTGTTTATTTTCAGAGAGACGCGTTTACACCATTCAATCCAGTAAATGATGCTCTCTGAATTCATCTCCCAAATCTTGCCTTTGTGAGAACAGCCTACGGTAGTGCTCTTTCCATTCTCAAAGCCCGTTGCAAAAATATTCGACTTCCTGGCCGTACCATTCTGTATTTCATTTATGACGGCATTAATATCGCGACCGACATGCATAGTGAATCTCAGATCCTTACGCGCCCTTGATAATCCAACATTTTGCAGCTTCAGAAGTTTTATGTCATGTAACGTGCGAAATGTCGGCTCGCCATTGATTCGCCTAGCGTCATTTGTGATTAAATTTAAGAACCTCGATAATTGCGCTTCATCACCCGAGGAATGGATAAAAAGCGTTTTATCCGGTTTATGGTAATACGCAAGATAAAGAATCCAGTTTGTATCTGTGATCGCAGAGGTCTGAGCCCATCCAACCGGTGTGTCACGCCGCGTAACCATGATGACAGTATCCTGCTCATCGTTGATGGAAAGAAACTGCAGTTGCTCTCTCTTTTGAGAAAAGTATTGGGCCTTCTTGGGTCGCCATTTATCTCGTTCCACATGGAAGGCCACCGCGCTGATTTTTGGATTTGGATTCAGCCCTAGTATTTCATCGGAATCGGGGTCATTCAAGAATTGTTCGGTGAATGCTTCCTTTTTTATTTCGCGATCAATCTTTTCGTTGCTAACGTCGCGAATAACAGCACTCCAGTCCGCGCTCTCCTTATAGAGAGCGGCCATTTGGTAATCCATTTTCTGATTTGCGATGTTCGAGACAAACTTGGCATCTCCAAGGGCTTGATCAACCCGGGTAAGTCGCCCAATGAACTGGAGGGTAACGGCTGGACTCCTATGTTGATCGTGAATTGCCGCAATCTTCAATTCAGGAAGGTCGAAGCCTTCCCCCAGCATGTCTACACAGACAATAATTTTGTGTTTTTTCTCCACAATATCACTCATCAGTTTGGCTCGACCTAGAACCTTGCTGTGGATGAGAATAGGTGTGAGATCCTCGTGCTCTTTGTACAGTTCAAATAGTGCTTCAGCTCGTTTTTGGGACCGTGCACGCACCATCAATAAGTGGTTGAAGCCTTGCTTGCGATCGCTTCGCAGTAACTCCACAGCCTTGTCAGCAACTACTTGATCAGCCAACTCAAGGTTGTATTCGCGTACAGGGTGGAACTCGATCGCTTTAAAGTACCCATCGTTTTGAGCCTCCTTCAAAGGATAGTTGTAGATGATTGTGCCTTCTAGCGCCTGGTTATCTTCTCGAAACGGCGTAGCAGTGAACTGCAAACGGGGCTTGTTTTTAAACGCAGATTTAACTCTGTCCCACGTCATAGCAGCTACGTGGTGCGCTTCGTCGATGATCAAGTGACTACAAAGGTCGGCTAGGGCCTGAAGCGCATCTGAGGTGAAGCGCTGCAGAGCCTGTGGTGTAGCGACAACAACATTCGCCTCAGCAACCTGTTGGACCTCTTCGATAGTCATTCCTTTACGGACGGCCATCACCACAGGGTTGAGCACATTTTCAGAAATAGCGCCGATCTCACGGAGCTTTTCAAGATTGCATTTATTAATAAGCTGCGAGCGCAACGCGTCAGATGGAACAAGCACCAGCGTCCTGGCCAACCTTCCGGCGATGAGTAGGCTTAATATAGTATCTGTCTTGCCTGTACCCGTTGGCATTACAACCGTGGCAGTGGTGGAAGGAGACATCACGAGATGACCCAGCGAGGCGTACAGCGCAGCTAGTTGGGGCTTGCGTAGCCCGGGCCTACGGTTTTCCCGATCTGCCAAGTTAAAGCTGAAGAAATGTTGCTGCCAGCTTTTATAGACGTCTGAGTATTTACCAACCTCTTCAACCATTGCGTCAACCCCATAAGAAAGATACAACCCGCTTTTAGTGACAGATAGTATCAGTCACCTGAGGCTCGAAATCACCTCTTATTGAAGCACTGCGGGTAAACGAAAAATCAAGTTGGAACTATTCTCATTTTTACTCAGCTTTATTGAATGGGAGCACTAACTATTGACTTGTAGCACTCATAAATAAATCTGCACACAGCACGACTTTTGTTATCAGACGTGCATTCACGACGGAATGAAGCCTTTTACGAATGTCCGCAAAGAACATCAGAGGTCATTGGCAATTCAGAGTTGCACGGCAGCAAGCAGCCTTACTCAGTCATTCGAAAGCCTCCTTGGAATACCGCCGCCCCCGTACGCCACAGGATTACGACCGTAGACAATTCGTCGTAAAAATTCCGTTTGTTAATTCAGTGCCAGCCAACGAAGCTGGCCCTTAGCGCCTAAGTTATCACTTATGCTCGCAGCATGCCCGAGCAATTCCATACCCTCTTCTCAACAGCGATCACTGACAAGGGTCTGACCAACTTGGAGGTGGCACAGCTCCTAGGGTTCGGGAACGCCAACGTCATATCCATGATTAAAACGGGCAGGATGCAGTTGCCTGAAAACAAGCTCCTAGCAACAAGTCAGCACTTGGGCATCCCACCAATGGAGTTGCTGGATGCCTGGTGCCATTCACGAGGTTGCACAGACATTCTCAATCTCATTAAGCAGGACAGTGACACCCGTCAGTTGACCGTAGCCGAGAGGAACTGGCTGGCCATCTATCGCTCAGCTTTCGCAGGACGAGAGATAGACATCACGCAAGATGCATCAACTTCCGCACCGGAACTCGGCCAAGCGCTACTTCTACTTGTCGCTGGTATCGGCAAGCTGCATCAAAAATAGAGCACCGAATAGTAAGTTACAGCTTATTTTTATCGAAATTAATGTAAGCTATTACTTACCAAGTACAGCTTTCGGTCAGGCCGTTTGAGCCTTGGCCGACCATCATGAGTGTCGACTTACTGAAAAATTGCACGCTATGCGCCAGCATTGACTGGCTCGATGTCCTGATCACCTTTGCGCGCCCAACCCAATTCCGATATGTCCAGGAGGCATTCGAAACCCATACCTATCTTGGCAAGCTCTATATAAAAGGCGTTAGCGAGAACCCCAACTCCTGCCGCACGTTTCGCGTGCGTGTGCACGACCCTGACCCCGTAAGACTCATCGCTGCAACGCATCGAGTCTCCGAGAAGTTCGACAAGATTTGCGGTTGCGTATTGCACGCAATTGAGATTGCTGTTGACGCACTTCCCGGTGAACACACGCCCTTGGACCGCTTTGAACTGGCACAGTTGGCTTTCGCCTTATTGCGCGGCCTCTCCGATCGCCATAGTGACGCAACCGACATCATCACCTTCCGGGATTGGTTCGAACCCGTTGAAAACAAGGAACAGGCTGTCGAGCAGCTTGCTGGCGGGTGCTCTATCAACACGGGACGCAAAGGGGACTCAGTCAGAAACCGTTGTTACGTCAAATCCATAGATCACGTTAACGGCAACGAATTTGTGCACCTGACCCCTCGCGCTCGCCTGGAAGTCACTCTCCGAGGTAGTTCTGTCCTTCCTGTCAAAACGCTGGAAGAGCTTTTGACGTTCAAGTTCGAAACACTGGTCCCGCATTTCCGCCAAGTGAAACTGGCGGAACTCCCAGCCCACGCAACCGTAACGCAGGTAGCAGATTACAGAGAGATGCAGCGGGGCGCACAACCTCTGGGCAGTATGGTAGGTCACCGCGCCGACAAGAAACGAGCAAGCAAGTTTTGCACGGTCCGTGACCAAGAGGTCAATGGCCGAATCACGGCAGCGCTGAGAACACTAACAAGGCGTGTCGCAAATTCTGTCAAAAAACCGATGCACACCCATGCCGATGTGAAACCTGTGAGCAAGCGGTCTTACACCCCTTCAGAGGGAACTTCTGTAATTACTACAAAACACACGACAGAAATTACACTCGAGACCCCCAAGTCTCCTAACTACGTTACCAACCCGCCCTCCTCCTCCAACCCTGCGTGGGGTGCGTGGTAGCGCCATTAAGGTGCTGCCACACATCCCACCACACTCGGTCATGACACCACAGACATGGCTGCACCAAGCAGGTATGTCTGTGGTGTCACATACCGAAGGGACGACGTACTCCCCTGCATGCGGTATCACCGCATGCAGGGGAGTACAGACACAGTGAGGTAACACCGTATGCCATGAACCTCCCTCAATGCTTACGCATCTCGGGACATTCAGGCACACGGAGAGAAGAGAACATCAAAGAAGATCACTGTGCATGGGGAGGTTGTGATTCGAGGTTCACACCTCTCATCACAAGTCCTCCACAAGGCCATTGCTCAGTGCTCCGCACTTCGCTCTCACGGCCAGCTAACACCTCGATCACCAACATGACTTGAAGAGAAAACAGGTACTGTCAGAACGATGTGCGAGTACCACCGGTAGATACGAAATCGCTAACAACGTGCTCCGTGGGCTCCCCGCATACCTTGCCCCCCTTATGCCACGCCAGCTTGACATGAGGCCCATCGTGCCGTTTTTTGCCTCTGCCTCCGCTCCTGGGTTGCATGCTCCGCCGATCTCAAACGCAACGAAAGCGCAAGTAAACGACAAGTCAAATATGAAGATTTTTTTTCGTGCAATGGCTTGATGTGAATATAAAA
Source organism: Comamonas sp. E6 (assembly GCF_001010305.1). Taxonomy (NCBI): domain Bacteria; kingdom Pseudomonadati; phylum Pseudomonadota; class Betaproteobacteria; order Burkholderiales; family Comamonadaceae; genus Comamonas; species Comamonas sp. E6. The sequence goes on from NZ_BBXH01000029.1 coordinate 16,005, forward strand.
GACCGCCGCAGGATTCCACTCCTGCCCCCTACCAAACAAATCATGAATTACAAGACACACGAGATCGTCGCAGTCATCGAAGAAATGGTCTCAACCACTGGCCAAGAGCCCTCCTACCAGACCATCCGCGACAAGCTTGGTTCCGGCAGTTTTGCAACCATCAAGAAAGCCCTTGATGCGTACCGTCAGAAGCACGCTCCGGTGAGCAAGCTGTCAACGGCGACAAACCTACCAGACAAGCTGCTCAATCGCGTCGGCAAAATGGCCAATGACATCTGGCTAGATGCCCTTGCACAAGCTCAAGCTGGGTGGGCTCAAGAACGCGAGGCACTGACCCAGCAGTTGCAGGCCCTTCAACGAAAATATGACGCCCTTTGCAACGAAAACGACATACGC
>NZ_BBXH01000030.1:0-71320 GCF_001010305.1 Comamonas sp. E6
AAGGGTTGGCTTGGACCTCGCAACAAGATACTCACCCGCTCCCTGGCCTTGCTGTGCCTGCTGACACTTGCGGGCGTGCTGGTTCTGATCGAAAGCAAGCCCTACCGGTTGGCTTGGTTCAATATCAGCTACGGCTTGAGCCTTGTCACTCTGGTCTGCCTGACCTTATCGCCGCAAACCAACTCGGCCACGGCCTGGCGTTATCTGCTATTGGGTGCTGGCCTTTGCATCGCAAGCATTCTGCTCATACGCGGCTACTTCACCTTGAACGCTCCTTGGCTGCGCAGCTTTGCAGAGGAACCCAGCCCACATATGCTGCTTTCGTGGCTGATCCCCATAGGTTCCGCCATTTTTTTCGTATCGATCCTGATGGCCTGCCGTGACGAAGAAGTCCGCCAGCGATCCGCAAACGCACCAGAAGACAGTCTGACCGGCCTGCCGCTGCGCCAGGCCATCAAGAACCAGGCCCGCTTCATGCTGAACAGAGCTCGACGCGAAGGCCTGCCGCTGGCCTTGATTCTGATCGACATGGATCACTTTTCGCGGGTCAACAGCCGCCATGGCTATCAGGCCGGAGACGCGGCGCTGCAGCTCATGTCACGCACTCTGCGAAAGCAGATGCGCGGCGACGAGGTCGTGGCCAGATGGCAGGGTGAATCCTTTTGCCTGCTGATTCACGCCGATCAATTGGGTGTCAGGTCGCTGCTGACTCGCATCCAGTCCGCATTCCAGATCGGCGCGCAGTACGAACTGCAGATGGACCTGGACTTCAGCGCGGGTTGTGCCCTGGTCCCCTCGGCCTGGAAGAGCCTGAGCCTCAACGAGCTGGCCAGCCATGCCGACACCGCCCTGCAACAAGCCAAGAATCAGGGCCGGGGAAGGGTCGAATGCACCGCTCTGACGCCTCCGCCCGGCGAGGATCATGCCCCCTCCGACCTGGCTCCGCTGACCTGAGTCAGCACTCGGCCTTGATCAGATCTGCCGCCTTCTCGGCAATCATGATGGTCGGCGCATTCGTATTGCCGCTCACGATGCGCGGCATGATCGATGCGTCGACCACGCGCAGCCCTTGCACGCCATGCACCCGCAAGCGTGCATCGACCACATCCTTCACGCCAGGCCCCATGCGACAGCTTCCCACAGGGTGATAGATGGTGTCGGCGTAATTGCGGATGAACTGCTCGATCTCCGCATCGCTGCGCGCCTGTGCCGAATACTCCAGCTCCCGTCCCTCGAAACGAGCCAGCGCAGGTTGCCCGAGAATTTCGCGCATGCGGCGTACGCCGCGCACCAGGCGCAGCATATCGTCGGCCTCGGCAAAGAAGGCAGGGTCTATGAGCGGCGTGGCTCTGGCATCGGCAGAGGCCAGCTTCACGCTGCCCCGACTCCTTGGCTGCAGCAGACAGACATGGCAGGAGTAACCGTGGCCCAGCACCGTCTTGCGACCGTGGTCGACCAGCTTGCCCACCACAAAATGCAGCTGCAGATCGGGCGCACGCTCCTGCGGCCCGCTGCGGATAAAGCCGCCGGCCTCGGCAAAGTTGCTGGTCAGCATGCCCCGGCGCTCACGGCGCCAGCGGCCCATGCCCTGCCAGACATTCCTGAGGCCGGCAAACGACAGGCCAAAGCTGTCCGTCATCTGCGGGCCGTCCACCACCTGCACCACATCGGGGTGGTCATGCAAATGCTCGCCCACACCGGGGAGGTGATGCACGACATCAACGCCTGTTTGCTGCAGATGCTCGCCCGGCCCTATGCCCGAGAGCATCAGCAGCTGCGGCGACTGCAGCGCCCCGGCACAAAGCAAGACCTCGCGCCGGCAGCGTAGCTGCCGGGTCTGACCACCCTGCACATACTCCACTCCGACAGCTCGGCGACCTTCCATCAGTACCCGCAGCACCTGCACACCGGTCAGGATTTCCAGATTGGGCCTGCTGCCGCGCACCGGCTTCAGATAAGCCTTGGCTGCACTGCAGCGCTCGCCCTTGTGATGCGTGACCTGATACAGACCCACGCCCTCCTGAGCGGTGCCGTTGAAGTCGAGGTTGTGCGCATGACCGGCCTGCACGCCTGCGCGCACAAAGGCATGGGCCAGCGGGTTCGGATCGCAGAGATCGGAGACATGCAAAGGGCCGCTGGCACCATGCAGCGCATCCGCGCCGCGCGTATTGCATTCGGCCTTCAGAAAATAGGGCAGAACATCGCTCCAGCCCCAGCCTGGATTACCCTGGGCGCTCCAATATTCGTAGTCCGCAGGCTGACCGCGCAGATAGATCATGGCATTGATGGAGCTGGAGCCGCCCAGCACCTTGCCGCGCGGCTGGTAGCCCCGCCGGCCATTGAGGCCGGCCTGCGGCACCGTGCTCATGGCCCAGTTGAAGTTTTTCTGCTTGGCCATCAGCGCCAGCCCTGCCGGGCAGTGGATCAGCACGCTTTTGTCTTCGCCACCCGCCTCCAGCAAGGTCACGGTGACCTGCGGGTTCTCGCTGAGCCTGGCTGCCAGAACCGCACCAGCGGAGCCGCCTCCCACCACCAGATAGTCACGCATCTCCGCCCTCCTTTTGCCGCAAATTCTGACCAGAGGTCTGCAGCAGCGAAACGAGGAAAAACACGGTCGTGCAGAAAAAACTGTCATCGTGATGACTCCTAACACGCCAACCATGCCCGACTAGGGTCAAACCCGGTCAGAACCGGGATAACATTTTCCTGTTCAACCGCACTCAACTGAATGGAGACAAAAAGATGGCAATCCAAACCGTAGGCATCATCGGCGCCGGCACCATGGGCAACGGCATCGCGCAGGCTTGCGCCGTGTCGGGCATCGACGTGGTGATGGTGGATATCTCCGAGGCCGCCGTGCAAAAAGGCCTGGCCACCGTGGCCGGCAGCCTGGACCGCCTGATCAAGAAGGAAAAGATCAGCGAAGCCGACAAGAACGCAGCGCTGGCACGCATCAAGACCTCGACCAGTTACGACGATCTGAAGTCGGCCCAGCTGGTGATCGAAGCCGCCACCGAGAACTACGAGCTCAAGGTCAAGATCCTCAAGCAGCTCGATACCCTGCTGGCACAGGACGTGATCGTTGCAACCAACACCTCGTCCATTTCCATCACCCAGCTGGCAGCTGCCACGCAGCGTGCCGACAAGTTCATCGGCATGCATTTCTTCAACCCCGTGCCCATGATGGCCCTGGTGGAGATCATCCGCGGCCTGCAGACCAGCGACGCCACCCACGATGCCGTCAAGGCCCTGTCGGAAAAACTGGGCAAGTCGCCCATCACCGTCAAGAACGCTCCCGGCTTTGTGGTCAACCGCATTCTGGTGCCCATGATCAACGAGGCCTTCCAGGTGCTCAGCGAAGGCACGGCCTCGGCCGAGGACATCGACGCCGGCATGAAGCTGGGCTGCAACCAGCCGATCGGCCCGCTGGCCCTGGCCGACATGATCGGTCTGGACGTCTGCCTGGCCGTGATGGAGGTCTACCTCAAGGAATTCGGCGACAGCAAGTACCGCCCCTGCTTCCTGCTGCGCGAAATGGTGGCCGCCGGCCGTCTGGGCCGCAAGACCGGCCAGGGTGTTTACACCTACTAAATCGCCGGCCTTCAGGTCTTGTGCGCGACTGCGGCGGCTGCGACAGCCGTCTAAGGTTGCAGCAGGAGACCTGCCATGCAAATCGACCATCCCAGCCCTCCGCCCGAGGGCTGCATTTCTTGTGAAGTCCGCGGCCATGTGCTGCTGATAGGCATCAACCGCCCGGCCAAGCGCAATGGCTGGACGCCGGCCATGTTCCAGCAACTGGCAGAGGCCTATACCCGGCTCGACGACGAGCCAGAGTTGCGCGTGGGCCTGCTCCATGCGTTCGGTGAACATTTCACGGCGGGACTGGATCTGCCTGTCATCGCCGAGTTCATGAAAAACGGCCAGAAGGTCATCCCTGCAGGTCTCGTGGAGCCTCACGACTATGGCCTGCCCGGCTACCGCCGCCGCACCAAGCCCATGGTCGCCGCCGTCAAGGGCATCTGCTTTACCGTCGGCATAGAGCTGATGCTGGGCGCCGATATCGTCGTCGCAGCCGACAGCAGCCGCTTTGCACAGATGGAAGTACAGCGCTGCATCATGCCCACGGGCGGCGCCACGCTGCGCATGCCCGAGCGCGCCGGCGTGGGCAATGCCATGCTGCATCTGCTGACCGGCGACGCCTTCGATGCAGCCGAAGCCCTGCGCTGCCACTTTGTGCAAAAAGTCGTGCCTGCAGGCCAGGAACTGGAAGAGGCTTTTCGCATTGCCGAGCGCATTGCCGCCCAGGCGCCGCAGGCCGTGGTGGCCACACGCCTCAATGTCCTCAAGGCCATAGAGCTGGGCCAGGCCGCCGCCGTGGCCGATTTCATCCCCGTGCAGCAGCGCCTGGCCAGCAGCGAGGACGCTGCCGAAGGGGTGTGTTCCTTTATCGAGAAACGCCCAGCACGTTTTACCGGTCGTTAATCCCAAGTCCAAGAGGTGATGATGAGTTTGAAGTCTTTTACGCGCAAAACGCTTGTGCCACTTGCGCTGACAGCTATGGTTTCTGCAGTCCATGCACAGGCTGCCGCTCCCGCATTGCCCGACCCGGCCAGCACCAGCGTGCAGGCCATGGGCTGGATGCAGGGCTTTCCGCCCGCAGCCGACAAGCTCATCACCTTCGACAACCCCCTGGGCAATACCTTTCCACGCAATCGCTGGACCTTCTCGCATATCCGCGAAATCACGCCCACGGCCAATGTCTGGCGTGGCCCTGGCTCGCCCAGCGCCCTGCGCTCGGCTCCGGTCGACATCGAGCACGTGCGCTTCAAGGTCATGGGCACCGGCGAGGAACTGAGCTTTGCCCAGGCACTGGATCGCAACTACACCGATGGCATTCTGGTCATGCACAAGGGCCGCGTGATCTATGAGAAATATCTGGGCGCGCTGGAGCCACAGCGCCCGCACCTGGCCATGTCGGTCACCAAGTCCTTTGTCGGCACCCTGGCCGCCCTGCTGGCCCATGAAGGCCTCATCAAGCCCGAGGCACCGGTGACTGACTATCTGCCCGAGATGAAGAACACCGCCTATGGCGACGCCACGGTGCGCCAGGTGATGGACATGACGATTGGCGTGAAGTACTCCGAGAACTACGCCGATCCCAAGGCCGAAGTCTGGGACTACGCCCGCGCCGGCGGCATGATGCCCCAGGGCAAGGACTATGCAGGGCCCAGGAGCTTCTATGAATTTCTGCAGACCCTGCAAAAAGAGGGCGAGCATGACCAGGGATTTGCCTACAAGACAGTCAACGCCGAAGTCCTGGCCTGGATCGTGCGCCGCGCCAGCGGCAAGCCTCTGGCCCAGTTGCTGTCCGAGCGCATCTGGAGCCGCATCGGTGCCGAGCAGGACGCCTACTTCATGGTGGATCGCATAGGCACGGAATCGGGCGGCGGCGGGCTCAACACCACGCTGCGCGACCTGGCCCGCTTCGGCGAGCTGATGCGCAACGAAGGCCGCGCCGCCAGCGGCCAGCAGGTGCTGCCCAGGGCCGTGGTTCAGGACATTCGCCGCGGCGCCGACCCCGCCAAGTTTGTGAAGGCCGGTTATGCCACGCTGCCCGGCTGGTCGTATCGCAATATGTGGTGGGTCTCGCACAATCCCAACGGGGCCTATATGGCGCGCGGCATTCACGGTCAGGCCATCTACATCGACCCCAAGGCCCAGATGGTGGTGGTGCGCTACGCCTCCCACCCGATTGCAGGCAACGCAGGCATAGACCCGACCAGCCTGCCCATGTACCAGGCTCTGGCCGATGCACTGACCACCCGTTAGGCTCGAGACAGCTTCAGCCGCGACAGGCTCCGTGAGCGGAGCCTGTTTGCATTGCTCCGGACCTCTGCACTGCCTCCTTTGGCTTGGTTGCTTGCAAATTAAATTGCACACAATTTAATTGTCTGCAATAATTCAACACATGCGATCCGATGACAACCTTCTCCCCGACAGCTCCGAGCTGCTGCGCCTGGACAATCAGGTCTGCTTTGCGCTGTACTCGGCATCGCTGGCCATGACCAAGCTCTACAAACCCTTGCTGGATGCCATAGGCCTGACTTACCCTCAGTACCTGGTCATGTTGGTGCTCTGGGAAGGCGACCAGCTCACGGTCTCGGAACTGGGTGAACGTCTTTACCTGGATTCAGGCACGCTGACGCCCTTGCTCAAGCGACTGGAGAGCGCAGGCCTGCTGGCACGCCAGCGCGATGCACAGGACGAGCGCCGCGTGCGCATCGCCCTCACGGATACCGGCCGGGCACTACGCGCCGAAGCCGAAAAAATACCTGCCTGCGTGCTTCAGAGCACGCAGTGCACCCTGCCCGAACTGCAGGCCCTCACGGGCCAGCTCGGCACACTGCGCGCACGGCTTGCGCCGCGCCGCAGCCACTCCTGACGATTTCCTCCACCCGCCCGCATTGCCGGGCAATCTCGCAAAGGAAGACACCATGGCCCAACTCGACAAGGTTCTCTACACCGCCCACGCCCACACCACCGGCGGCCGCGAAGGCGCTTCGCGCACCGATGATGGCCGCCTGGACATCCAGCTGAGCTCGCCCGGCGGCGCCGGCAAGGGCACCAACCCTGAGCAGCTGTTTGCTGCCGGTTACTCCGCGTGCTTTATCGGCGCCATGAAGGCCGTGGCCGCTCGCCAGAAGCTGACCCTGCCTGCCGACCTGTCGGTAGACGCAGAAGTCGATCTGGGCCCCGTGGGCGAAGTGTTCGGCATCGCCGTGCGCATGAAGATCAGCCTGCCCGGCATGGACAAGGCTGCGGCCCAGCAACTGGTGGACGCCGCTCACAAGGTCTGCCCCTACTCCAACGCCACGCGCGGCAATATCGGCGTGACGCTGACCATCGCCTAAAGCGGCTCAGGCCACAGGGCACCGGGCGCTGCAACATAGCGCCCGGTGTCCAGTTCGAAGACGCCTTCAAGCGTCAGCGGCCCGGCAATATCGGCCGCCGCATAGCGGGCCAGCGCCAACTCCCTTACCTCGAAGACCGGCAAGTCCTGGATCAGTGCCAGCAACTTGTCCACAGCCTCTCGCAGTGGCAGCCGTCTCGCATAGTGGCCCAGGGTCACATGGGGTACATAGCGCCAGCCCGGCGCGGGCTCCATGGGCACCAGCGCCTTATGCAGGCGCTGCAAGCATTCCTGCCCCCGGCCGACGCCCAGATAAGGCACGGTGGTGAAGCTGCCAGCCCCCGCGACTTGCACGGCAAAAGGGCGCAGCCGCAGGCTTTGCAGCATGGCGACATCGGCGCGCAGCGCCAGCCGGTCATATTCCCGCGCCACATGCTCGTCCCCTCCCCCACACAGCCCCCTATAGGCCAGCGTGATATGCGGCTGGCGCGCATGGCGCGGCAACAGGGCATCACCGAGTCTGGATCTGGCGTGCTGCAGCAAGGACTCCAGGTCAGGGCCTTGCAGCATCACCACCCAGACGGCGCACCAGGGGCAGCCTTTGTGCCACTCGGCAAAATCCCGGTCCTCACAGGGCTGTGAAAGTTCTTCGCTCTCTTGCATGCGGGCAGTGTGCCAGCTTCGGCCACATGCACGGCACCAGGACAGTTTTCCCATTTTTCAGACCACCAAGCCTGGCCTGTCAAATGGATACCGCTATCAAATCAAAAGCAATCTTGTCGGCGTATGCGCAACCCCGTCCGACCCGGACTGGCCTGTTTGGGCCTGACAATGCAGGGATGAGCGATACACAAGACCCCTCTCACCCCTATGCGGACCTCACGCCGGACTGCGTGATCGATGCGCTGTGCAGCACGGGCCTTGTGCCGGACGGACGGCTGACGGCGCTGAGCTCCTATGAAAACCGCGTCTATCTGGCCCATCAGGACGAGGGCGACAAGGTCGTCGCCAAGTTCTACCGCCCCGGCCGCTGGAGCCGCATCCAGATCGAGGAAGAGCACGCCTTCTCCCAGGAGTTGGCGGACGGGGAAGTTCCCGTGGTTGCGCCGCTGGTGCTGCAAGGGCAAACCGTGCATGAGCATGCGGGCTTTCTGTTCAGCATCAGTCCCTGGCGCGGCGGGCGCCGCCCCGAGCTGGACGACTGGGAGGTGCTGGAATGGACAGGCCGCTTTCTGGCCCGCATCCACACCGTGGGTGCCGCTCGGCCCTTTGAGCATCGTCCGGCGCTGAACCTGAAAAGCTTCGGCTACGAATCCATGCACTATCTGCTCGAACATGAGGTCGTGGCGCTCGAAGTGCGCAGCCGCTGGCAGCAGGCTTGCGACAAAGCTCTCTCATTAATAGCACCATCCGCTGACGGATTAAGCGCTGCAGGCCATTTTGGCCTGCATTCTGCAACGCAGATTCGCCTGCATGGCGACTGCCACCCGGGAAACATTCTCTGGACGCCACTGGACGACGAAGGCCATGGCGGCCCGCATTTCGTCGATCTGGACGATGCGCGCAGCGGTCCAGCCGTGCAGGATCTGTGGATGCTGCTCTCGGGCGACCGGGGCCAGCAGACGCAGCAGCTGTCGGCCCTGCTCGAAGGCTATGAGCAGTTCCGTAGCTTCGACCGGCGCGAGCTGGCGCTGATCGAGCCGCTGCGCACCTTGCGCCTGCTGCATTACAGCGCCTGGCTGGCGCGCCGCTGGCAGGATCCGATCTTTGCCATCAACTTCCCATGGTTTGGCAGCACCGACTACTGGCAGGGTCAGGTGGACATGCTGAACGAACAGATCGAAGCCATGCAGCAGGAGCCGCTCTACGCCTAAGGCGGTCCATGCCTGCAAAGAGCTAGCAGCGCCCCTGCAAACGGCATTCGGGCACGAGCTGCCCACGTGCATCGCGCCATTGCACGGCATCGCCGCTCTGTGCGGGGGCCGGCGGCGGCGCGGGCTGCGCCTCTGGTGTCTGCGGGCGATTGGGGTCATGCAGCACGGTGGAGGACCCCACCCCGACACCCACGCTGGCACCGCCCACACCGGTGGAAGCGCCGACACCGGCACTCCCCAGCACCTGCCCGCGCTGATTGACGCCTACGCCCACACCGACAGGCCCGACGCCCGTGCCGACGCCTGCGCTGAGACCGCCGCTGCCAAGGCCCACGCCCACGGAAAACGGCCCCACCGGAATCCCGACGCCCACGCCAGCTCCTACGGAGCCGCAGGCGGGCAAGGCCAGCACCAGAGCAGCGGCACAGACCGTGCTCAGGATTCTGTGATGACCGGGTTTTATGGTGACTGGCATGGAATTCATCTCACTGACTCTCACTGACGTTTGACAGCCGCATTGTCACCCGCCGTGACCGCAAAAAGGTTATCAATCAGTAGCTCGACCAGTGGCTTGAGTGCCAGCTTCTGCGAGCCCTCGGAAGCCAGCAGGTTGTTGTGCACCAGCGCCATCCAGAACGGGCTGGCCAGCAACTGGGCACTGCGGCTGACCGAGCGGGTCTTGAGCTCCCCCTCTTTCACGGCCAGCGCCAGCAAGTCCTGCACATAGTTCTGCCAGGCATCAAAAGCCAGCTCTTTGTACAGTCTGGCCAGCTCGGGCGCATGCCGTGCCTCGCTGAGCACCAGACGTGCCAGCATGCCGCGCTCGCTGCTCTCGACCGCCTCCAGCGTCGGCAGCAGACTGCGGCGCAGAAAGGCACGCACCGTCTCGCTTTTTCGACGCTTGAGCGGCCGGTAGACGGCCGAATGCCGCAGCGCATGCTCCACCACGCCCCGCAGCAGCTCATCCTTGGATGGGTAGTAGAGATACAGCGTGCCCTTGGCCACCTGCGCGCGGCAGGCGATGCGCTCCATGGTGCTACGGGCCACGCCGCACTCCACGAACTCGGCCAGCGCGGCCTCCGCGATCTGCTGACGGGTCTGCGCTGTCTTGTCGAGACTCGGGCCACGCGTGCGCCGCTGACGCTTTGCCACTGTGCCGATATCCGGGTCTGCACAAGGGGCTGCCGTCGCAACATCCGCCATGCTCTGAAATCCTTTTCTAGAATTCATAAAATTGACCAATTAGTCATTTTTAATAATTTTAGGCCAAGCCGACTTGCCCGCACCGGGCATGCGGATGACTGCTCCACCAAAGCCTTCCCAATGCAATCCCGTCTGAGTCCCTATGCCTGGGTCTGCTTTTCCATGTGCGTCGGCGTCATGGGAACGGCGCTTGCCAGCCCGCTCTACCCGCTCTACCAGCAGGCCTGGGGGCTGCAGCCCAGCCATATCACGCAGATTTTCGTGACCTATATGCTGGGCGCCTTGATCAGCCTGCTGTTTCTGGGCCGTCTGACCAACCTCTTCGGTTTTCTCAAAGTGCTGCGCCTGGGACTGATGGTGATGACCGTGGGCGTCATCGGCTCGGCCCTGTCCTGGAATGCCTGGAGTCTGGGCGCCTCCCGCTTCATCATCGGCCTGGCCTCGGGCCTGATCACCACCTCGGCCTCCATAGGCATGACCCAGCTCAACAACAAGGGCGACCTGCAGCGTGCGGCTGCGACCACCAGCCTGACGATTGCCTTCGGCTTCGGCCTGGGGCCCGTGGTTGGCGGCCTGATGGCGCAATGGGTGCCCCACCCGCTGGTCAGCAGCTATCTGCCGCCCATCGCACTGAGCTTTCTGGGCATCCATGCGCTGTTCAAGGTCCAGCTACCGGCGGCCAGTGCGCCCGTCCACAACGCTCCCGGCCTGACACTTAAAGATGTTCTGCCCAGCATTTCCCAGCCGCGCAAGCCTTTTCTCTACCACTATGCGCTGGGCTGCATGGCGGCGTTTTCTGCCTTCGGCATGTTCAGCCTGTTTGCCGCCATGGCCCCCAGCTTCATGGCCCAGATGCTGCCCTGGCACGGACCGGCAGTCTCGGGTCTGTCCATCGGCGTCATCCTGTTTCTGTCGGCCGGCATTCAGCTCATCGCCCGGCCCTACCCTACCAAGCGACTGATCATCATCGGCTTCTTCGCCCTGGCGGCGACCAATGCCCTGCTGGTTCTCAATCTGTTTGCCGGCTCGCCATGGCTGTTCGCTCTGAGTGTGCTGAGCATGTCCTGCGGTCATGCACTGTGCAATCTGTCGGGCATGGCCGTGGTCAACAAGGTCTCCAAGCCCATCAACCGCACGGGCCTGCTTTCCACCTATCTGGTCGTGGGCTATGTAGGCACCATCGTCCCCATCCTGGGCATGGGCTGGCTGTCCGACCATATAGGGCTGACGGGCGCACTGATAGCCTTCTGTGCCTGCCTGGGCCTGCTGTCGGCACTGCTTGGCATCATCAGCGCAAGGGCACGCGTGCTGCCCGTGCCGCGCCAGTAGGCACGACTATCTGAAATGCGGGCCGGCTCCCTGCGCCGCAAGACAGTCATGGTCGTTGCGCAGCGGGCATGCCTGCAGAGACAGGCAACCGCAGCCTATGCAGGAATCGAGCTGATCCCTGAGCTGGGTCAGCATGGCAATGCGTGCATCGAGCTGTGCCTGCCAATGCAAGGACAGGCGACTCCAGTCGGCCTTGCCGGGTACGCGGTTGGCCGGCAGATGGGCCAGTGCCTGCGCGATCTCGGCCAGGGGTACGCCCATGCGCTGGGCTACCTTGATCACGGCCACCCGCCTCAGCACCGCTCGTGCATAGCGACGCTGATTGCCTGCGGTGCGCGCACTCTCGATCAGGCCCTGCTTCTCATAGAAATGCAGGGCCGATACCGCCACCCCGCTGCGGCTGGCGACCTCTCCCACACTGAGATCCGGCATTCCCTCAGCCTCGGCCACCGGGCCGCTGCCGCATCCATTCATATCGCCAGCCTCTTCACACTGCACAGTCATCTCCCGTTGCTTCCCTTTGTCCCTGCCTGGCCGCCATAACCGCAATCCTGTGTGGTCATACAAACCTCTTGACCTCAAGCTTAGTTGAGGTTGAACAATTCCAGCGGCTTCCGGAACAAAGGCCTGCTGCTGGCGGGCCCTGCCGGACCAGCCTTGCCTGAAAGACTTCATGGACGCCAAGCCCAGTTTCATTGCCCCTGCCCCGCAACCGTGCTATTTGCAGCCCGCCGGTCTTTATGACAGCCTGCCCAATGGCTACACCCATGTGGTCACCGTCCAGGAGCCGCTGCGCTGGCTCTTCGTCTCGGGCCAGGGTGGAGAAAACGCCCTGGCCGAGCTGCCAGACAGCTTTGCCCTGCAAGCTGCGCAGGCTCTGGCCAATATCAAGACCGCCCTGGACGCCGGTGGCGCGGACATGGGCCATGTGCTCAAGCTCACCGTGCTCATCGTCGATCATTCGCTGGAGCGCTTCGAACACTGGCAAAGCGCCGTGAGACAGCATTGGGGCAGCGGCGAACCCGGCGACAAGCGGCCGCGCTTTCCGGCCTGCACGCTGATTCCCGTGCCCAAGCTGGCCCTGCCCGGCATGCTGATCGAGGTGGAGGCCACGGCGGCCCTGCCCATGGCGGTGGGCGCCAAAGCCGCCACTCCCGCCTGACACCCTGCACACCTGAACGCCTCATGAAAACCACAACACCAGCGGCCACTACCGTCCTCTCCAGAACCACCTTGCTGCTCATGGCCACGGCCTGCGGTCTGTGCGCCGGAGCCAATTACTTCAACCAGCCCTTGCTCAACTCCATGGTCCAGCATCTGCACATCAGCGATGCCCAGGCCTCCAGCACCGTGACCATGGCCCAGGTCTCCTACGGCCTGGGCCTGCTGTTTCTGGTGCCGCTGGGCGATATGCTGGAGCGCCGCCGCCTGGTTCTGACGCTGATGCTGCTAGCCGCCTGCGGCATGCTGCTCTCGGGTATCAGCGGCCTGGCAGGCAGTTTTGCGCTGCTGGCTGCCGGCACGCTGATGGCCGGTGTCTTCTCGGTGGCCGCCCAGGTACTGGTGCCCATGGCGGCCACCTTCGCCGCCCCCGGCACCAGCGGCCGCGCCGTAGGGCTGGTCATGAGCGGCCTGCTGATCGGCATTCTGGCCTCGCGCAGCGTGGCGGGGATTCTGTCCGATCTGGGCGGCTGGAGCACCGTCTACTGGGCAGGTGCCATCGCTACGGCCTTCATGGCTCTGCTGCTGGCACGTGCCTTGCCCAAGGCGGCTCCCGCCGCTCCCGTCAGCTATGGTGAAGTCATGAAGTCCCTGGGGGACTTGTTGCGCCGACATCCGCGCCTGCGCAGCCGCGCGCTGATTGGCGGCACCGGCTTTGCCACCGTGAGCGTGCTGTTCTCCACCATGGCGCTGCTGCTGGCCGGGCCGGGCTTTGAACTCTCGGATCTCATGATCGGCCTGATCGGCATCGTGGGCATTGCCGGCGCACTGATGGCCAATGTGGCAGGCCGCATGGCCGACAAAGGGCTGGAGCAGTCCACCACGCTGGCCGGCGCCATTCTGATGCTGCTGGGCTGGCTGTGCCTGTGGCTGGGCGGCAGCAGCCTCTGGTGGTTCATGCTGGGCCTGCTGGTGGTTGACGGTGCCTTGCAGGCCCTGCACATCAGCAACCAGAACGTGGTCTATGCATTGGCACCCGAGGCCCGCTCGCGCATCAATGCCGTCTATATGACCACGTACTTTCTCGGCGCCTCCCTCGGCTCGGCACTGGGCTCGTGGGCCTGGCTAGCACATGGCTGGGCCGGCACCAGTCTCATGGGCGGCCTGCTGGGCCTGTTCACCCTGGCCATGGTGCTCTGGGATCGCAGCCTGCTTGCACGTTCACGCAGCTAATCAATTTTGATAGCTGGTTGCCCCCTATCTATAAGTGACACAGCCAGAAATCATGAAAAAATCCCCGCAGAGCCACCACTCTGCGGGGATTTTTATCGGGGTAACCGAACCGCTCAGGCCAGCAGCGCGTTCACACGCTTGACATAAGCAGCAGGATCTTCGGGCATGCCGCCCTCGGCCAGCACGGCCTGGTCGAACAGAATCTGGGCCAGATCGTTGAAGTGGACCGAGCCGTCGAGCTTCTTGACCAGGGCGTGATCGGGGTTCACTTCCAGCACCGGCTTGGACTCGGGCGCGGCCTGGCCGGCCTGCTTGAGCAGTCGGGCCAGTTGCAGGCTCATGCCGCCGTCGCTGACCACCAGACAGGCGGGCGAGTCGACCAGGCGACTGGTGGCACGCACGTCTTCGGCACGGTCCTTGAGTGCTTCCTTGAGCTTGGCCAGCACGGGCTTGAAGGCTTCGGCAGCTTCCTCGGCGGCCTTCTTCTCTTCCTCATTCTGCAGCTTGCCCAGATCCACGGCGCCCTTGGCCACGGACTGCAGCGGCGTGCCGTCAAAGTCGTGCAGATAGTTGAGCGCCCACTCGTCCACACGGTCGGTCATCAGCAGGACTTCGATGCCCTTCTTCTTGAACACTTCCAGCTGCGGGCTGTTCTTGGCCGCAGCCAGGGTGTCGGCCGTGATGTAGTAGATCGCGTCCTGACCTTCCTTCATGCGTGCCTTGTAGTCGGCAAACGAGGTGTTCAGACCTTCATGCGTGGTCGTGGCGAAGCGCAGCAGCTTGGCAATGCGTTCCTTGTTGCCGAAGTCCTCGCCCAGCCCTTCCTTGAGCACGGCGCCGAACTCGTTGTAGAACTGGGTGAACTTGCCTTCCTTGGCCTTGTCCTCTTCGCTGACGACATCCTGCACGCCATCCGCAGCCTCGGCCGCAGCTTCATGCCTGTCATGCCGTGCCAGGTCTTCCAGCATCGAAAGCACGCGCTTGGCCGAGCCGTCGCGAATCAGGCGCACATCGCGGCTTTCCTGCAGCAACTCGCGGCTCACGTTCAGCGGCAGGTCGGCAGAGTCGATCACGCCCTTCACAAAACGCAGATACTGAGGCATCAGCGCCTCGGCGTCGTCCATGATGAAGACGCGCTTCACATAGAGCTTGATGCCGGCATGCTTGTCACGCTGGTACAGGTCGAACGGAGCCTTGGCGGGGATATAGAGCAGCTGCGTGTACTCGGTATTGCCTTCGACGCGGTTGTGGCTCCAGGTCAGCGGGTCCTCGAAGTCATGGCTGATGGCCTTGTAGAACTCCTTGTACTGCTCTTCCGTGATGTCCTTCTTGGCGCGGGTCCACAGGGCGCTGGCCTTGTTCACGGTTTCCCATTCGCCGGTCTTGACCATCTCACCAGGCTGATCGTTCTCGCCGTCCTTCCACTCTTCCTTTTCCATCAGGATGGGCAGGCTGATGTGGTCGGAATATTTGGAGATGACCTGCTTGAGCTTGTAGCCGTTGAGAAACTCCTCGGCGTCCTCACGCAGGTGCAGGATGATGCTGGTGCCGCGCTGGGCGCGTTCGATCTGCTCGATCTCGAAGTCGCCCGTGCCACCGCTGATCCAGCGCACGCCGGCCGATGCCGGAGCACCGGCGCGGCGGGTTTCCACGGTGATCTTGTCGGCCACGATGAAGCCTGAATAAAAGCCCACGCCAAACTGGCCGATCAATTGCGAATCGGCCTTCTGGTCGCCGCTGAGCTTTTCCATGAAGGCCTTGGTGCCGCTCTTGGCAATCGTGCCCAGATTGTCGATGGCCTCCTGCTCGCTCATGCCGATGCCGGTATCGGTGATGGTCAGCGTGCGGGCAGCCTTATCAAAGGAAACGCGCACTTCCAGCTCGGGCTGATCGCCGTAGAGACTGGCGTCGCCCAGCGCTTCAAAGCGCAGCTTGTCGCAGGCATCCGATGCATTGGAGATCAGCTCGCGCAGGAAGATTTCCTGGTTGGAATACAGCGAATGCGTGACCAGGTGCAGCAGCTGGGCCACTTCGGCCTGGAAGGAATGGGTTTGCTTTGTCATGTCTTTGTGAGCGAAAAACTGAAATCAAAAGCCGCCCGGAGAACCTCTCAAGGCGATTCGCAGTCATAGCTAGGGCCTGCCCCTGATATTTCAAGGGCTATTCGAGCAAGAAAAAAGCGCAAGCACTTATTCAAAAAGAATAGCTACTTGCGCTTATCAATAAATGGCCAGAGGCCAATTTCACTCAAAATTCGACACACCCCACAACCGGAGACAGCGAGCAAGGGCCTGGGCGGCCCCGTCGCCCCACACCGAGGGTGTCGTCCCCCTCCCATAGCGCGCAGCGCGTAGAGAGAGGGGGAAGCCGCAAAGCGGCTCAGGGGGAGCTTAGAAACTCTCGTGTGGAGCCAGATAGCGCCATTGGCCGGTGGGCAGATTGCCCAGGGTCACGCCGCCGATGCGGATGCGCTTGAGGCCCACGACCTTGAGGCCGACCTGCTCGCACATGCGGCGAATCTGGCGCTTCTTGCCTTCGGTCAGCACAAAGCGCAGTTGCTCGGGGTTCTGCCAGTCCACCTGGGCCGGCTTGAGCGGCTGCTCGTCCAGCGACAGGCCGTGACGCAGCAGAGCCAGCTTTTCCTCTGGGAAGACGGACTGCACATCCACGTCGCGATCACCGAAGGTCACTCGCACCAGGTATTCCTTGTCGACTTCCGAGTCCTCGCCAATGATCTGGCGCGCCACGCGGCCGTCCTGCGTCAGCACCAGCAGACCCACGGAATCGATGTCCAGACGGCCGCAGGGAGCCAAGCCCTTGAGCTGGCTGAAGTTGAAGCGCGTCTTGCTGCGGTCTTCGTTCCAGCGGTTTTCGTTGGTGATCAGCACCACGGCGGGCTCATGGCCGTCCTCGGCCTGACCGCTGACATAGCCCATGGGCTTGTTCAGCAGGATGGTGACCTGCTGGTCCTGGCGTTCCTGAGCCTTCTGGTCGATCTCGATCCTGTCGCCGGGCACCACGTTCTGGCCCATGGTTGCGACTTCGCCGTTGACCGTGACCCAGCCGTTTTCCACCCACTCATCGGCTTCGCGACGCGAGCACATGCCCATGTCGGCAATTCGCTTGTTAATGCGAATGGCACCGGGACGGTCGTCCTGGCGCGCTTCGGCTTCGGGAGCACGCTTGACGGGAATCGCACGGTCCGAGCCATCGGCTGCGGGGCGATAGGTGCGAATACCGGTGGTGGGGCGACGGGTCGCCTCCGACACAAACGAGCCGGGGATATGGCGCTTCTCAGGCTCGCTACCGCGCTCGTCGCGGCGTTCACCACGGCGCTCGTCGTTGCGGCGGTCATCACCGCGACGGGCATCCCCGCGGCGGTCGTCACGATCAAAGGAGCGGCCTTCGGGACGGTCACCGTAGCCACGGTTCTGCGGACGATCACCAAAGTTGCGGCCTTGCGGGCGACCGCCACCACGGCGCTCGCCATCACGGGGCTGGTATTCACGGCGTTCGCCACCTTCGGAGCGGTCTGGGCGACCATAACCACGGCTTTGCGGACGGTCACCAAAGTCACGACCTTGAGGACGCTCATCGCGGCGGCCTTCAAAGCGATCACCGCCACGACGTTCGCCGTCGCGTGGACGGAATTCACGGCGCTCGCCACCTTCGGAGCGCTCAAAACGGCCCTGGTCGGGACGGCCAAAACCGGACGAACGTGGACGGTCACCAAAGTCACGGCCGCCTTGCGGGCGGTCATCACGGCGGTCGTCACGGGGGCGGAATTCACGGCGCTCGCCACCTTCGGAACGCTCGAAGCGGCCCTGGTCGGGGCGACCAAAACCGGACGAACGTGGACGGTCACCAAAGTCACGGCCGCCTTGAGGGCGGTCATCACGGCGGTCGTCACGGGGACGGAACTCGCGGCGCTCGCCGCCACGCTCGCCACCGCGATCACCATCACGCGACTCGCCATAGGGGCGGAAACCACGGTCACCGCCGCCAAAGCGGCGCTCGCCGCCTTCATCGCGATCGGTGCGGGGGCGGCGCTCATCGCGCTGCGAGAAGCCGCCGCGACGTTCACCGTCGTCACGAGCAGGGCGGCCGCCATCGGGACGACCAAAGCCTGAAGCGCGGGGGCGCTCGTCGCGCTCACGCTGAGGGCGGGCGCCACGTTCGCCACGCGGGCCTTCACTACGCGGGCCGCGATCGGTACCGCCAGCGGGCCTGGAGCCACGGGCTGCCGCAGGCTTTTCGGCCTTGGCTGGCTTGGCCGGTGCACGCAAAACAGGGCGCGCCGACGAGGAATCAGAGGGCGCGGAGGATTTGCCAGCACCAGGGGCGCCGGACTCTTTAGGAGGTTTGACTGACATTTGGGCGTAATTGTCTCGCGACGCGCGGGCGCGAGGCGAGAGTTATCCACAATTCCAGCGCGGAGCTAGGTTATAGGACGTCCCTCAGGCAAGCGCCTTGCGCGACGCACAGAACTCACCATGCCGCAGCGCTTCCAGGTCCAGTACGCGCAGGCCGCCATACTCGATCTGGATCACGCGCTCGCGCTGCAGCACAGACAAGGCCTCGTTCACACGCTGACGTGACAGGCCGACCAGATTGGCCAGCTCCTGCTGGGTGATGCGCAGAATCTGCCCCACGCCGGGATAGAGCAAGGGGTTGAACAAGGCGGCCAGAGTACGCGCCACGCGCAGATCGGGGTTGCTCATGCGGTCGATCTCGCGCGCCGCGATGAACTGGCCCAGGCGCTCGTTGAGCTGGTTCATCACAAAACGATTGAAGCCTATGGAGTGATCAAGCAGCCAGTGGAACATGTCTATGGGCAGGCCGCCCACAACCGTCTTGCGGATGGCCTGCACGTTGTAGCGATAGGGCTCGCGCTTGATGACCGTTCCCTCCCCAAACCAGCCGCCGGGAGGCAGGCCGGCCAGCGTCATGCTGACTCCGTCGGCGCTTTCGGTGTTCATCTTGAGCAGGCCGTCGACCACGCCAAACCAGTAGGTAGGCGGGCGACCGGTGCGGCAGACATAGTCGCCCGGCTCGGCATCGCCGACGAGCAGCACGCGTGCCACGTTTTCACGCTCCATGGGCAACAGAACGGGCCACCAGGGAATGCCATCGAGTTCTGAGCTCAAAGGCTTGCGCCGCCTTTGATGCAGGGACAGTTCTTGACTCATGCCCAGAAGCATTGCCAAAGCCGCGCTGGCGCAACAGCGGGATTTCCACGAGGCAGCAAATGCGCCATTTTCAGCAGCATTTGTTACAGCGGATTTTCACTATGCAGGCTTTCCCTCAAATTGTCGTCAAACAGACATCCTGACGTCAAAGTCACTCATAGCATGTCTGCAAGACTTTCGTGAAGGGTAGCCGCGGCGGCTCCAACCCCAACCAAGAGGATCAGGCATGACAACCACGTTCCCGCAACTGCTGCTCAAGCACGCGACAGAACGCCCCGATGCGCCCGCCCTGCGCGAAAAGGAGTATGGCATCTGGCAAACCTGGAGCTGGCGCGAAGCCGCACAGACCGTACGCCACATGGCCTGCGGCCTGCGCGCGCTGGGGCTTGAAAGTGGCCAGAACCTGGCGTTCATCAGCGATAACCGGCCTCATGTCTACATGGGCTTTCTGGCCGTTCAGGCCTGTGGCGCAGTGCCCATTCCGCTGTACCAGGATGCCGTGGCCGCCGAGATGCGCTTTGTGATGGAGGACGCGGAGATCGCGTTCGCCTTTGCCGAGAACCAGGAACAGGTGGACAAGTTGCTGGAAGTACGCGAGAGCGTGCCAAGCATTCGCCACATCATCTATGACGACCCGCGCGGCCTGCGCAAATATGACCAACCCGGACTCATCAGCACCGATGAGCTGCTGGCCAAGGGCAAGGAATGGGATGCACGGCACGCAGGAGCCTATGAGGCCATGCTCCAGGCCGTCTCGCCCGACGATGTCTCGGTCATCCTCTACACCTCGGGCACCACGGGCAAGCCCAAGGGGGTGTGCCAGACCCACGCCAGCTTTGGCGAATCTGCCCGCGGCGGCGTGCAGACCGATGGCCTGAATGCTTCGGACAATGTGATCTGCTATCTGCCGCCGGCCTGGGTGGGAGACCATCTGTTCTCGTTTGCGCAATGGCTGGTGGCGGGCTTCACCATCAACTGCCCGGAATCCGCCTCGACCATCGCCATCGACCTGCGCGAGATCGGACCCAGCTACTACTTTGCTCCGCCGCGCATATTCGAGGGCATGCTGACCTCGGTTTCCATTCGCATGGAAGATGCCTCGCCGCTCAAGCAATGGATGTATGCCAAGGCCATGGAGGTGGCACGTCGCGTAGGCTCGGACATTCTGGACGGCAAGAACGTCAGTGCCATGGATCGCCTCAAATACCAGTTGGGCAGCTTGTTCATCTACGGACCGCTGCGCAATGCTCTGGGCCTTTCGCGCATCCGCGTGGCCTATACGGCAGGCGCTGCCATCGGCCCCGAGCTGTTTCGCTTCTTCCGCTCCATCGGAATCAACCTCAAGCAGCTCTACGGTCAAACCGAAACCTGTGCCTATGTCTGCCTGCAGCGCGACCGCCAGGTGGAACTCTCCAGCGTGGGCCAGGCGGCTCCGGGCATCGAGCTCAAGATTGCCGACAACGGCGAGGTGCTGGTCAAGGGTGTGTCCGTGCTCAAGGAGTACTACAAGCGCCCCGACGCCACGGCAGAGGTGATCGACGCCAGCGGCTACTTCCATACCGGCGATGCCGGCGTGATCGATGCCAACGGTCAGCTGCGCATCATCGACCGCGCCAAGGATGTGGGCAAGACCAGCCGCGGCGCCATGTTCGCGCCCAACTACATAGAGAACAAGCTCAAGTTCTTCCCGCATATCAAGGAAGCCGTTTGCTTCGGCCATGGCAAGGACGAGGTCTGTGCCTTCATCAACATCGACTACGAGGCCGTGGGCAACTGGGCCGAGCGCCAGGGTCTGCCCTACGGCGGCTATGTGGACCTGGCCAGCAAGGCCAAGGTGCTGGAGCTGGTGGCCGACTGCATAGACAAGGTCAACGCCGACTTGGCCAGCGAGCCCGGCATGGCCGACACCCAGGTGGCGCGCTTTCTGGTGCTGCACAAGGAGCTGGACCCCGATGACGACGAGCTGACCCGCACCCGCAAGGTGCGCCGCAACTTCATCGCCGACAAGTACGGCGTGCTGGTGGAGGCGCTCTACACCGGCAAGCAGCAGCAGTTCATCGAGACCCTGGTGAAGTTCGAGGACGGCCGCACGGGCAGCGTCAGCGCCACGCTGACCATCGTCGAAGCCAAGCTCCACCCGGCTTCGGCCAAGGCTGCTGCCTGAGAGGAATTTTCATGAATACAAGAACCAGCGGCGAAGTGATTCTGGACATCAAGAACATCAGTCTGCGTTTCGGCGGCGTCAAGGCCTTGACCGATATCTCGTTCAATGTCAAAGAGCACGAAATCCGCTCCATCATCGGCCCCAACGGCGCCGGCAAGAGCTCCATGCTCAACTGCATCAACGGCGTCTATACACCGTCCGAAGGCTCCATCACCTTTCGCGGCCAGACCTTCAGTCATATGAACAGCCGCCAAGTGGCCGAGATGGGTGTCGCACGCACCTTCCAGAACCTGGCGCTGTTCAAGGGCATGAGCGTGATCGACAACATCATGACCGGCCGCAACCTCAAGATCAGGAGCAACATCCTCATGCAGGCCCTGCGCATCGGCCCCGCGCAACGCGAGGAAATGCAGCACCGCGAGTTCGTCGAGCACATCATCGACTTTCTCGAAATCCAGGCCTATCGCAAGACTCCCGTGGGTCAGCTTCCCTATGGCCTGCAAAAGCGCGTGGACCTGGGCCGAGCCCTGGCCATGGAGCCTCAGGTTCTGCTGCTGGACGAGCCCATGGCCGGCATGAACGTGGAAGAAAAGCAGGACATGTGCCGCTTCATCCTCGATGTGAACGAGGAGTTCGGCACCACCATCGTGCTCATCGAACACGATATGGGCGTGGTCATGGACATTTCGGACCGTGTCGTGGTGCTGGACTATGGCAAGAAGATCGGCGACGGCGCTCCCGATGAAGTACGCAACAACGAAGACGTGATCCGCGCCTATCTGGGCGCAGGCCACTGAAGGAGCAGTCATGGGATTTTTCTTAGAGACATTGTTCGGCGGCCTCATGGTGGGCACGCTGTATGCACTGATCGCCATCGGCTTCGTGCTGATCTTCAAGGCCTCCGGCGTCTTCAACTTTGCGCAAGGCGCCATGGTGCTGTTTTCAGCCCTGGCCATGGCGCGTTTTTCGCAATGGATTCCCGGCTGGCTGGGCCTGGAGCCGGGGCTGGTCGGCAACCTGCTGGCCATCGCCGTCACCCTGGCGCTGATGGTAGGCGTGGCCTGGGTGATCGAACGTCTGGCCCTGCGCCATCTGGTCAATCAGGAGCCCATCACCTTGCTGATGGCCACGCTGGGCATTGCCTATTTGCTCGATGGCCTCGGCCCCATGGTCTTTGGCAGCGAGGTCTACAAGATTGACGTAGGCATGCCCAAGGACCCCGTCTTCATTATGGACAGCCTGTTTCAAGGCGGCGTGATGATCAGCCTGGAAGACCTGTATGCGGCATGCATCGCCGCCATCCTGGTGATCTGCCTGAGCCTTTTCTTTCAGAAGACCAAAACCGGACGCGCGCTGCGTGCAGTGGCCGACGACCACCAGGCCGCCCAGTCCATCGGCATTCCGCTGTCGCGCATCTGGGTCATCGTCTGGTCGGTGGCCGGCGGCGTGGCTCTGGTCGTCGGCATCATCTGGGGCAGCAAGCTGGGCGTTCAGTACTCGCTGTCGCTGGTGGCCCTGAAGGCCCTGCCCGTGGTGATTCTGGGCGGCCTGACATCACTGCCCGGCGCCATCATCGGCGGCCTGATCATCGGCGTGGGAGAGAAGCTCTCCGAGGTCTACATCGGCCCCATGGTGGGCGGCGGCATCGAGACCTGGTTTGCCTATGGTCTGGCCCTTTGCTTCCTGCTGGTACGACCCCAAGGTCTGTTCGGCGACAAGATCATTGACCGCGTCTGAACAGGGAGAACAAGAATATGTTTTATCGTGAAAACGGCCAGTTCAAGACCAGCTACGCGGCAGACCAGCAGATCTTCGGCGTCGCGCAGGACCGCTGGGTCATCCTGCTGGTGCTGGCCTTTGCCTTCCTGGCCATTCCCTTCATTGCCAGCGACTACACCTTCCAGGCGATTCTGATTCCTTTCGTCATCATGTCGCTGGCGGCGCTGGGACTCAATATCCTCGTCGGCTACTGCGGCCAGATTTCGCTGGGTACCGCCGCCTTCATGGCCGTGGGTGCCTATGCGGCCTACAACCTGCAGGCCCGCATTGAAGGCATGCCTTTGCTGGTGGCACTTCTGGGCGGTGGCGTGGTGGCCATGGCGTTCGGCGTGGTGTTCGGTCTGCCCAGCCTGCGCATTCGCGGCCTGTATCTGGCCGTAGCCACGCTGGCCGCCCAGTTCTTTGTGGACTGGCTGGCGACCCGCGCGGCCTGGGTGACGAACAACTCCTCATCCGGCTCCGTCAGCGCCAAGCCACTGGCCATTCTGGGCTGGGCCATCGACACGCCCATGGAAAAGTACCTGCTCTGCCTGGCCATCCTGTGTCTGCTCGGACTGGCCGCCAAGAATCTGGTGCGCAGCTCGGTAGGTCGTGAATGGATGGCCATGCGCGACATGGACGTGGCGGCTGCCGTGATCGGCATCCGCCCCACCTACGCCAAGCTGTCGGCCTTTGCCGTGAGCAGCTTCATCGTCGGCGTGGCCGGTGCGCTCTGGGGCTTTGTCCACCTAGGCGCCTGGGAACCCGCAGCCTTCAGCCTGGACCGCTCTCTGCAGTTGCTGTTCATGATCATCATCGGCGGCCTGGGCTCGGTCGTGGGCAGCATCTTCGGCGCCGCCTTCTTCGTGCTGCTGCCGCTGCTGCTCAACCAGGTGCCCCACTGGCTGGGCCTGCCGCTGTCCACAGCCACGGCGACCTATCTCGAGCACATGATTTTTGGTGCGCTCATCGTGTTCTTCCTGATTGTGGAACCCCACGGATTGGCCAAGCTCTGGGCCACGGCCCGTCAGAAGCTGCGCGTCTGGCCGTTTCCGCATTGATGACTCCCCTTGTGCCGCTGACGCGGCTTCTCCCAAGGGGGACGGCACCTTCGCCGGGGCGGCCCCGCCGCGAGGCGGCTCTTGCTCGGTGCCCTGAATTGCTGAGTGCTTGATTGAGAGATAGCTGATTTATTTACAAGACACCGCAGAGTGCCTGCAACCGGGACAGCGTCCCATACAACCCAAGGAGACAGTCGATGATGTTCAAGAAAGTTGCGATTGCTGCCGCTGCTGTTGCTGCAGGCATGGGAGCCTTGATGGCCTCGCCTGCGGCTCAGGCCCAGGAGCAGTTCGTGCCTCTGCTGGTGTATCGCACGGGCCAGTTCGCGCCCCTGGGTATTCCATGGGCGGACGGCAAGCAGGATTACCTCAAGCTGGTCAATGCCAAGGGTGGCGTCAACGGTGTGAAGATCAAATTCGAGGAATGCGAAACCGCCTATGACACGGCCAAGGGTGTGGAATGCTACGAGCGCCTCAAGAACAAGGACGGCGGCGCCTCGGGCTTTGACACCCAGTCCACCGGCATCACCTTTGCCGTGACCGACAAGGCTCCCGGCGACAAGGTGCCAGTGGTCACCCCAGGCTATGGTCTGTCCCAGTCCGTGGACGGCAAGGTCTTCGAGTGGAACTTCCCGCTGCTGGGCAACTACTGGACAGCCGCCGACTCCATCGTGCAGGACATTCTGAAGAAGGAAAAAGGCAACCTCAAGGGCAAGAAGATCGCACTGGTCTATCACGACTCGCCTTATGGCAAGGAGCCGATTCCGCTGCTGGAAAAGCGCGCCGCCAAGGATGGCTTTGAGCTGATCAAGCTGCCCGTGACTGCCCCCGGCGTGGAGCAAAAATCCACCTGGCTGCAGATTCGCCAGAACCGCCCCGACTATGTGCTGCTGTGGTCGGCCGGCGTGATGACTCCTACGGCCGTGCGTGAGGCGCAGGCCACGGGCTACCCGCGCGAGAAGATGTATGCCGTCTGGTGGGGCGGCTCCGACCATGACGTCAAGGACATCGGTGCCGGCGCCAAGGGCTACAACACGGTGACCATCCACAACACTGCCGAGAGCGACAAGGTGCATGGCGACATCAAGTCCATGCTCTACGACAAGGGTCAGGGCACCGCCAAGGACGCCAAGGAACTGGGCCAGCTGGCACATACTCGCGGCATTGTGATCTCCATGCTGCAGGTCGAGGCCATCCGCACCGCTCAGGAAAAGTTCGGCAAAGGCAAGGTCATGACACCCGAGCAGGTGCGCTGGGGCCTGGAGAACCTGAATATGACGCAGGAACGCCTGAACGAGCTGGGCTTCGGCAAGATCATCCGCCCCTTCAAGACCAGCTGCGACAACCATCTGGGCGCCGACTGGGCCCGTATTGCCACCTGGGACGGCGCCAAGTTCAAGGTGACTTCCGACTGGTACCAGGCCGACAAGTCCATGGTCGATCCGCTCTACAAGGAATTCGCGGAAAAGTACGCCAAGGAAAAGAACGTCAAGGTAAGAACCTGCACCCCCTGAGGCGCGTCGCGCCTTCCCCCTCACTGGCGCCTGGCGCCTGAGGGGGACGACATCCTCGCTGCGGCGCGGCCAGCCCCGGTCCTTGCTTGATGTCTCTGACCAAGGCTCGCCTCGTCGCAACCGGATTTATAAAAATCAGCCTCAAGCGCTTATCCATGAAGTGCAGACAGCTATCTATTTTGAGTTATCAGGTGACCGCATGACCGATATCGCGCACACAGTTTCCACTTCCGCCCAGACCGCACCGCTGGTGGAAGTCAATGGCATCGAGGTCATCTACAACCATGTGATCCTGGTGCTCAAGGGCGTCTCGCTACAAGTCCCCCACCAAAGCATCGTGGCCCTGCTGGGCGGCAATGGCGCGGGCAAGACCACCACGCTGCGCGCCATCTCCAATCTGCTCAAGGGCGAGCGCGGCGAAGTCACCAAAGGCGGCATCACACTGGAAGGCGAGCAGATCGCCAACCTCTCGCCCGCCGAACTTGTCAAGCGCGGAGTGGTCCAGGTCATGGAAGGACGCCACTGCTTCGCCCACCTGACGATCGAAGAAAACCTGCTCACCGGCAGCTACACACGCACGGACAAGGGCGAGATTGCAGCCAATCTCGAGAAGGTCTACAACTACTTCCCGCGCCTCAAGACCCGGCGCACCAGCCAGGCGGCCTACACCTCGGGCGGCGAGCAGCAGATGTGCGCCATCGGCCGTGCGCTGATGAGCAACCCGCGTATGGTTTTGCTAGACGAGCCCTCCATGGGCCTGGCACCGCAGATCGTGGACGAGGTCTTTCACATCGTCAAAGACCTCAACAGCAAGGAAAAAGTCACCTTCCTGCTGGCCGAACAGAACACCAACATGGCGCTCAAATACGCCGACTACGGCTACATCATGGAAAGCGGGCGCATCGTCATGGACGGCTCCGCCAAGGATCTAGCCAGCAACGAGGACGTCAAGGAGTTCTATCTGGGCGTGGGCGGCGGCGAACGCAAGAGCTTCAAGGATGTGAAGAGCTACAAACGCAGAAAACGCTGGTTGGCTTGATGACTGCCCCCTGAGGCGCTTCGCGCCTTCCCCCTAGGGGGACGACGGCCTCGCTGCGCGGCGGCGCTTGCTCGCTGTCTCTGGCTTGGTGCGCGCCAGTTTTTAACTTGCGCCCATTGACTTCAGTTTTGCTTGCAGATTTTCTCTACAGGATTTGCCATGAGTGATTTCTACGATGCCCTGGAAACCCGCAGCCCCGAACAGCGCGAAGCCGACTGCATGGCCAGCCTGCCGCTGCAGATTGCCCATGC
The DNA here is from genome assembly GCF_001010305.1 of Comamonas sp. E6. Taxonomy (NCBI): domain Bacteria; kingdom Pseudomonadati; phylum Pseudomonadota; class Betaproteobacteria; order Burkholderiales; family Comamonadaceae; genus Comamonas; species Comamonas sp. E6. Next base: position 26,687 of record NZ_BBXH01000030.1, read on the forward strand.
ACAGCAGCGCTCCAGCGCTTTTGCCGAAATTCTCAAAGGTGTGGATGCGTCCCGTATCACCAGTCGCGCAGCGCTGGCCACCTTGCCTGTGACGCGCAAGAGCGAGCTGCTGGAGCGCCAGGCTGCACAGCGTCCGCAGCAGATTTTTGGCGGCTTCAATGCCATTGGCCTTGGCCACGACATGCCCAGGCTGTTTTCCAGCCCCGGCCCCATCTACGAGCCCGAAAGCCGCCGCCCCGACTACTGGCGCATGGCCCGCTCCATGTACGCCGCGGGCTTCAGGTCTGGGGAGCTGGTGCACAACTGCTTCAGCTATCACTTCGTGCCCGCCGGATCGATGATGGAAACCGGTGCTCAGGCCCTGGGCTGCACGGTGTTCGCGGGCGGCACGGGCCAGACCGAGCAGCAGGTGCAGGCCATGGCCGATCTGCGGCCTGCGGCCTATGTGGGTACGCCCAGTTTTCTGAAAATCATTGTGGAAAAGGCCCAGGAGATGGGAATGAAGCTGCCCAGCCTGACCAAGGCCATGGTCAGCGGCGAAGCCTTCCCCCCCTCGCTCAGCCAATGGATGCGCGATCATGGCATAGACGCCTACCAGAGCTATGGCACGGCCGATCTGGGCCTGATTGCCTATGAGACCAGCGCCCGTGAAGGTCTGGTGCTGGACGAGGGCGTGATCGTGGAGATCGTGCGCCCCGGAACCGGCGACCCTGTGGCCGAGGGCGAGGTGGGCGAGCTGGTCATCACCACGCTCAACCCCGACTATCCGCTGATCCGCTTTGGCACGGGTGACCTCTCGGCCTATCTTGCGGGAACCTGCCCCACGGGTCGCACCAATGCCCGCATCAAGGGCTGGATGGGCCGCGCCGACCAGACCACCAAGGTGCGCGGAATGTTCGTGCATGCCAAACAGGTGGCCGAGGTCGTCAAGCGCTTTCCGCAGATCGTCAGGGCCAGGCTGGTAGTGACGGGTGAGATGGCCAACGACCAGATGCAGTTGCTGGTTGAAACCACGGAAACCGCACCGGGCTTTGCCCTGCAGGTGATCGACGCCTTGCGCGAAGTCACCAAGCTGCGCGGCGAAGTGCAGATGGTGTCTCCCGGAAGCCTGCCCAATGACGGCAAGGTGATCGAGGATGCGCGCTCCTATCAGTGAAGCTCTGAAGAGCTACCAGCATTCGGCTGGCTCTGCGACCTAAAGGTTTTGTACTGGGACTTGAGCTTGGCCAAGCCCCTGCACATGTGTCGCCAATACGCGACAGGCAATCGGTTTGCTTTAACGCAAATGCAATGTGATCGCCCGCTCCATCAAGGGATAACACTTAGAAAATAACAAAAACCCCACAGATTAGCGCTACCTAGAATCCGGCTTTACGTCACGACAAGTCAACCGTCCTGGTCTGCTTGCACATTATTTTTAGGGAGACACTGTGAAAACTATTTTCAAGATCGCCACCATCGCTCTGGCCGCTACCGCAGCCATCAGCAGCCATGCCGACAGCTACCCAGCCGCTGGCAAGACGATCACGATCATCGTGCCTTTCACGGCAGGCGGCCCCACCGACAAGGTGGCTCGCGACCTGGCCGAATCCATGCGCAAGCAGCTGAACAACGCCACCATCGTCATCGACAACGCAGACGGTGCCGGCAGCACGATTGGCACGGCCAAGGCCGCACGTGCACGCAATGACGGCTACACGCTGCTGCTGACGCATATCGGCATGTCCACCATCCCGACGCTGTACCGCAAGCTGTCCTTCAACGTGCTCAACGACTTCGAGTACGCCGGCATCATCAACGATGTGCCCATGACGCTGATCGGCCGCCCCACCCTGCCCGCCAAGAACTTCGCCGAAGTCAAGGACTGGGTCAGCAAAAACCAGGGCAAGGTGAATCTGGCCAACGCCGGCGTGGGCTCGGCCTCGCACCTGTGCGGCCTGATGTTCCAGGCCTCGCTGCAGCAGGACATGACGCCCGTGCCCTACAAGGGTGCAGCTCCTGCGATTGCCGATCTGATGGGCAACCAGGTGGATCTGCTGTGCGACCAGACCACCAATACCACTTCGCAGATTGCCGCCAAGAAGGTTCAGGCCTATGCCGTGACCACTGCCAAGCCTCTGACCACGCCTGCACTCAAGGACCTGCCCACGCTGCAGTCCCTGGGCCTGAAGGACTTCAACGTGACCATCTGGCACGGTCTGTACGCCCCCAAGGGCACGCCTGCCGATGTGGTGCAAAAGATCAACGAAGCCATGAAGGCTTCGCTCAAGGACCCCGAGTTCATCAAGCGCCAGGAAGCCTTGGGGGCCGTGATTGCCAGCGACGACCGTACCAACCCTGCGGGTCACAAGAAGTTTGTGGAAGCCGAAATCGCCAAGTGGGGCAAGGTCATCAAGGCCGCCGGCATCTACGCCGACTGAGAACGCACAATCCGTTCAACGCAAAAAAGCCTGCATCTGCAGGCTTTTTTGCATGGGGCGACCGAAGAAGGCCGCTTACCAGGTCACTTCCTTGCCATCGGCGGCGCTGCGCCTGAGCATGTCTACAAAAGGCACGATGCGCTGGCCCAGGGCCACGCCGTCCTGATTTGCAGGCACGGCATCCTCCTCCTGCGCTTCGTCTTGCGGCTGCGCACGTCTGGCCGCATCTTCGGCGGCAGCAGCCTCCAGCGCGATGATGGCGGCCGGAATCTGCTCCACGGTGATGATGCCATGCACCTCATCGGGAGACTTGCCGATGATTTCCAGCAGCTTGCGGCCGTTGGCGTCCAGCATGATGAGGTCTGCCGTGGCACGCGATTTGAATTTGTAGGGCATGAAGCGACTCCTTCAACGGTAGATGTATTCGCGGTTGAAAGGATAGCCGCTCTGCGCACCCGCCATCGCACCGCTGCGCAGATCGCCATCGGGTTTGCTGCACAGCATCTGATGCAACGCAATCCAGCCATGCTCGAAGCCCATGGCCGAGCCCGCCAGATAAAGACGATAGGCACGCAAAGCCTTAGCGGCCTTTTCCTCGTCGTACTGGGCTTGTAAAATGATTTGAGCTTCGCCCAGCCTGGCCTCCAACCCATCCGACCAGGCCCAAAGCGTGCGCGCGTAGTGCGGGCGCAAGTTCTCGGTATCCACCATTTCCAGTCCGCTGGCCGCCAGATCATGTAGCACGCGGCTGACATGCATGAGCTCTCCACCGGGAAAGATGTAGCGATTGATGAACTCGCCCATGCCGGCCCCCAGCTCCACATTGCTGACACCGCCCGCCGTGATGCCATGGACCAAGGCCAGTCCGCCGGGCCTGAGCATGGAATAAATGGTTTCGAAGTATTCCTGCAGATTGGCGCTGCCCACATGCTCGAACATGCCGACCGAGCCGATCTTGTCGAATGGCTCCACATCAACCATTTGCCGGTAGTCGCGCAACTCGACCTGAACCTTGCCCTGCAGGCCCTTCTCGGCAATCAGACGCTGCACATGATCGAACTGGTTGCGCGACAGTGTGATGCCATGGGCCTGCACGCCGTAATGCTCGGCGGCCCAGAAGACCAGTCCGCCCCAGCCAGAGCCTATGTCCCAGAAGCGCTCTCCGGGCTGGAGCTTGAGCTTTTTGCAGATGTGATCGAGCTTGGCCTCCTGCGCCTGCGCCAGGCTCATGCCCTGCTCTTTGTAGTAAGCGCAGGAATAGACGCGGCGCGGGTCCAGCCACAGCGCGTAGAAATCGTCGGAGAGATCGTAATGAAACTGAATCTGCTCGGCATCGCGGGTCAGCGTGTGCATGGCCAGCGACCTGGCCTTGGAGACCGTCTGCCCCAGCCAGGAGGGCGTATGGCTGACCGGATCACCGCGCAGCAGCCCGGCCGCTGCCGCCATGATGTCGCGGGAGCTGCCCTTGACCTCCACCCAGCCTTCGACGATGGCCGAACCAATCGAGCCGATCTGGCCGTCCAGCAGCGCCGCAACAGCCTTGGGAGAACGAAAAATGAGTTGAACCGCGCTGTGTTCAGGCCCGATACGCTCGCCCGAGGGAAGCTGTATCGATGCAGTCACAGGAAGTCTTGCTAGCAGCGGCTCCAATGTGCTCAACAGGTTTTTCATGAAAACCATTGTTCACATCGACTATGGCAGGGTCAAGACGGAAAACATCCCTGCCTAAAACTGCCTCCAGGTCTGGCAGAGGATCAGTTGCTGGCTTTCACCAGCCTGTCGTAGGCCTTGAGGGTGGCGGGGGCCACAGCCTGCAGCACTTGTTCATAAGCCGTCTTGTGACGCGCCAGCAAGCGCATGGAAGCAACGGTGCGGCTGCGGCAGAACCAGTGGCAGGTGTGTTGCATCAGCATCAGCTCGGCCGTCATGGTGAAGGCTCGGCGCTTGCGCTCTTCCTCGTCGGCCGCATCCCCCACACGGGCAGCCGCCAGCGCCTGGGCATGAAGCTTCATGGTCTCGCGCACATCCATGGTGGCCGAAGGCAGAACCCTGGTCATATAGGGCAGCGCCAGCGGCAGGGTGCTGGCACGCGTCTGCTCGGCCGGCAAGATGGCGAATTCATCCGCGAAACGCTGAAACTGGCTCACCAGGCTGCTCTCGGTATTGGCCAGCACGGGCCAGATCTGTTCACGCCTCTGCGCATCCTTCTCGCCGATGACACGCAGATATCCCTCCATCAGATTGGCCATGAGCTTCTCGATCTGAAAGCGTGCCAGATGCTGGGCCAGAAGCTGGGTGTGCTGACGCTGCTCCTGCTTCTTGAGCACGTAGAGCACGGTGGTGACAATGATGGCGAGCGTTAGAAAATCCATGAAGTGAAACCAGACAGGCGGACAAGCGCAATGAGAAAAAGGATGAGTGTAGTCAGCCTGAGGGCTTTGCTGGGAATTAGTGCCGCAATTGCAGGCCTGACGGGCTGCAGCAGCGCCGGCTATTACTGGCAAGGTTTCAAGGGACAGATGCAGATTCTTCAGGCCGCACGGCCTATTGATGACTGGCTGGCAGAAGACAGTACCTCCTCAGCACTGCGTCAGCGCCTGCAGACCGCGCAACAGATGCGCCGCTTCGCCAGCCGGGAGCTGGCTCTGCCCGACAACGCCAGCTACACCCGCTACGCCCAGCTGCAGCGTCCGTTTGCGGTCTGGAACGTGGTGGCAGCCCCGGCCTACAGCCTGGAGATGCACCAATGGTGCTTTCCCGTCACCGGCTGCATTGCCTACCGAGGCTACTTCAGCAAGAGCGACGCACAGGCGCAGGCACTGACGCTTCAGTCCCAGGGGTTGGAAACCAGCGTCTATGGCGTGCCTGCCTACTCCACGCTGGGCTATCTGAACTGGCTGGGCGGCGATCCCTTGCTCAGCACCTTCACCTCCTGGCAGGAGGGCGACTTTGCCGGCCTGCTGTTCCACGAACTGGCCCACCAGCTGCTGTATGTGAAGAACGACACGGCCTTCAACGAATCCTTTGCCACCACGGTGGAGCGTATGGCCACACCCTTGTGGCTGCACAGCCATGCCAGCGCCGCCACGCAGCAGCGCTGGCAGCAGAGCCTGCAGCGACGCGAGCTATGGCAGCAGCTGACGCGCGAGACCCGCCAGCGCCTGCAACAGATTTATGAACAGAAAAATACTGAAGCCTTTGATGCCAAAGTGCTGGAAGCCATCAAAAGCAAAGTATTTGACGAATTCCGCGCCACTTATGCGCAGCTCAGAGCGCAATGGATTGCCAGCGACGAGCCCCTGCTGACCAGCCTCGCCCTGCGCGAGCAGTATTACCGGCGCCTGACCCAGACCGATGAATGGGTGGCCCAGGCCAATAACGCCAGCTTCGGTGCCCTGGCCGCCTATGACGACTGGGTGCCGGCCATGACTCGCTGGTGGCAGCAACTGCGCGGCGAAGGCCCGGCCACTCCCGAGACCTGGCGCAGCTTCTATGCGCAGATGCGCGAGCTGGCAGCCTTGCCTGCTGAAGAGCGCAAGCTGCGGCTATGCGCCCAATGGGGAAAAGCGGCAGAAACAGCGACCCAGTGCCAATAAATACGTCAAATTGACATAAAACAATTTTTTACAAGGGTTAACCATGTAGGAGGCTTCAGCGGTTTTTAAGAAAGTCCCGCCAGACTTCTCCGATACCTATTTTTTTGCCGTCCACCGTGGCTACCCAAGACTCCGTTTCCGCCCCATTTTTCAAGGGGCTTTTTCGACCTCGCACGCCTCAGTTCATCGCTCTGGCCCTGGCCATCTGGCTGACACTGACGGCGAACTGGGCCCTGTGGCTGCGCCTGCCTTCCCTGGATGGCTATCACGGCAGTCTGGCCCTGCTGGCCCTGCGGGTTGTGCCGCTGGTGCTGGGCGCCAGCCTTCTGCTGACCTCTTTGTTTGCCTGGCCGCGCTTTACCAAGCCGCTCTGGGTGGCGCTGCTGCTGGTGGCGGCCAGTTCCCAGTACTTCATGGTCAGCTACGGCACCGTGATGGACAAGGGCATGATTCACAACATCCTGCAGACCGATGCGCGCGAAAGCTCGGACTTGTTCAACATCAAGCTGCTGGCCGAGGTGTTGATCATCGCCATACTGCCAGCCATCTGGCTGTGGAAAACCCCGCTCAAACGCGCCAACAGCGCCTGGCGCAATATGCTGCGCACCGCCTTGCTGCTGCTGGGCGGCATTGCCCTGATAGCCGCATCACTGGCCGTTTCCTACCGCGATCTGGCCCCCGTGGTGCGCAACAATCTTTGGCTGCGCTACATGATCAATCCGATCAACCCCGTGCTGTCCGCAGCCTCGGTGGCGCTGGATCCTCTGCTCAACAAGCCCAGGCCTTTTGTCAGCATCACGGGCGGCGCGGCCCTGGGTGCCAGCTATGCCGCAGCCCAGAAACCGCCGCTGCTGGTGCTGGTGGTGGGCGAGACTGCACGCTCAAAGAATTTCAGCCTCAACGGTTACGAGCGCGATACCAACCCCGAGCTGGCCAAGCGCGATGTGCTGAGCTGGCGCAATGCCCGCTCCTGCGGCACCAGCACCCGCGAATCGGTGCCCTGCATGTTCTCCAACCTGGGCCGCGAAGGCTTTTACGCCTCCAAGGTCGAGCATGACAACCTGCTCGACGTGCTGCAGGCCGCCGGACTGGCCGTGCTTTGGGTGGACAACCAGGCAGGCTGCAAAGGCGTGTGCAAGCGTATCCCCATGGCCGATACCGCCGACAGCGTGAATACGCCGGCCGGCAAGGCGCTGTGCGCCCAGGATGGCGAATGCCTGGATGCTCTGCTGCTCAGCGGCCTGGACGAGCGCATCGCCAAGCTGGACCCCGCACGCCGGGCAAAGGGCCTGGTTCTGGTCATGCACCAGATGGGCAGTCACGGCCCCGACTACTTCAAGCGCTCCACTGCAGACCTCAAGGCTTTCAAGCCCGAGTGCGCCACCAATGCACTGTCCAGCTGTTCGCAGCAAAGCGTGGTCAATGTCTACGACAACTCCATTCGCTATACCGACCACTTCCTGGCCCAGACCATAGACTGGCTCAAGACCCAGCAAAACCAGTTTGAAACCGGCATGTTCTACATGTCAGACCATGGCGAATCGCTGGGCGAGCTCGGTGTCTATTTGCACGGCATGCCTTACGCCATGGCGCCCGACGATCAAAAACATGTGCCCATGATTGCCTGGCTGGGAACGCTGGGTGCGCGCACCGGCCTGAATCAGGCCTGTCTGAGCAAGACTCTGGACCAGCCGCGCTCGCACGACAACCTGTTCCATACGGTGATGGGATTGATGGATGTCACTTCTCCAACCTACAAGCAGCCTCTGGATGCATTTGCCAGCTGCCGCACGGCCAGCTAGCCATTGACTGCGCAGTACAAAAAAAGCCTGCCGGATGCACGATCCGGCAGGCTTTTCCGCTTTCAGCAGCTGCGTATCACTCGCCCTGAGAGCCGCGGCGCGCCCAGCCCGTGGTGTGCTTTTCCAGCAGGTTGAACAACTCGTACATCACCATGGCCATGGCTCCCACCACGATCAGCCCCGCAAAGGCCAGGCCCATCTGCATGGAAGAGCCGGCCGAGACCAGCAGATAGCCGATCCCCTCGTTGGCAGCCGTCATCTCGCTGACCGTGGTGCCGACGAAGGCCAGCGTGATCGCGACCTTGAGCGAGCCGTAGAAATACGGCAGGGAGCGCGGCAGGCCGACCTTGATCAGCACGTCCCAGCGCTTGGCTCCCAGCACGCGCAGCACATCCTCAAGTTCGGGCTCCAGCGTGGCCAGACCCGTGGCGATATTGACCATGATGGGGAAAAAGCTGATCAGAAAGGCCGTGAGAATGGCCGGGCCTGCGCCGATGCCGAACCAGACCACCAAAATCGGCACGAACGCTGCCTTGGGCAAGGCGTTGAAAGCCGTCATCAGCGGGTAGAAGGCCGCATAGGCCAGACGCGAGGAGCCGATCAGAAAGCCCAGCAGCACGCCCACCACGATCGCCAGGGCAAAGCCTGCCATCGTCACCCAGTAGGTGCGCCAGGCATGCATGGCAATCGTGCCCGCAAACTCATAGAGCTGATGGCCTATGGCCCAGGGGCTGGGGAAGATGAACTCCGAGACGCCTAGGCCCGAGCAGATGATCTGCCAGAGCAGGACGATCAGCAGCAACAGCAGCCAGGGAGCCCAGCGCTCGGCGGTTTTTTGATGTTTCATGATGCGCCTTATTGAGGAATGGCGGCAGCGATGTCGGTGCCGCTCTTGCGCAGGGCGCCAATATGGCCGCGCAGCTCGTAGACAATGTCCGAGAACTCGGGGGTGTAAGTGACCTCCAGATCACGCGGGCGCGGCAGGTCGATGTCGCGGCGCACCACGAAGCGGCCCGGGCTTTTGCTCATCACATAGACGGTATCGGCCAGGAACACGCTCTCGCGCAGATCATGCGTGACCAAAATCACATTGAACTTCTGTTCGGCCTGCAGGTCGCGCAAGATGCACCACAGCTCTTCGCGGGTGAAGGCATCGAGCGCGCCAAAGGGCTCGTCTAGCAGCAGCATCTGCGGCTCGTGAATCAGGGCGCGGCAGATGCTGGCGCGCTGCTGCATGCCGCCGGAAAGCTGCCAGGGAAACTTGCGCTCATAGCCTGCCAGGCCCACCTTGCCCAGCAGCTCTATGGCACGCGCCTCGTATTCCTTGCGCTTTTGCTTGAACTGCGAACGGTGCGGCTCCACGATCTCCAGCGGCAGCAGCACATTGTCCAGCGTGGTGCGCCAGGGCAGCAGCGAGGAGGACTGAAACGCCATGCCCGAGATCTTGAGCGGCCCTGTCACGCGCTGGCCATCGACCGTGATGCGCCCCATGGACGGCATCTTCAGGCCCGTGGTGAGCTTCATGAACGTGGACTTTCCGCAGCCCGAAGGACCGACGATGGCGATGAACTCGCCGCGCTGCACCGTGAGGTCGATGGCCTCCACCGCAAAGTGATTGGCCTGCAGCAGCTCTTCGTTATAGGCCAGCCAGACGTCTTTGAATTCGACGAAGGGCCGGACAGCTTCTGTATCTGATGATTTCATAAAAACAGGCTGTAGCAACCGTCACACAAGCGCATACAGCTATCAATCAATGAGCAATTACTTTTTGGGAAAGACGTCGAGATCCGCGACTGGCGGCAGAAAGCGGCCGTTCCAGAGCGTCTCGGGGTTCACGCGTGTCTTGGTCGCATAGACGTCCGAGATCTGGGAAGCCATCAGCGCCATGCGTGTGGGGCTGACCTGCCCAAAGCCCTCGCCGCGCGCGTCGGCTGTGTTGATCACGGTGTCGATCGCCAGCTGCAGACGGCGGGTTTCGAGCGCCGTGTTGACGATGCCGTCGCGCTCCTTCACATAGGCAATGGCTGCGCCGGGGTTGGCCATGACTTCCTTGGCGCCCTTGCTGAAGGCCTTGAGGAAGGCACGCACGGCTTCGGGGTTCTCGCGCACCAGCTTGGCGCTGGCGATGATGGCGTTGCCATAGAGCTTGACGCCGTTGTCGGCAAACGGCATGACTGCCACATCGGCCGCCTTCACGCCCCGCGCCTCCAGGTTCAGCAGCGAAGTAAAGGTAAAGCCCGTGATGGCATCGATATCGCCGCGCACCAGCATGGTCTCGCGCAGCGGCGGATCCATGGTGGTCCATTGCACATCGCCGACTTTGTTGGCCTTGGCAAACAACGGAAAGCCGCGTCGGCCTGCATCAAAGACCGGCGCTCCCAGCTTCTTGCCCGTCAGGTCCGCCGGCTTGGCGATGGCGCTCTTCTTGAGCGCCATGACCGAGGCCGGCGTGTTGTTGTAGACCATCATCACGGCCACGGGCTTGTCCTTGACTTCGGGGTTGTTGGCATGAAACTCCATGAGCGCGGCCAGATCGGCAAAGCCCATGTCGTAGGAGCCCGATGCCACGCGCTGGATGGCGCCGCCCGAGCCGCTGCCGGCATCCACCGTCACATTGAGCCCTGCGGTCTGGAAATAGCCCTTGGCGACTGGCTGCAGAAACAGTGCCGCAGGTCCTTCGAAACGCCAGTCGAGCTGGAATTTGATGGGCGTTGCGGCAAAGGCTGCCGTGGCGCTGGCAAAGCTGCCCAGGGCCAGAACGGATTGCAGGAACAGGCGCTTGGTTTGCATGATGGCTTCCCTCTCTCTATGTCAATGAATTGCGGTTGAGTTCGTGTCGGCGCTCAGACTTTCCAGGCGCCCTGGTGTGAACTGCTGGCCTCTTCGATCAAGGCCGGCCCGATACATTCGATGGCGTGCGAAGCGGTCTGAAACACATCGCGGCAGGACAGCTCGGCATCCTTCTGATCGATCCGCTCGCCACGGAACACGCGCAGCCGCTCGGCATCGATGCCATAGACCACGCGGCCGATGGCGGACCAGAAGATCGCGCCGGCACACATCACGCAGGGCTCGGCAGACGAGTACAGCGTGGCGACGGCCAGTTCATCTCGTGAATGCAGGGGGCTGGCCAGGCGGATGGCGGACAGCTCGGCATGGGCCGTGCAATCGCCGCTCTCGCCGTTGGCATTGCTGGCCCGGGCCAGCACGCGTCCGTCGGCCGCCACGATCAGCGCGCCAAACGGCCGGTTGCCGCGCTCGCGCGCCGTATCGGCAAGCGCAATGGCTTCACGCAGATAGCGGCCATCGCTGTCATTCAAGGTCTGGGCTTGAGGCAGGGACATGGAGGCTTCCTCCTCAGGCCTTGAGCATGCGCGCCGACCTGGCTGGCAGCATGCTGCTGTTGAACAGTGCATCGGCAGATGGCGTGGTCTTGAGCGCAAAGGTCTGCACCACGCCGTCCAGTTGCTGCTCCATCAAACGCTTGCTGAAGTCGCCCAGTCCATGGCGTTTCGTATCTGCCGCGGCCACATACTGTGCGGTAATGGACCAGCGCTCCAGCTCCAGCTTCTCATCGAGCATCGGCTCGCGCTGGCGCACGGCGGCAATGCCTGCTGCGGGGTTGGCAAGGCACTCCACAATCGCCCGGTTGGTGGCGCGCAGGAAGGCGGCCACGACCTGCGGCTTCTCGGCGATCAGCTGGCTGGACGCAAGGATCGCATTGCCATACAGATGAACGCCTGCATCGCTGTAACGCAGTATGGAAAGCTCCTCGGGCTTGAGGCGCGTAAACAGCGATACCGCCGAGTCATGGAAATAGGTGGCGGCATCCACATCGCCACGCACCATGACGTTGTCACGTGCCGAGAACTCCGTCGTCGACCAGGCAAACAGATCGGCGGGCAGATTCTTGCGCCGCGCCACCATGGGCCAGGCACGGCGCGTGGACTCCACTGCCGCTGCAGCCACCTTCTTGCCCTTGAGACTTGCGAAGTCCGAAGTGATGCCTCTGTCCTTGCGCCCGATGATCACAAAGGGCGCGCGGTTGTAGTACTGGTAGACGGCCTGCACGCGAGGTGTGCCGGCGTTCTGTGCATTGAACTCGATCAGCGAACTGATATCGCCCAGTCCGAGCTGGTAGGCACCACTGGCGATACGTGTAATCGAAGCCACCGAGCCCGACCCTACGTCCAGACTCACATCCAGCCCCTCATCGCGGTAGTAGCCGTTTTGCTGGGCCAGAAAGAACGGCGCCGTCTGGCCGTTGACGCGGAAATCCAGCGTGAATTTCAGCGGAGTCAGCGACTTGCCCTGGGCATGAACCCAGGGTGCGCCGCAAAGAGGCAGGGCGGCAAGAAATTGGCGACGTAGCATGGTGGAACTCTCAGGTCTCTGGCGACAGGAACGCCAGCAGCTGCCGCTGCTGACAGGACTTGAGCAATTTCCGGGCACTGCACGCGGATGCAGGCTGAACGCTTCTACTCGTTCAACCTTCTAGCAATTGGCGTGCCTGCTTTGGGTTGCGCCTTGCCAGGTATCAACAAAGTGCATGCAAAAGAGATGGATGCATGGATTCATGCACGGCAATGCACCAGATTGAAGCCATGCACCAAAACCAAGAGTGCCCGCGCCCTGGAAAATGGCTGGCACGCTGTTTGCTGCACTCAAATCAAGAGTAGAAGCGTTCAGCACGGTGCTCTGACCTTCCCCCGGTCAGCAGCTTCGCGGGTCATTGCTCTTGAAGTGGGTGCGGCACACAGCCGCGCCTGGTATCCACACTTCAGATGCCCGCACCAAGCCTCACTGGCAAAGCCGGTGTCTGAAGTCATCGCAAGAGAAATTCTTATGCAGACCATGACCAGCCACTCTTACAGCCTTGGCGAGCTGGACAAGGAAGCCCGCATGGGCGGGCAAGGCGCAGAAACCTCGGCGCGCGAAGTTCGCGTCATAGACATCAGCGACTTCGAGCAGCGCAAGCAGGAGATTGCCGAGCAGATCTGGAGCGCTTCGATAGAAATCGGCTTCTTCCAGGTTTCCGGCCACGACATTGCCCAGGCCGATATCGACGCTGCGTTCGGTAGAGCCGAGCAGCTATTCGCCTTGCCGCCCGACACCAAGTCGCAATGGCCGCTATCGCGCAATGCAGGCTGGGAGCACAAGGCGCAGATTCGCCCTTCCACGCGCACTCCCGACCAGAAAGAGTCCTATCAGGTCACACGCCCGCGCATGCAAGGCTTGTGGCCCAGCGAGCAGGAGTTGCCCGGCTTCAAGCAGGCCACGCTGGCTTTTGAGCATCAATGCTGGCAGGTTGGCATGCAGCTGCTGTCCTGCTTTGCCTACAAGCTGGGCTTTGACGATGAATTCTTCACCCGCGCACATGACCCCGCCGTGCCCAGCTACCAGAGCACGCTGCGCATGCTGCATTACTTTGCAGTGGACCCGGCGCTCAAGGACGAAATCGGCCTGTGGCGTGCAGGCGCACATACGGACTTCGACTGCCTGACGCTGTTGTTCCAGCGCGCCGGCCAGGGTGGGCTACAGGTGCTGCCCGGCAAGGAGGCCGAGACCCAGCAATGGACGCCCGTGAAGCCCGTGGATGGCGTCATCACCTGCAATATCGGCGACATGCTGATGCGCTGGAGCGACGACCAGCTGCCCAGCAACTTCCACCGCGTGCGCAACCCTCAGCCCCATGAATACCAGGGGGCCCGCTATAGCCTGGCCTTCTTCTGCCAGGCCAATGAGGATGCGGTGATAGAAGGGCCGGCCAAAAAATATCCGCCCATCACAGGGGCGGAATATTTGCGTCAGCGCATCAGCGCCAATTTCTCGAACAGGTACTGACACCCCCTGAGCAGCCCTGCCGCTTCCTCCAAGGGGACGACACCTTCGGGGCGGCCCTTCCTCGGTGTCCCTGGCTGGGGGGCGCCAGTTTCCAGCCCCCCCGTCTCTGGTGCAGTGTGATGTGGTCCGAATTGAAACGACAAAGCCCCGGAGCCCGGGGCCTTGTCGGCGATCAGGGGTGGCGCGAATCAGCGCAGCGACTCGATGAGATCGATGTACTGCTGCTTGGCCTCATCCGGCGTTGTGCCTTCCAGCTTGGCCCAGGCATCCCACTTGGCGCGGGCCACCATGTCGGTGAAGCTGGGCTTCTTGGCTTCGTTGTCACCCTCGGTTGCCTGCTTGTACAAGGCATAAATCTTGAGCAAGGTGGCGTTGTCGGGACGCTCGCCAAGCGAGGTGGAATTCTTGACGGTCTCTTCAAACCGGGCGTTCAGATCGGACATGAAAGGTCTCCTGGGCTTTAATAGTCGAGGCCAGTGTAGCCAAAAATCCGGAAAATTAGAACGACCGTTCTTTTTATTTCACAAAGTACTGCAACGCCGACAAGCAGCCCTTTGCGGAACGCACTCCCTCAAATCCGCCTCTTCGTGATTCGCCTCGCGGCAGCAGCAACGGACTGCCTTCAGAACATCATGCGCAGACCCGCATCAAAGCCCAATGCGCTGCGTGGCTGCATTCCGGGGCTGTTGCTGTAGGCCGGTTGCGGCATGATGACCGGGCTGCTGACGGCCAGCGGCGTCACACCCATCACCGCAGGATTGTTGTGTCCATTGCTCACGCTGATACGTGACACCGTGGTGTAGAGCGCCGTGCTTTTGGAGAGGTTATGCACATAGCCCAAGGCCAGCTTGTTCACCGATGCGTCGCCGGCTCCCTGCCCATTTTTGAATTGCACCCTGGCCACCGACGCCCTGAGCTGATGCAGTCCGACAGGAATTTGCACACCAGCCAGAAGTCCGTCATAGCGGTCTGTGGCCCGCACATCGCTGCGCGCATTGCGCACCTGCGACCACTCGCCCAACACACGGACCGGGCCGAAGTTGTACGAACCGCCCAGGTTCAAGGACTTGATGGTTTCCTTGCGGCCGTTGAAAGTGCCCAGCATGCTTTCGCCATAGCCCAGCGCAATATCGGTGGGACCACTGGCCCAGCCAATGCGCCCACCGGCATAGCGGCCGCGCCTGGCATCATTTTCCGGGAAGGCATACATCAGCTGACCATAAATTCCGCCCAGCCCTGTCGGCAGGTGGTAGCCGATGGAGTTGTTGGCGCGCAGATAATTGTCCGTGCCTGCCGACAAACCGTTTCCTAGCAAGCGCTCGGGCATCGTGCCGCTGGTCTGCGTACTCAGCGCACGGTTGATGGCCAGGTTGCTGCTGACCACCGCCAGCAAATTGACGCCCACGCCGTTGACGGAATAGGGATCAAAGGCCCAGTCATTCAGAAACGACGGCGTGTGATCACGCCCAAGGCGCAGCTCGCCCCAATTGCCCGCCAGGCTGACGGTGGAGCGTCGCCCAAAGTTCAGCGCGCCGCCGCCCGTGTCGTTGGTCACAGGTGCTTCCAGCCACATGCTGGCAGACATTCCAGCCCCCAGATCTTCAACGGCACGAACACCCAGACGGCTGGCCAGATTACCCGAGGGTGACAGTGCCCAGATACCTTGGCTGGCCGTACGGCCGGAGCCATCCCAGGAATTGCTGCGCACCATGTAGCGGCTGACGCCCGCATCCATGACACCAAACAGCGTCACGGATGACTGAGCGCTGGCCAGGCTGCTGGCGGACAAGGCAAAAAGACTCCAGATATAGCGTGAAATACGTGGCATTTCATGTCTCCTTTTCGTTATGAATTCGCGGTATTGATCCGCGAAATCACTCTAGAAAAGGAAGGCGGCAGCTCTTGTGCAGTTGATGCCATTCATTGCTTATTTGGTGCCATGTTCCCAAGGTGAAATCCCTAGGAATGTCGCCCTGCCGCATGGCCAATGTCAGACAGAAAAAAGCCGGAGCCTTGGGAAAGGCACCGGCACGGATTTTCGCAATGGCTTTACCCGCCCAATATTTGCGCCCAGCAGCTCATGGCACGAGTACCGTGGCCCCCACAGTCTTGCGCGCTTCCAATGCGCGATGGGCTTGTGCCGCCTCGGCCAAGGCAAACTCCTGCTGAGGCTCGCTCACGATGCGCCCCGCCAGCACGTGCTCGAACAGCTCTGCAGCCATCTCCAGCATATGTGAACGGGGCTGGATGTAATGCATCATGGCCGGCCTCGTCATCCAGATCGAGCCTTTGGCGGCCAGCAGCGATGAGTCCACCACCACGGAGCCGGAAGAGGTTCCGTTGCTGACCAGCGAGCCACGCGGCTGCAGGCAATCGAGCGAGTCCATCAGTGTGTCCTTGCCTACCGAGTCGTAAACCACGGGAACGCCCTTGCCTGCCGTGATTTCCTTCACTCGCTCGACGATGTTTTCACGCGAAGTCACGATGGTGTGTGCGCATCCGTTCGCCCTGGCCAGCTCGGCCTTCTCATCCGTGCTGACCGTACCAATCATGTTGACCCCCATGGCGCGAGCCCACTGACAGGCAATCAGGCCTACGCCTCCGGCAGCTGCGTGATAGAGAATGGTTTCACCGCCCTGCAGCGGATAGACCTGACGGAACAGATACTGGGCCGTCATGCCTTTCATCATGAGTGTGGCTGCAGTACGGTCTGAAATTCCGTCGGGCAACGGAATCAGCACTTCTGCAGGCATCACACGCGCCTGTGCATAAGCGCCTTGCGGGCCGGTCAGATAGCCGACGCGGTCACCCACCCGGATATCCGTCACACCCGTTCCGACGGCCTCGACCACACCGACGGCATCCGAGCCCAGCCCGTTGGGCAAGGCCAGCGGATAGCGCCCAGTGCGGAAGTACACGTCGATGAAGTTGAGCGCGATATAGCTGTGCCGCACGCGCGCCTGGCCTGGGCCGGGGTCTCCCACGGCAACGTTTTCCAGTCGCAGGACTTCTGGACCGCCAGTCTCGTAAAAGCGAATGGCCTGAGTCATGAAATGCTCCTGTATCTATTGAGGTGCAAGTCCGGGCATCCTCAGTCGCAGACATGCCCGGACCGATTGACGAGCCGACTCAGTTCAGCTTGATGCCGAAATTCCTGACGATCTCGCCATTGCGCTGGTATTCGGCCTGCAGATCGGTAGACAGCTGCTCCAGCGTGCGCTCCTGGCGAATCGGCTCAAAGCCTGTGGCCGCATAACGTGCCTGCACCGCCTGGCTGGCATTGACCTTCTGCAGCGTGGCATTGATCTTCTCCAGCAACGGCTGCGGCGTCTTTGCCGAGGCAAACACACCCGCCCAGTTGCTGAAATCAAGCTCCGGATAACCAAGCTCAGCCATCGTCGGCACCTGGGGGTAGTCGGCCAGCCGGCTTTTGTAAGCCACGGCCAGCAGCCTGACCTTGCCGCTGGGAACCAGCGGTTTGGTGGTCACGGAGCCGTCGAACATCAGCGGGATCTGATTGCCCATGATCTGTGCCAGCGCCGGTGCCGAGCCAGGGAACGGGACATGTTGCATGTCCAGCCCCGCCTTCTGATTCAGGATTGCCCCTGCGTACTGCGATGCCGTCCCCTGGCTGTAGGAGGCAAAGGACAGCTGACCCGGATGGGCCTTGATATAGGCAATGGCCTCCTTGGCATCCTTGGCCGGGAACTGAGGCGAAGCAATGAAGACCATGACGGAGCGTGCCATCTGCGAGACGGGTCTGACATCCTTCATGGCATCAAAGCCCCCCTTGAGCACATGCGGAACCTCGGTCAGGATATTGGTCACCGTCACCAGCAGGGTATTGCCGTCTGAGGGCTGGGACAGCATGTATTTCACCGCCATGGCACCGCCGGCACCGGGGCGGTTTTCCACAATCACAGGCTGTTTGAGCTCATGCGCCAGCTGATCGCTGATGATGCGAGCAAACACATCGATCGTGCCGCCGGGCGGGGCAGGAACAATGAGCTTGACGGGCTTGTCGGTGAAAGCGAAGGCGCTGCCAGTTGGCAAAGCTGCAGCCAGAGCAATGGACAGCAGGACTGGAATGCGTTGCATCGTGCGCTCCTTTGACCTCAGGCGACTTTGCGCAGAAAACCCTGCTGAGCACCGTTGCGATTCGGAGCAAAGCCGTTCCTTGCCAGGCTCTCCTCCACCGTGTCGTAGAACACGCCGATCTGGCAGATCTCGCGCGCCTGGGCAGGCGTGGCGATGGGGCGGCTGCATTCCTTGGCAATGCGCACCAACTGCTCGATCTGCTCCACCGTGCCCATTTTTCGGGTTCGGGTCTGATTCCACAGATTGTCTTCGGTGCCGCAGCGCACATGCAGGCCCATGGCAATGCCCATGAGATTGATGGGCAGCACGTTCAGCACCGAGGCCTCTACCGTGAGCACCGCACCGTCGGGCACGGCGCGCACAAAATTGGCCAAGCTGTAAACGCTGGGCTGGTCCATTCCGCCGCCGATGGCCACCCAGTTCAGCACCAGCGGTCCTTTGTAGATGCCGCGACGCATCAGCCGCTCCACCGACTCAAAGCTGTTGATGTTGTAGCACTGGAAGGCACTCTGAATGCCGGCCGCACTGAGGCGGCGTATATGCTCTTCGGCCCAGCCCGGCTGTGCTGGCACGGTCATTTCCTTGTAGGCATTGAACACCGCAGGGTCCTCCATCGAAGTGCCCTCGATATCCCGCGCATCGAACTGCTCCAGAATGTTCATCTGCGAGGTATTGATGGTCACCGTCACCTGATCGGGCTTGGGGTCCAGCTCGGCCAGCATGTGGCGGGTATCGTCAGACAGCCATTTGGCGGCCGCGCCATCGGTTTCGGGTGCAAAGCTGATCGACCCACCTACCTGGATGATCATGTCCGGGACACGGGCACGCACGCCGGCAATCAGCTCGTTGAACTTGGAAAGCCGCTTGCTGCCGCGGCCGTCGAGCTCGCGTACATGCAAGTGCAGCACCTGGGCGCCGGCGTTGTAGCAGTCCACGGCTTTTTGAATCTGCTCCTCCATCGTGACGGGAATTTCGCCGGGGAAGTCCTCCGGCAGCCACGAAGGTGCATAAGGAGCTGCAGTGATGATGAGAGGCTGCTGATTTTCGGCAACCAGATGACCGTCGAGGAAATTCATGATGATGTCTCCGTTGTTATATGAATGCCATGCCCGCACTCAGAGCCTTGCGTACAACTGTGCTTCGCACCGCCCGGCCAGGTTCTGCGCCTTGCCACGAACGTCTTTCGATGCTCAAAAAGTCGGCGTGCCAATGATTCCGGCGCGCTCCATCTTTCGATGGCTGGGCGGGTAGTCCATCACCGCGTAATGCTGTGTCGCGCGGTTGTCCCAGATGGCGATGCTGCCGGGCTCCCAGCGCCAGCGGACCTGGTACTCGGGGATCGCGGCCTGGCTGATCAAGAACTGCAGCAGACTGGATGAGCCCTGGGTGAAGTCCTGGCCCACACGCACATTGGCGGGCGTGTGGAAGTTCGTGAAATGAGTGGTGAAGCCGCTGACAAACAGCACTTTTTCACCGGTTTCCGGATGTGTACGAACCACCGGGTGCTCCGCATCCGGAAACTGCGCCTTGAGGGCCAGACGCTTCTGCGCAGGCATGGCGGCGCCAAAGGTGCACTCAATGCTGTGGCGTGCCCGCAGCGGGGCTATCACGTCCTTGATATGCGATGGCAGCATCTCGTAAGCCAGCGCCATATTGGCCCACATGGTGTCGCCGCCGACCGGCGGACATTCGACGCAGCGCAGCACGCAGCCCATGGGCGGCACCTCGCGCCAGGTGGCATCGCAATGCCAGGAGTTTTCATACCGGTCCAGCGGCTTGTCTGGCGTCTTGTAGATCTGCACCAGGCCGGGATGCTCGGGGTCGCTGCCGACCACCGGGTGGTCCTCCAGCTCGCCAAAACGCCGGGCAAAACCGACATGCTCGGCGCGACTGATACTCTGGCGGCGCAAGAACAGCACCTTGTGCTTGAGCAAGGCCGTCTTGATCTCTGCGAAAAGCCCATCATCGCGCAGCGCATCCGCCAGTTGCACATCGACCAACTCCGCGCCTATGGCACAGGTCAGAGGGTTTATCTGCATCACTGTCTCCTACACTTTTTTGAACCCAGGCTTGTTGCTAGTCTCTGCCGCCCGGTAAGTCCACTGTAGAAAACCTGTGTCACATAGGTTGTGCATTTCATGCCGCACGCTATGCATCTCATGCCAGAATTTCTCCGACTTTTTGCGTGGAGCAGTCATGGTCACTTTTGTGCGCGCGGCATCTCTGACGAATTTCTCGGAACTCTTCAGCGAACTGGGAGGAGACCCTGATGCGGCATTGCGTCGTGCCGGCCTGCGCCCAGCCGTGGTGCGCGAGCAGGATCAGCTGATCGATGCATTGACGGCCGGACGCCTGCTGGAAGAAGCTGCAAGCATCACGGGTTGCGAAAACTTCGGGCTGCGCATGGCGCAATCACGACAGGTTTCAAACTTCGGTGTCGTCAGCCTTTTGTTGCTGCACCAGCCCACCTTGCGCAAGGTGCTGAGCACGCTGATCGAGCATGTGCACATGCTCAATGAGTCGCTGGTGATTCATATGGACGACGCCAATGGCGTCGTGGTGCTGCGCGAAGAGTTCACCCTGCCGGATGCATTGCCGCAATCCATGGAACTGGCAATCGGCGTGCTGTTTCGTACCTGCAACCTGCTGCTGCATGAGCAATGGCGCCCGCTGCGGGTCTGCTTCAGCCACCCCGCGCCCGGCGACACCGGCCTGCACAAGCAGATGTTTCGTTGCCGCGTGGAGTTTGATGCGGACTTCAACGGCATTGTGTTTCGCACCGAGGACCTGGATGCTCCCAACCCCTTGGCCGACCCGGTTCTGGTGCGCTATGCCAAGACCATGGTGGACACCACGCAGCAAGGCCGTCAGGCCTCCATCGGCCAGCAGGTGCGCAAGGCCATCTATCTCATGTTGCCCTCGGGCAATGCCACCTGCATCTGCGTGGCCCAGGGTCTGGGGCGCAGCGTACGGACCCTGCAGCGCGAGCTTGATGGTGAAGGCCTGAGCTTTACCGACCTGCTACAGGAGGTTCGCTCGGATCTTGCCCAGCGCTATGTGCGCAACCCTGACTACCCTGTGGGCCAGATCGCCTCCATGCTGGGCTACAACAGCCACAGTGCCTTCACACGCTGGTTCAGCACGCTCTTTGGCTGCCCGCCCGAGGTCTGGCGTGAAAGAAATCTTCCACCCAGCCCGCAGCGGCGGGGCCAAGCCTTCAGCCGCGCGTAGGCTGGTCCAGCCAGCGCTGGGCCAGCTTGACCCAGAAGGTCGCACCCAGCGGAATCAGCGCATCGTTGAAGTCGTAGCTGGGGTTGTGCAAGGTACAGGGGCCACCGCCATGCCCGAGGGCGCGATGATCACCATCGCCGTTGGCGATAAAGCAGTAGGCTCCGGGCTTTTCCAACAGCATGAAGGCAAAGTCCTCGGCCCCCATGGATGGCTCTTGCGGCACCACACCGGCATCGCCCAGAATCTCGCGCATCACGGCCTGGGCAAATTCGGCCTCGGGGGCCGTGTTGATGGTTGGCGGGTAGTTGCGCACGAACTCGAACGAGCATTGCGTGCCATGCGCCGCACAGACGGCCTCGCTGATCTGCTGCATGCGCTGCTCGATGAGGTCCAGCACCTCCAGCGTAAAGGTACGCACCGTGCCCTGCAGCTCCACGCTGTCCGGCACGACGTTGGTAGCCTCGCCGGCATGGACCATGGTGACCGACACCACGCCCGCCTCAATGGGCTTGACGTTACGGCTGACGATGGTCTGGAAAGCCATGATGAGCTGGGCCGCCACGGGTACCGGGTCCACCACCATATGCGGCATGGCCGCGTGGCCGCCCTTGCCGCGTACCACGATCCTGAATTCGTTGCTGGATGCCATGGCGGGCCCCGCACCCACGGCCATGGTGCCGGCCTTCATGCCCGGCCAGTTGTGCATGCCAAACACAGCCTGCATGGGGAACTGCTCGAACAGTCCGTCGTTGACCATCTCCCGGGCACCGCCACCGCCTTCCTCGGCAGGCTGGAAGATGGTGTAGACCGTGCCCTCGAAGCTGTCGCGATGTGCGGCCAGATATTGCGCCGCCGCCAGCAACATGGCCGTGTGGCCGTCGTGACCGCAGGCATGCATCTTGCCCGCATGGCGGCTGGCATGGTCAAAGGTGTTGAACTCCTGCATGGGCAGGGCATCCATATCGGCGCGCAGGCCGATGGCTCGGCCGCTGCTGCCGCCGTCGCGGCCATGGATGACGCCCACCACACCGGTCTTGCCCAGACCGCGATGGATCGCTATGCCCCATTGCTCCAGCTTCGCCGCGACCAGATCCGAGGTCCGTATTT
Source organism: Comamonas sp. E6 (assembly GCF_001010305.1). Lineage (NCBI taxonomy): Bacteria > Pseudomonadati > Pseudomonadota > Betaproteobacteria > Burkholderiales > Comamonadaceae > Comamonas > Comamonas sp. E6. The sequence continues at coordinate 48,785 of NZ_BBXH01000030.1, forward strand.
CCTCGAAACACAGCTCGGGGTGGGCGTGGATATCGCGACGCAGCGCGGCAATGTCAGGGGCGCTTGCTTGAAGTTCGGGCAGCAGGGCCATGCGCTCTCTCCTTGGGGTCATCAATGGCAAAGATGCCATGATGGCCCAAAGCGAGAGAGCTTGCGCCCTGCGCGCCTCAAAGCCTCACACCCGGACCTTTCCGTCGCCTGTGAGCATGGACAGCTCGACAAAGCGCGGCTTGCCGGCCTGTGGACGGAAGGCGATCGGAAAACCCGCCACCTGCTGGCCATTCATGGCCTCCAGTGCCGCTACCAGGCCATCGCGCTGCAGCCGGCCTGCGGCAGCGGCGGATTTCAGCGCCTCGCTCACGACACGGGCAGCCAGATAGCCTTCCATGCTGGAGTAATCGGGCTGCAGCGACGCGCCTCCTTTGTGCAGTGCGGCCTGAAACTCACGCGCCAGGGGATGCGATGTCTTGAAGGGCGAGGGCACGACCTGGGTGACCACCACGCCCTCGGCCTCCTTGCCAAGAGCCTGCGCCAGTGCAGAAGTTCCCACGAACGACACGTTGTAGAACTGACCGCCATAGCCCGCCTGGCGTGCCGCTCGCACAAAGGCAGCGCTGGCCGCATAGGTGCCGACCTGCACGATGACATCGGCACCCAGCGGCACCAGAGTCTTGACGGCCTTGGCCACATCCTGGGAGTTGCGCTCCACCGTGGCTGCACCCACGGGTTTGAGGCCATGGCCTTGCAGCGCCTGCATCACCCCCTCGAGACCTGACTGACCATAGGCGTCGTTCTGATGAAACACCGCGATCTTCTTGAGGCCCAAAGAAACCAGCTGTCTGACCATGAGCGCGGTCTCATCGGCATAGGAGGCACGCAGATTGAAGACCGCCTGCGCCAGCTTGGGGTCGCGCAGGCCGGCGCCCCCCGTCAGTGGAGCAATCAGCGGCAGCCTGGCTTTCTGCAGCAAAGGCAGTGCGGCCATGCTGGTGGGCGTGCCCAGATAGCCAAACAAGGCCATCACATCATCGGCAATGAATTTCTGGGTATTGGCCACGCAGCGCTCTGGCTCATAGCCATCGTCCAGCGTGCGCAGCTCCACCTGGCGGCGGCCGATGCCGCCCTGGGCATTGAGCTGATCGAAATACAGCTTGGCGCCCTGCACAAACTGCATACCCAGCTGTGCCGAGGGGCCGCTCAGCGCGCAGGACTGCCCAAGCACAATCGGCCCGCTCGAATCCTGGGAATGACTTGCGCCGATCCAGCTCCCGGCTGCCACAGCTGCGCCAGCAGTCATGAATTGACGACGGTTCCACTCCACTCGCTTGTACTGCATTGCTCTTGATCTCTCTCTACGGGCTACTCATTGCTACGGGCTGGATCGGCCCGTTTCTGGGGTCTTGCATCTCAGGTTTTTTGACATGGATGCGCGCCGCATAATAGGCCCACAAAACGGTCTTCAGACGCAAACCGATCCAGATTTTCGAGCCCACGACATGCCTCATATCGTTCAAGTACGCGGTGCCTGCCCGCATGACTGCCCGGACACCTGCGCCCTGCTCACCACGGTGGTCGATGGCACGGCCACCAAGGTGCAAGGCAATGCAGAACACGCTCACACGGGCGGCGTGCTCTGCGCCAAGGTCAGCAAGTACACCGAACGCACCTACCACGCCGGGCGAGTTCTGCAGCCTCTCAAACGCAGCGGCCCCAAAGGCAGCGGCCATTTCTCCCCCGTGAGCTGGGACGAGGCCCTGAGCGATATTGCCCAGCGCCTGCACGGTATTGCCCGGCGCGCGCCCGAAGCCATACTGCCCTACAGCTATGCCGGCACCATGGGCCTGGTACAGGCCGAAAGCATGGACCGGCGCTTTTTCCACCAGCTGGGCTCCAGCCTGCTGGATCGCACCATCTGCGCCAGTGCCGGTAGCGAGGCGCTGACCGCTACCTATGGCGGCAAGCTGGGCATGCGTGTGGAGTTCTTTGCCGAAAGCAAGCTGATCCTGATCTGGGGCAGCAACAGCATCGCCAGCAATCTTCATTTCTGGCGCTATGCGCAGGAAGCCAAGCGCCAGGGCGCCAAGCTGATCTGCATAGACCCGCGCAAGAGCGAGACCGCCGACAAATGCCACGAGCATCTGCAACTGCTGCCCGGCACCGATGCGGCACTGGCATTGGCGCTGATGCACGAGCTGATCGTGCACGACTGGCTGGACCATGACTACATCGCCCAACACACTCAGGGCTGGGAGGCACTCAGGGCCAGAGCATTGCAATGGCCGCCCGAGCGCGCCGCCAGTGTCTGTGGCCTGAGCGTGGAACAGATTCAGTCCCTGGCCCGCGATTACGGCACGACCAGGCCTGCGGCCATCCGCCTCAATTACGGTATGCAGCGCGCGCGCGGCGGCGGCAATGCCGTGCGCGCCGTGGCCTGCCTGCCGGCTCTTGTCGGCGCCTGGCGCCACCGCGCTGGCGGGCTGCTGCTGTCCGCCTCGGGGGTCTCGCCGTTCAAGCGCGCAGATCTGCAAATGCCGCAGTTGCTGGGCGAGCGTCGCCCACGCACGCTGAACATGAGCCAGATTGGCGATGTGCTGCTGCATGAGGGCGATGCCGGCTTCGGCCCCAAGGTGGAAGCCGTCGTGGTCTATAACAGCAATCCCGTGGCGGTGGCGCCAGAGTCGGCCAAGGTGGCTGCGGGCTTTGCGCGCGAAGATCTGTTCACCGTGGTGCTTGAGCATTTCCTCACCGACACCGCAGACCATGCCGACTATGTGCTGCCCGCCACCACGCAGCTAGAGCATTGGGACATCCACGGCAGCTACGGCCATACCGATGTGCTGCTGAATCGCCCCGCGATCGAGCCCCAAGGCCAGGCGCGCAGCAACGCGCAGATCTTTCGCGATCTGGCCATGCATATGGCCAGGCTGGACCCCGCTTTTGCCGCAGCCTGCTTCTCTGATTCCGACGAAGCGCTGTGCCGCGCAGCGCTAGCACAGACAGCCATTGATTTCGACGATCTTCTGCAACAGGGCTTTGCCCATATCCCGCTGCCCGATGCGCCGTTTGCCGAAGGTGGCTTTGCCACGCCTTCGGGCAAATGCGAATTCGACAACCCCGCCCTGGCGCGGCTGGGCATCAACACCCTGCCCGACTACCTGCCCAATTACGAGCCGCCCACGGCCGCCTACCCGCTGGCCATGATCTCGCCGCCGGCACGCAACTTCCTCAACAGCAGCTTTGCCAATGTGGCCAGTCTGGCCCGCATGGAAGAGCGTCCACTGCTGGAGATGCACCCCGATGACGCAGCTGCGCGCGGCATTGCCGACGGTGACCGGTTACGCGTCTTCAACCAGCGCGGCGAGCATGTCTGCCACGTCGCCGTCAACGGCCGCGCTCGCACCGGCGTGGTGGTGGGCCTGGGCATCTGGTGGCGCAAGCAGGGAGCCAACGGCACGAATGTGAACGAGCTGACGCATCAGCAGCTCACCGATATTGGCCGGGCGCCCTGCTTCTACGACTGCGCGGTACAGGTGGAAAAGTTCAAGGAGTTGTCAGCCTGACGCGGCTGCATTGTGGTTGACCATGAGCAGGGCCACGGCGCGAGCAACCATAATGCAGGCACTCAATGAATATGCGGCCGGGGTCTGAGCCTGTCAGAGCACACAGGTACAGCGCAGAGCCGCCCTGCTCTCGCGACATCATCTGTGAAGAAATCTCTCCCCTGGCACCGCCGGCTTGCGCCTAACCGGCTTGATTTGCGTCGACTGATCCTGGTCCTGACCATCTGCAGCGCGCTGATCCCGTTTCTCAACACCTTCTATGCCGGCTATCTGGTGCAGCGCCAGCAGCTGATAGACAACACGCTTGAAGGTCACCATGCCTATGCGACCAAGCTGGCGCAGAGCACGGATGATTTTCTGCAGTCCGCCCTGCAGCAGCTGGAATACAGCGCCAATCTGATGGGCGCGCACATGGATGACGTGGACTATCTGGCCAAGGAGGCCACACGTCTGCGCCTGCAAACCAAGAGCTTCAACTCCGTCACCATCATCGACCCAACGGGCTATGTGCTGGCGACATCGCCCGAAACCCTGCAGATCAAGGGCAAGACGCTGCAAAGCGCCGGAGTGACACAGACATTGAGCACTCGCGGGCCCGTCATCAGCCAGCCCTATATGTCCACGGCCGGCAACTACATCGTCTTTGTCTCTCAGCCCATTTTCGACCCTCAGGGCGAATTCCTGGGAGCGGTAGGCGGCAGCATCTACCTCAAGGAAGACAGCATCCTCGACACCCTGCTGGGCTCGCACTTCTACCAGGATGGCACCTATGTCTATGTGGTGGACCAGAACAAGCACATCATCTATCACCCCGACAACCACCGTATCGGCGATCAGGTGATCAACAACGATGTCATCAACGCCGTGATCCGAGGCGAGTCGGGTACGGCGCCAGTCGTCAACAGCAAGGGAGTGGAAATGCTGGCCGGCTATGCCGTCATCCATGCCTCGGGATGGGGCATTGTGGCCCAGCGCCCCAAGGCGGCCACGCTGGCCCCGCTCAACAAGCTGATGCGCTCCGTGCTCTACAAGACCCTGCCCATCGCCCTGCTGATGCTGGTGGTCATCTGGTGGAGCGCGCGCCGCATTGCCAGCCCGCTGCGCCAGCTCGCCAATGGCGCTCACGATATGGACAAGCCCGAGACGGCGCAGAACATCCAGGCCGTCAAGTCCTGGTACTTCGAGTCCTACGAACTCAAGAAAGCCATGCTCAAGGGCCTGGGCCTGCTGCAACGCAATATCACCAAGCTGCGCGAGGACGTGAACACCGATCCGTTGACCGGGCTGGGCAATCGCCGCCATCTGGAGGCAGCCATCAGCGCCTTTCAGACGCAAGCGCTGCCGTTCTCGGTGATTGCCATCGACATCGACCACTTCAAGCATATCAACGACGGTTTTGGCCACGACACAGGCGACGAGGTACTCAGACAGCTCGCACGCACCATGCGCGAGGTCTCGCGTGTCGATGACCTGCCCTGCCGCGTGGGTGGCGAGGAGTTTCTGCTGCTGCTGCCCGGCACGGGGCTGGAGGCCGCCGCCCATGCCGCCGAGCGCCTGCGTCAGCTGGTCGAGAAAATGGAGATACCGCCCGTGGGCCATATCACCATCTCGCTGGGCGTGGCCCACTGGCCCGACAGCGATCCCGATATCAAGGCCGTCTTCCAGCAGGCCGATGCCATGCTCTATGCCGCCAAGCGGGGTGGACGCAATCGTGTCATGGTCAGTAAGGCCTGCGAGCCTCCCAGCGAGCTCTGAGCCCGGCAGCACCGTAGTTCCGCTCCCACACTCAAGGCGTATCCGCTGTCACAGCCGCTACGCTTTTTTTGCAGCTTATTGTGTGACTCCGTTGCACCAATTTGGCCACTGACGCTTCAAATTAGTGAGCATGCACCACAAGCGTTAAAAGGATTGAGCGCAAATTGATCTGAATTCCATAACAAGTAACTGATTTCATTGAACTAATGCCTTGAGCCCTCTGACCTGGCACAGCTCTTGCTGAAAACCCTTGCCCCGCAACCCCGGATGGACAGCGGAATACACAACAGCAAAGGAATTTCAGATGCCAGAGCCAAGCAAGCATGTCAGTCGCAGACAACTGCTCTCGATGATCGGAAAGGTCGCGGGCGGCAGTGCCATGTACCAAGCCATGAGTTCACTGGGCTACGCCGCCGAGTCGCATTACAGCGGTCCGGTCAAGCTCGGCAACGCCAGACATGGCGCGTCGGTTCTGGTGCTGGGCGCGGGCCTGGCAGGCATGGTGGCAGCCCACGAGTTGCGCGCGGCGGGCTACAAGGTGCAGTTGCTTGAATACCAGAGTCGCGCCGGCGGCCGCTGCTGGACGCTGCGCGGCGGCGATGAGTTCAGCGAACTCGACGGTACACGCCAGAAAGTGGGCTTTGCCAAGGGCAACTACTTCAACCCCGGCCCCTGGCGCGTGCCCTACCACCACCATGCGATGCTGGACTACTACAAGCGCTTCGGCATCAAGCTCGAAGCCTTCAACCAAGTCAACTACAACGCCTATCTGCACAACAGCAAGGCCCTGGCCGGCAAGCCCCAGCGCTTTCGCCATGTGCAGACCGATGTCTACGGTCATGTGGCCGAGCTGCTCGCCAAGGCTACCAATCAGGGCGCGCTGGACCAGAGCGTCAGCCGGGAAGACAAGGAACGCCTGCTGGAGAGCCTCAAGGCCTGGGGCGTGCTGGACAAGGAGTACCGCTACCGCGCCAGCAATGCGGTCAGCGATTTCCGTGGCTACGACATCGACCCCGGCGGCGGCCTGATGGCGCAGGCCAAACCGTCGACGCCCATGGACCTGCACGAGCTGCTCGAATCCAATTTGTGGCGCCAGATGGGCGTTGGTAATATCTACGAATTCCACAGCGCCATCTTCCAGCCCGAAGGCGGCATGGACATGCTGGCCCAGGCCATGGCGCGCGATCTGGGCTCGGCCATACGCTACAACGCCAAGGTCACCAGGATCGCCCAGAACGACAAGGGCGTGACCGTGGACTATGTAGACGCCCTCAAGCCCGGCGCCACACTGCAGGCCCGCGCCGACTGGTGCGTGTGCACGATTCCGCTGTCCATCCTGAGCCAGATCGAAGTGCAGGCCAGCAGCGCCATGCAAAACGCGATTGCTGCCGTGCCCTACGGCAGCTCCATGAAGGTCGGTCTGGAGTTCAAGCGCCGCTTCTGGGAAGAGGACGAGCGCATCTACGGCGGCATCAGCTACACCGATCTGCCGATTCAGCAGATCTCCTACCCCTCCACCGGCTATATGGGCAACGGCCCCGCCGTGCTGCTGGGCGCCTATGCCTTCGAGAACTCCAACAGCTACCGCTTCTCCTCGCTCAAGCCGGCCGAGCGCATTCGTCTGGCGCTGGAGTACGGCGCGCAGATTCATCCGCAGTACAAGCAGGAGTTCCTCAACGGTGTGTCGGTAGCCTGGCATCGCATGCCCTGGATCAACGGCTGCTTCGGCAACTGGACCGATGCGCTGCGCGAGCAGCACTACAAGGATCTGGCCCAGATCGACGGTCGCCTAGTGCTCGCGGGCGAGCATGTCTCGTACATCCCCGCCTGGCAGGAAGGTGCCGTGCTGTCTTCGCTGGACGCCATCCAGCGTCTGCACGCCAAGGCCTCCAGCCTCTGATCGCCCATGTCTGCAACAAGGAACTTCACCATGCACACATTGCACCGTCTTTGCTCCGCTTTCGCCCTGGCCCTGGGTCTCTCCGGCGCCGTCCTGGCCCAATCACAGGGCATGAAAACCCAGGATGTGAAAAACCTGCAAACGCTGCAGTCTGCCGCCGTTCTTTCCATCTCGCCCGCCGATACCCAGGCGCTGATGCAGAACTTCTCTGCGGTCCGTCCACGCTTCAGCCAGAGCGGCGGAGAGACCCTGTACCAGGCCATCTGCCAGGGATGCCACATGGTCAAGGGCGAAGGCGCCAAGGGCGCCGGCTTCTATCCCGCGCTGGCCTCCAACCCCAAGCTGGCAGCCGCCGCCTACCCGACCTCGGTCGTCATGAACGGCCTGCACGGCATGCCATCCTTTGCCAGCAAGCTGTCCGACGAGCAGATTGCCGACGTCGTGAACTATGTGCGCAGCAACTTCGGCAATCAGTACCCGGACAAGCTGTCTGCCGCCGACGTCAAACCCTTTCGCGTCACCCCATAAATCCATTCAGGAGATCACATGAACGTTCCATCCATCTTCAAGACCGCCACCACCGCCGCCCTGCTGGGCGCTGCAGTCCTGCTCACCGGCTGCGCAGCCACCACCTCCGGCGGTGGCGATGTCCTGCGTTACAAGACACCGGGCTCGACCTTCCCCATCGCCGCAGCCGTGGAAATTCCCACCGATGCCCGCACCGTCTACCTCTCGGGCAAGGTGCCGCCCGTGGTGGACAAATCCAAGCCCGCCACTGATCCTGCTGCCTATGGCGGCGACACTGAAGGCCAGACCGTGGCCATCCTCAAGGGCCTGGAAGAGCAGCTCAAGAGCATGAATCTCGGCATGAGCGATGTGGTGAAGATGCAGGTCTTCCTGGTGGCCGACCCCGCCAAGGGCAACAAGATGGACTTTGCCGGCTTCATGCGTGGCTACACCCAGTTCTTTGGCACGGCTGCCCAGCCCAACCTGCCCGCACGCTCGGCCTTCCAGATTGCAGCCCTGGCCAACCCGGCCTGGTATGTGGAAATCGAGGTCGTGGCAGTGCGTGCCGCCAAGCCCGCCAAGTAAGTGATGCACCGACCTCTGCTCCAGCCCCTGGAAAAATAAACCGGGTCGCATTCATCGCCTGCCCCGTCAGCGATGAATGCCGATTCCAGCGCCGCTCAGTGGGCGGGAGAACCCGTTCCCTGCTGGGCGCTGCGCGCATCCAGGGCCAGGAAATGGTGAACCACGGGCCTGTCCGGCCCCTGGTGGTAGCGCAAAGCGGCGGCCTGCAGATCGGCATCGGCCTTGGACACACGACCATGCTGGCGCAAGTGCTCAGCCCAGGATTCAACCAGGAACCACTCAATCACTCGACCGGGCTCGCCGGTGTGTTCGGCCACGCCCCAGGCATAAGCCCCATCGCGACGGCGCTCCTGGGCCACTTGCTGCATGGCCTGGAAAAAAGCGGCCAAATCTTCGTGGGCAATGCGGTATTCGATCTGAATCATGACCGGGCCACGATCATGAGCCACGGGTTCTGCCAGCAGGGGCTCGGGCCAGTGGTTGGACGGTTGCAGATCCGCCTCACCAGCTGGCAGCTTGACGCGGTGAAAGACCAGGGACACCAGCACCAGACCCAGGGCTCCGATCAGCAGCGTGACCGGCAGGCCCAGCTGGCCGGCAATCAGGCCCCAGCCCAGGCTGCCAAGGGCCATGGCACCGTTGAATACCATCAGGTAGATGGCAAGACCCCGGCCGCGCACCCAGTTGGGCAGCACCGCCTGGGCCACACCGTTGAGTGTGGTCAGCGCAACAATCCAGCCCAGGCCCAGCACCAGCATCAGCGCCACGGCAGCCCACTGGGGCGGCGCAAGGGTCAGCATGCCCATGACCAAGGCCGTAACCACAGAAGCCAGCAACACCAGACCGTCGGTATCGAGACGCTTGCGCAGCTTGGGCAGCAGCACGGCGCCCAGGATGGCTCCGGCGCCCACAGCGCCCAGCATCACGCCATAAAAGCCGGCCGTGCCGCCCAGCATGCGCCGCGCCACCAGGGGCAGCAGGGCCCAGACCGAGCTGGCGAACAGGAAAAACACAGCGGCGCGCAGCAACACCACATGCAGCTCGCGGCTGGCACGGGCATAGCGCACACCGGCCCGGAAGGCGCCGAAGAACTGCTCGTTGAGTGCCGAAGCCTCGGCCTTGGGACGCTTCCACCAGATGAGGGCGGCGATCACGAACACATAGCTCAGCACATCAAGGCCGTAGGCCGCCGCGGCGCCGAAGCTGGCCAGCAGCAGGCCGCCGGCAGCCGGGCCGATGGCACGGGCGATGTTGATGCCCAGGGAGTTCAGGGCCACGGCGCTCTTGAGTTCGCTGCGCGGCACCAGCTCGGGCACGATGGACTGCCAGGTCGGTCCCATGAGGGCGGCGCCAATGCCGCCCACAAAGGTCAGAGCCACCAGGTATTCCACCGTGAGGGTGTTGGTCTGGGCAAGCACCAGCAGCGTGCCGCTGACGGCGCCCAGCAACACCTGCACGCCGATGAGGAAACGACGGCGGTCCAGGATGTCGGACAGCACGCCGGCCGGGATGGCCAGCAGAAAGACTGGCAGCGTGGCCGCCGTCTGGATCAGGGCCACGGCCGTGGGGCTGGACGAGAGCTCGGTCACCATCCAGGCGCTGGCCACATCGCGCATGAAGCTGCCGATATTGCCCAGCACCGTGGCGGCCCACAGCACTGCAAAGACGGGAATGGCCAGGGGCGCGAAGCTGCCCGAGGCGGTTTTTTGGTTATCCGGCATGGGAGTCTCCTAGATCGTGCCAGGCGACGAGCAACATGCCGCCGACCAGGCCCCAGTGTTCAAAAAATGCGTTGGCAGCACGCTGGCGCTCGGCCTGCGGCGCTGCCCGGAAGCGGTCGGCCAGCAAGGCCGCCAGCACCGTGAAACCGGCGAGGGCCAGCGGCTGCACCCAGGGGGCGGTGGCTGCGGCATGCAGCGTCTCGCCCATCTCACACCGCCCAGCAGGCGCAGCCCAGGGCGCCCCAGAAGCCCTTGAGATCGGCCACGGGCAGCTTGCTGCTCCAGGCCGTGGCGTGGGCATGGCCATGCATGTTGCAGCTAATGGCGCAGCCGCAGTTTGCTGCCGCGTTGCGCATCACGGACTGCAGCGGCGCAGCCTCCTGCACACCCCAGGCGCCATAGCCCTTGAAGGTGCGCACGGGCGACCAGTCGGGCATGGCCAGGGGCGGGGCCGACTCATCGAGGTCGGCGAAGGCACCAGCGCCGTAGACCACCTTGCCGCCCACCACGGTGAGCAGGGCCGAGGTGTCGGCGATGTCGGACTCGGGGCAGGCGAAGAAATCGCGATCAGGAACGATGAGGTCGGCCAGCTGGCCCACCTGGATGCGGCCCTTCTTGCCCTGTTCGTTGCTGAACCAGGTGACGTTTTCGGTCCACATGCGCAAGGCCTGGTCGCGGGTGAGGCAATTGCGCTGAGGCGTGAGCTGCAGGCCACCCACGGTCTTGCCCGTGACGAGCCATGACAGCGAGACCCAGGGGTTGTAGCTGGCGACGCGGGTGGCGTCGGTGCCGGCAGACACGTTCACGCCTTTTTCCAGCATGCGCTTGACAGGCGGTGTGGCTTCGGCCGCAGCCGCGCCATAGCGCTCGACGAAGTATTCGCCCTGGTAGGCCATGCGGTGCTGCACGGCAACGCCTCCGCCCAGGGCCGCGATGCGGTCGATGGACTTCTCGGAGATGGTTTCGGCGTGGTCGAAGAACCAGTTCAGACCGGCCAGGGGAATGTCTTCATTGACCTTCTCGAACACATCGAGCGCGCGATCGATGGTCTCGTCGTAGGTGGCGTGCATGCGCCAGGGCCAGCGGTTCTGTGCCAGGATGCGCACCACTTCTTCGAGCTCGCCTTCCATGCCGGGCGCCAGCTCGGGCTGGGGCTGGCGGAAGTCCTCGAAGTCGGCAGCCGAGAACACCAGCATCTCGCCTGCGCCGTTGTGGCGGAAGTAGTCCGTGCCCTGCTTGTACTGCGAGGTGGCGGTCCAGCGCAGAAAGTCGTCCTTCTCTTCCTTGGGCTTTTGCGTGAACAGGTTGTAGGCCAGGCGGATGGTGAGCTGGTCGGCATCGGCCAGTTCCTGGATCACGTCGTAGTCGTCTGGGTAGTTCTGCATGCCGCCGCCCGCGTCGATGGCACCGGTCACGCCCAGGCGGTTGAGTTCGCGCATGAAGTGGCGTGTGGAGTTGAGCTGGTAGTCGCGCGGCAGCTTGGGGCCCTTGGCCAGCGTGGCGTAGAGGATGGAGGCGTTGGGCTTGGCCAGCAGCAGGCCCGTGGGGTTGCCGGCGCTGTCGCGCAGGATCTGGCCACCGGGCGGCTCGGGCGTGTCCTTGGTGTAGCCCACGGCGCGCAGGGCAGCGGCGTTGAGCAGGGCACGGTCATACAGGTGCAGGATGAAGACCGGGGTGTCGGGTGCCACGGTATTCAGCTCGGCCAGCGTGGGCAGACGCTTTTCCACGAACTGGTGCTCGCTGAAGCCGCCCACAACGCGCACCCACTGGGGCGCAGGGGTCACGTCCACCTGAGCCTTGAGCATGGCCATGGCATCGGCCAGGCTCTTCACGCCGTCCCAGCGCAGCTCCATGTTGAAGTTCAGGCCGCCGCGGATCAGATGCAGGTGGTTATCTATCAAACCCGGCAGAGCGCTACGTCCGCCCAGATCGATGCGTTTGGTCTGCGGGCCGGCCAGAGGCAGGACCTCGCGGTCGCTGCCGACGGCGCTGAAGCGCCCCCGGCTCACGGCCACGGCCGTGGCCGCGGGCTTGCTGCGGTCCAGCGTGGTGAAACGGCCGTTGAACAGGATCAGATCGGGGGCGGAGGGCAGGGTCATGGAGGTCTCCGGTGGTTCAGCGGCGCCAAAAGTGCGCCAGATTTCTTGGCGAGCAGACCAAGGTCGCATTGAGGACCGCATCCGTACATGCGTACGGCGAGAACCGCGGGCGCGAGATCGGTCTGCGCTGCAGAAAGATGATGTGCTCTTTTTAGCCTTCGTGGGCGCCGAACATGGTCTTGGCGTAAGTGATGCCTATGCCGTAGCCGCCACCCAGCTTCTTGGCGATGCCCGTGGTCATGTCATAGGTCTCGGTACGGGCCCAGTCACGCTGCATTTCCAGCAGGTACTGCAGCGACGTGATGGGCTGGGCGCCGGCCTGCACCATGCGCTCCATGGCACGGTTATGGGCTTCGGTGGAAATGTCGCCGCAGGCATCGGCGATCACGAAGACCTCAAAACCCTGGTCCAGCGCCGACAGGGCCGGTCCGACGATGCACACGCTGGTCCACAGGCCGGCCAGCACGATGCGAGGCTTGCCGATCTCGTTGACCTTCCGGATCACAGCCTCGTCTTCCCAGGTATTCATCGAGGTGCGGTCCAGCAGGGTCTGGCCGGGAAAAGGCGCGGTCACTTCCTCGAACATGGGGCCGGAGAAGCTTTTTTCTGCCACGGTGGTCAGGATGGTCGAGGCACCGAAGCCGGCTGCGGCCGAAGCGACCAGGGCGGCGTTGGAACGCAGCTGCACGGGATCGATGGAGTGCGTGGCAAAAGCCATCTGCGACTGGAAGTCGATCATGATCAGCGTGTGGTCATGGGGATTGAGCAGCTTGGCACCGGGCTTGGCGACGGCGACGGGACGGGCGATGGAGGCATTGGCGTTGGTCATGGTGAAACTCCTGGGTAAAAGCTGAGTGAGAGGCTGCAGGGGAAACGAGAAAGCAAGATGAAAGCCGGGGTGTGAAAACCGGTGCTTACAAGCTGGGCAATTCACGGGGACGCAGGTCAAAGACCAGCACCTCGGCCTGCTCGCCCTGATCGAAGCGCAGAGCCCCGGCGTTACGGATGCGGGCTCCGTCGCCTTCGGACAGGCGCTCACCGTTCACGCTGAGGCTGCCGCGGGCCACATGCACATAGACATGGCGATCGGTGCCCACATCGAGTTCGGCGGATTCAGCGCCATCGAACAGGCCGGCATAGACCCGGGCGTCCTGGCGCACGGCCAGCGTGCCGTCCCGGCCTTCGGGGGCGATGATCAGGCGCAGGCGGCCGCGCTTGTCGGCATCGTCCACATGGACCTGCTGATAGCGTGGAGCGGCGCCGCGTTCGGCGGGCACGATCCAGATCTGCAGAAAGTGCACCGGGTCCTGGGCCGAGTGGTTGAATTCGCTGTGCTCCACTCCGGTGCCGGCGCTCATCATCTGCACATCGCCAGGACGGATCACCGAGCCCGTGCCCATGGAGTCCTTGTGCTCCAGGGCGCCGTCCAGCACATAGGAGAAGATTTCCATGTCGCGGTGGCCGTGGGTACCGAAGCCCTGACCGGGGGACACATGGTCGTCATTGATGACCAGCAGATCCGAAAAACCTTGCTGGTTGGCGTCGCGGTAATGGCCGAAGGAGAAGGTGTGGCGCGATTGCAGCCAGCCATGGTTGGCACGGCCGCGGTGGTTGGATTGGCGAACTTCAAGCATTTCTATCTCCTTAACAATCGATGGCGTTCACACTTGCTGCAGCAGGCCTGTCTGCCTTGTTTCGCTGCGTTTCGTGTTGCGATGCATGAAGTATCGGCGGCCTTATCGGCGCCTATGCTGAAAGAAAATCCTCTTAATCATCGATAATTTCGATGATTGTTTTTTACGCACTCAAAGCATGCTCAAACTCTCTCTGGAAGCTATAGAACTGGTGGACACCATTGCGCGCCACGGCTCGTTCGCCGGTGCGGCAGAGCGCCTGCACAAAGTACCTTCGACCATCTCCTATGCCGTGTCCAAGCTCGAGGAACAGCTGGGTCTGAACCTGTTTGTGCGCAACGGCCCGCGTGTCAGTCTCACGCCTGCGGGCGAGGAATTGCTCAAGGAAGGGCGCTGGCTGCTGGCAGCCGCGCGTCAGCTCGAGTCTCGGCTACGCCAGATCGCCACGGGATTCGAGACCGAGGTGCGCCTGGTGCACGACTCGCTGATCCCCACGAGCGCCTTCGGCGCCGACATCCAGGCATTCGAGGCGCTGAGCAGCGGCACGCGGCTGCGCATCGGCAGCGAGACCCTGACGGGCACCTGGGAAGCCTTGCGCGAAGGCCGGGCCGACCTGATCGTGGCGGCGGGCGAGGGTCCGGCCGGTGGTGGCCACAAGGCCGTGGCCGTGGGCCAGCTCGATTTCGTGTTCTGCGTGACTGCCAGCCACCCGCTGGCGCGTCTTGGCCGTCCGCTGGCGCGCGCCGACCTGCTGGAGCACACCGCCGTGGTGGTGGGCGACGGCGCCCGTTCGCTGACCGACCGCACCGTGGGCCTGCTCACCGGTCAGCGGCGCATCACCGTGCCCGATATGCAGGCCAAGATAGCCTGCCAGGCCGCCGGCCTGGGCCACGGCTTTGTGCCACGCGCATGCGTGCGTGTGGAGCTGGAGACCGGGGTACTGGTAGAACTGGCGGTGGAAGAACCGCGACCGCCCGAAACCTTCTGGCTGGCTTGGCGCAGCGATGCCCCCGGCCGGGCCCAGCAATGGTGGCGCGAGCGCCTGAGCCGCCCACTGCTGCCCGGCATACTTCCCTACTGAAAACGGCCCTGCAACTCAAGGTGGCAGGGCCGCTACGATGCAAGCCGACGAGGTCTGCGGCAACGGCTCAAGCCATGCCCAGAACCTCGCGAAGCTCAGGAAGGAGGCGATCAGTCCAACTTCACGCCGGCCGCCTTGATGACCTCACCCCAGCGCTTGGCTTCGGTGCGCGCCAGCTGGTGGAACTGCTCGGGCGTGCCAGGCAGGGCTTCCATGCCGAAGTCGGCCATGCGCTTGACCACGTCAGGGTCCTTGAGGGCTTTTTGCAGGTCTGCGTTGAGGCGCTGCACGATGGCTGGCGGCAAGCCCTTGGGACCCAGAATGCCCTGGAAGGCATAGACCTCGGAATCCTTGAGACCCAGTTCGGCCAGCGTGGGCACATTGGGCAGATTGGGCACGCGCTTGGCCGTGCCTATGGCCAGGGCCCGCACCTTGCCGGACTGGATCACGGGCAGGCCCGATGCCAGATCCAGGAACATGCAAGGCACCTGGCCGCCCATCACATCGGCCAGCGCGGGCGCGGCACCCTTGTAGGGGATATGGGTCAGACTGGTGCCGGTGCGGTTCTTGAACAGCTCCATGGCCAGATGGTGGGGCGAGCCATTGCCGGGCGAGGCGTAGTTGAGCTTGCCGGGGTTGGCCTTGGCATAGGCCAGGAATTCCTTGAAATCCTTGGCTTCGAACGCAGGGTTGACAACCAGCGCCATGGGGAAGCGGCTGATGCCGCCCACATAGGTGAAATCCTTGTCGGGGCTGAAGGGCAGCTTGCTGAACAGGTGCTCGTTGAACGCCAGGATGGCGTTGTCGGCCGACATGATGGTGTAGCCATCGGGCTTGGCCGCGGCAACGAGCTGGCCGCCGATATTCGTCGAGGCACCGGGACGGTTGTCCACCACGATGGTCTGGTTCAGCGTCTTGCGCATGGATTCGGCCACCGTGCGGGCCAGTACATCGGTACCGCCTCCGGGTGGGTAGGGCACGACCCAGCGCACAGGGTTGGCGGGCCAGTCCTGCGCCATGGCGAAGGGGGATGCGGCAGCAGCCGAGCTGGCTGCCATGGCAGCCAGGAATTGACGACGATCCATCGTTTGTCTCCTTGAGGGTGATGTAGGGGGTTGTGGAATGATTTTTAGACCCCGCCAGGCGGCCTTTTCTATTAATTGATAGCTGCCTGCGCTTGTCTCTATTCGGTTTGAATCGGTTTTGACTCTGATTTCTGTATGGGTGGCAGTTTGAAGCTCACGCGCTCGACCTGATAGCCTTTCTGACGCAGCAGCTCGGGCAGGCCCTTGGGCCCGACCATGTGCAGCGCTCCCACGGCGGCAAACACGGTCTTGCCCTGCTGGAGCTGACGCACAATGCCGTCTGCCATACCCGGATTGCGTCCATCCATGAGGCGCGCGTACTTGAGCCGGTCACGCTCGGTCTTGATGCAGTCGCACCAGTCGGCATAGTTCTCCAGCTGTTTTTCGTTGCCGCTTGCCCAGATGTTCGCCAGCTGTTGCAGGATTTCCGGGGACTTGGGATCTTCGAGCTGCTCCAGCCCGTCGCGCACGCTTTCCTGTACCTCCAAGGGATCGTCGGAAAGCAGCTCCTCGAGCTGGGTCTGCGCCGACTCCAGCCCCAGCACAGGCTTGCGCACGGCACCGGCCAGGCTCGCCAGCTGCAGATCGGCGCCAAATTCGACCATCAGCCCATGCTTGCGGCCCAGCTGGCTGACCAGTCCCAGCAGTTGGGCGTCCGGACGTTGCGTGCTCAGATGCTCGGCACAGGCTCGCTTGCGCTGCTGCGCCAGCCGAGCGTCCAGATCTGCGGGCAGCGCAGGGGCGTCGACACGGGCCTGGAAGCCGTCGATCAACTGCTGCATGACCTGCGGATTCAGCACATCCAGCTCCAGCGCCAGCAAATCCGTCGCAACCATGGCACGCAAGATGGTGCGGCCGGGCAAGATCCACTCCCGCTTGCCCACATGCAAAGTGCCGTAAAGCCAGCTGGTGCGCTCGCCGTCCTGCACGCGCCAGAGCAGGCCTCTGTCCTGCATCTGGGGGGCCATGGCCTGCACTTCGGCCGGCGTTGGCGGACTGAACGGCGGCGGGCAACTGACTGCAGGTTCGGCGGCAGGCTCTGCCGCCATGGACAGGCCCGTCAACAAAGCGAACGCTATGGCCGACACGACCTTCAGAGGCGAAATCCAGCGCGAGAGATTCAGACTTGACATGGGCATGGCGGCAGCAACGAGGGCTTAGTCTTCAGAGCTATCCAGAGGCTGAGCTTCGGGCAAGTCATCCTTGCTGCCGCCGGGCGGCGCAATGTTCTGGTCGATGGCGCCGAAGATGCTCTGGCCGTCCTTGCCCTTCATCTCGATGCGGATGGTGTCGCCGAACTGCATGAACTCGGTCTTGGGTGCGCCGTCCTGAATGGTCTCTATGCAGCGCTTTTCGGCGATGCAGCTATAGCCCTTGGGCCATTCCACGCGCTTGTTCTTGCCGCTGCCGGTCTCCACGCCCTTGTTGCTCACCGTGCCGCTGCCCACGATGGAGCCGGCACGTACATTGCGGGTCTTGGCGATATGGGCGATCAGCTGGCCGAAGTGAAAAGTCATCTCCTCGCCCGCATCGCACATGCCGACCTTGCGGCCGTTCCAGGTGCTCTGCAGCGTCAGATGCAGACGACCGCCCTTCCAGGCATCGCCCAGCTCGTCAAGTGTCACGGCCACAGGGCTGAAGGCCGTGGCGGGCTTGCTCTGGAAAAAGCCGAAACCCTTGGCCAGTTCGCCAGGTATCAGATTGCGCAGGCTCACGTCATTGGCCAGCATGACGAGACGAACGCCGTCCAGCGCATCCTTGGCATCCGTGCCCATGGGCACATCGCCGGTGACGACGGCAATCTCTGCCTCGAAGTCTATGCCCATGGCCGCGCTGGGCACGATCACATCGTCGCAGGGGCCGATGAAATCATCGCTGCCGCCCTGGTACATCAACGGGTCGGTGTAGAAGTTGGCCGGCACCTCGGCATTGCGCGCCTTGCGCACCAACTCCACATGGTTGATATAGGCCGAGCCATCGGCCCACTGATAAGCTCGTGGCAGCGGTGCCATGCAGCGCTGGGGATCGAAGAGAAACGCGTGGCGGGCCTTGCCGTGATTGAGTTCGTGCGACAGATCCTGCAGCTGGGGGGCCATATAGCTCCAGTCGTCCAGCACCTGCTGCATGCGGCTGGCAATACCGGTGGCATAGCAGGCCTGGCTCAGGTCACGCGAGACCACGACCAGTTGCCCGTCGCGCGAGCCATCCTTGTAGGTTGCCAGTTTCATTCTCTGTCCCTCTGCTCACGGCAGCGGTGCTGGCACAATGCCTGACAACGCTAGCCAAAATTACGATTGGTTAAATTGATTTAACTAAACAAAACACGATTCTATTGCAATGGAAAAGGAACGCGCAGGGATTCAGTCGGTCGAAGTGGGTTTCTCCCTCATCGAAGCGCTGGCGCAGGCCAGCGGCCCGCTGATGCTCAAGGATGTCGCCGCCGCCGCCGGCATGAGTGCCGCCAAGGCGCACCGCTATCTGGTGAGCTTTCAGCGCATCGGCCTGGTGGCGCAGGACGAACGCAATTCGCGCTACGACCTGGGCCCTGCGGCGCTCAAGATCGGCCTGGCCTCCCTGGCCCGCCTCGACCCGGTGCGTCTGGCGCGGGAGCGCATTCCGGCGCTGCTCGAGACTCTCAACCACACGCTGGCCATTGCCGTCTGGGGCAACCATGGCCCGACCATCGTGCATTGGGAGGAATCGGCGCAGTCCGTCACTGCCAATCTGCGCCTGGGCGACGTCATGCCCATGCTGGCCTCGGCTACAGGGCGCTGCTTCGGTGCCTGGCTGCCGCGCGAGGCGACGGCCGCGTTGCTGGAGCCCGAGATCGAACGTGCGCGCAAGGCCAGACGCCAGGACCTGCCCCAGACCGAAGAGGCCGTTGCGGACATGCTGGCCGAAGTCCGTGCGCGCGGCACGGCCCGCGTGGTCGACACCGTGCTGCCGGGCATCGTGGCCTTTTGCGTGCCGGTCTTCGATGCATCCGGCCATATTGTGCTGGGGCTGATGACCCTGGGCTCGCTGGCGACTTTCGACCCGGACTATGGTGGAGCCATAGACGCGCCACTGCAGGCGGCCGCCCGCCAGCTTTCCAGCGATCTGGGCTGGCGCGCCGATCCCAACCACTGAAACCTGCAATCTCAGAATCACGCTCATGGGCCGCTCCCCTCAGACAAGCCAGGCACGCAAGACACTGCTGCCCATCACCGGCTTGGTGCTGGCAGCCCATGGGCTGTTGCTCTGGGGCCTGCCCGAACTAAGCCCGCCGGACAAAGCGGCGGCCGACCAGATCGTGATGGAGACGCGCATGCTGCAGGCGCCCCCTCCTCCGCCGCCTGCACCCGCAGCGCCCAAACCGGCTCCAGCCCCGGCGCCCAGACCCCAGGCCTCACCCCGGGCGCCGGCTCCTGCTCCCGTGCCTGCCCCCGTCCCGGACGAGCAGGAATCAGAGCCAAATCCGCCTCCAGTCCAGGAACCACAAACGCAAGAAACTCCTGGAACAGAAGCACCCGCCAATACAGAGCTGCCCGCTGCTGCAGCAGAGCCGGCTCCCGAGCCCATGGCCGAGCCTCCCGAAGCCAATGGTGCCGACACGGCCCGCCCCATCCAGGTCACGCCCGCAGGCAGCGCGCCGCTGCCACCTGACTCTGTGCTGCCCGTCACCCTGCCCAACTCCGCCACGCTGGAGTTCAATGCCTCGGGTCAGGTCAAGGGTTTTCAATACTCGGCCGGCGCCCAGCTGCAATGGCAGCATGACGGCCAGTATTACCAGGCCAGGCAGTCGATCAGCATGTTCTTGCTCGGCGAGCGCGCCCAGACCAGCGAGGGGCTGATCACACCCAAGGGCCTGCAACCGCTCAACTTCAGCGACAAGGGGCGAAAAACCCAGTCCGCCGCCTTTGATGTGGCCAGTGGCAAGGCACACTACAGCGGCGGCCAGACCGATGCGGCCATCGGCGATGGCGTGCAGGACCGCCTCAGCGTGTTTCTACAGCTCTCGGCCCTGATGGCTGCCGCCCCCGATAAATACCCGCCAGGCACGCTGATAGAGCTGACCACCAGCAGCGCACGCTCGGCCGTGCGCTGGCAGTTCCGCGTGGGTGCCAGCGAGGCGCTGGAGCTGCCATTTGGCGGCGTCATGGCGTGGCGCCTGGACAAGCTGCCCGGCAAAAGCAGCAGCGACCAGCGCGGATCGGTCTGGCTGGCTCCGTCCATGCAATACCTGCCCGTGCGCATCAAGCTCACTCAGGGACAGGACGACTTTGTCGACCTGCAGCTCAGGAAATATCTGCCCGCGCCGCAATAGCCTCCATGCCGCAGCCTGGCGTAAACCCCGAGAGCACCGCGCTCAAAGCGCTCACTCACCTCTCAGCCAAGGCCTGCAACCTGCATCGGCTCGGGCTGAACGCTGTCGCGCCATTCAAGGACTTGCCTACTACAGATCGGGAAAGCCAGTTGCCCACAACCATGCCAAATCCATGGAATACTGTGCCCAAGTGCCAAGAGCAGGCATTTCCACCTTGAAATGCGGCACCCTGTCGCCATATCCATGGCAGGCATGCTCATAACGGAAGTGAAAGGAGGAACACCATGCAAATGCTTTACGACTCTGAATCCTTTGCGGTGCTCCATCTGCGTCCCGATATGGAGGCAGACGTTCCGGCAGGCAAAGCCAAGGCCGAGACCGAGCAAGCCCATCAACTGCCGCGCCACGGCTTCGAAATCGTGGACAAGCGTTCGGGCAAGGAGGTGTATCTGGATGGTTCCTGGGCCGAAATGTTCCAGAAGCAGATCCTCGCCTGGCAGCAGGATGCCCCCACCGAGGAGGAGGTGGAGGAAATTCTCGACACCTACACGGGCCTGGCCCAGCAGCCGGTAATCATTCACTGAACACCTTGCAAAAAGCCACTCGAAAGAGTGGCTTTTTTGATGCCTGAAAACACACTCTAGTGCTTACCGGAAAAGCGCGAGCCGCTATGACTTTCTGCACAACAGCATCAACACGCAGGCACTCAGCATGCAGCCAAAAAAGCCCAGCAGCCCCCCTGCCGCACCCAGCGCCAGCCAGTAGCCCCAGTCAATGCCTTGCTCTGCGCAGTGAATCTCGCACTGGGGGTTGTGCTCCCAGGCCATCCACATCAGAAGCCCGGCCATCACAAAGCCGGCGCATGCGCTGAGGATCAAGACCGACTTCCAGGGATTTCGCCTGCCGCGGATCATGGCCTCGCTCCTGGCAGTGCTCTGTTCAGCCATCGGTACAGCGGCGCTACCAGCAGCAGCACGGCAATCAGCCGGCAGACCTGAAAGGCCGTGACCACGGGCACGCCCAGTTGCAGGACCTTGGCGGTGATGGCCATCTCGGTAATGCCACCCGGCGATGTGCCCAGCAACAAGGTCACCCAGGGCAGGCCGGTGGCCCAGTGCAGCAGCCAGGCAAAACCGGCGCAGACTGCCATCAACCCCACGGTACCCAGCGCCACCATGCCCAGCCAGCGCGGCGCCGTGTGCAGGAAATCACGTCGAAAGCGCACCCCCAGGCTGACGCCGATCACCAGCTGGGCGGCATTCATCAGCCATTGCGGCACGGCGGACAGCTCCAGGCCTGCCATGGTCAAGCCCATGGATACGGCCAGCGCACCCAGAAACCAGGGATTGGCACGCCTGAGCCTGAGCATCAGCAATGCCCCGGCGCCGGTGGCCAGCACCAGCCAGGCAAAGCCCGGCCATTGCACGGTGCGCACGCTGGGCAGCGTCAGGCCTGGGTCGCCCTGCAATCCCGACCATTGCAGTGCAAAGGGAATGCTCACCGTGACTATCACCAGCCGCAGGCTGTGTGCCGCGGCCACCAGATCAGTGCGCGCCTGCTCGCGCTCGGCCAGCAGCGTCATCTCCGAGGCCGCACCTATCGCGCCCGAGAAATAGGTCGTGGCGCGCAAGCGCTCTTCGTCCATGCCCGGTTGCGCCAGCATGGAGCCTGCCTGCACGCGATACAGCCAGCGCCCGAAGGCCCAGCCCAGCAACAGGGCCCAGGCAATGGCCAGCGCAATCGCCCACCACAGACCAGCGACCAGCTCGGTCACCGCAGGCGTGAAATACAGGCCCAGAGCGCAGCCTATCGTCCACTGCCCCAGATCGCGCAGCCTGGCCCAGCTTTGGGTGGGCGCCCCGCCAATCGATAGCAGGGAGACGGAAATCAGCGGACCCAGCATCCAGGGCAGCGGCGTATGCAACACCAGACAGAGCTGTGCGGCCAGCCAGGCCAGCAGCAGGGTGGCGGCCACACGGGCCAGAAACGCGGGGGGAAGCAATACGGACATGTGCACGGGAATCCGGCAAGGCACGACAATGAACGCGCGACAGGGGCAATGCCCCGCAGTATCGCGGCAAAACTCGGTGGGCAAAGCCGGTACGAAATCTACAGCTACGAAGCCATGCCCCGTCTCAGACGAACGCAATCAGCTCATATGTGGACTTTCATTTCTGCGGCGCAGCCGCGCCAGCGTTTCAATCCTTTGGCCTTGACAGCTCTAGCCAGCGCCCTGCTGCTGGGCGGCTGCGCCCATCAAAGCGATCAGTTGACCTCCGACACCGAATGGCAGCAGACACTTG
>NZ_BBXH01000031.1:0-68720 GCF_001010305.1 Comamonas sp. E6
ATTCAAAAGCCTGTATGCATTCATACAGGCTTTTTCTTTTCTCCGCTCAGGCAGCTCTCACCACGCCCACCGAAGCACCCACGGGCGGCGCATCTACGGCGACGGCCTTGTGTGCAGAGTGAGGGACATAGGGATAGTGATGCGGCACCACGGGAATATGCTGCTCGCCCTGCTCCCAGGCTCGCAATTCATCTTCCAGTCGCGCAGCACGTTCGGCGTACATCTGAGCGGAGGACTGGTAGTACTCCGCCGCGATAGTGTGCTCCAGAACAGCCATGCGCGCCTCTTGCAGATAGGCACGCGTACGGCGGATATAGCGCGGTTCGGAACGTCCAAAACCGAAGATCTTGCCGAAAAACATGTCCAACCTCCTTTTCCGGTAACAACGCAAATCCGTCACGACTCCTCAACCGATGGAGCAATGTTGCCAGCGTAATGTCTCCGGTTCAAGACATCTGTCCCACAGCAAGAGTTCGCCTCGTAGGAGGGGCGCCCGCCACTTGCGGCCGCCCACCCAAAGCCGGCCCCAGGCAGGGCTTGAGACACTGCCATCCTGTCACAAAGCCCAACTCAAGAGTCAATCAGACACATGTCCGGGTATTTCCGGGAGCTCCTGCATCGCCCGGTGGACAAGGACCTTCCCCTCGGATTGAAGATCTTCATGGCAGCCATGCTCCGGGGCCCAGCTCGATGCCTGCCCAAATAGCAACAGCAATGCCGAGTTGCCGCCAACCCTAGCCTGCCTATGCGCTGCGGCAGGCAAGAGCACCCGCCATCAGGACAGGATCGCCCCAGAGTTCAATGCTGCGCCCCCCGCCGCACAGACAAGCACAAGCTCGCGAGTCAGTTGCCCTGCAGGAAGTTCTGCACCCCTTCGGCCACATGAACACCAGAGGACATACAGGCCGTGAGCAGATAACCGCCCGTGGGGGCCTCCCAGTCCAGCATTTCTCCCGCACAGAAGACGCCAGGCAGAGCGGCACACATACCCCGCGCATCCAGAGCCTCCAGACGAACTCCGCCTGCAGTGCTGATGGCCTCATCGATGGGACGCGGTGCGATCACCGTCAAAGGCACTGCCTTGATCGTGGATGCCAGGCGCTTCATGTCCGCCATGCCATCCTTGCCGAGCACCTCATACAGCAAACCCGCCTTGATGCCATCAAGCCCCAGACGCCCTTTGAGATGACTGCTGAGACTGCGCGAGCCGCGCGGCCGCATCACCTCCTGCTGCACACGCTCCGCACTCCACTGCGGCAACAGATCCAGCTCGAAGCACGCAGCGCCCTGGCGGGCAATGCAGTCCCGCAACAGGGAGGAGACAGCATAGATCAGGCTCCCCTCCACCCCGGTCTGCGTCGCAACAAATTCACCCTGACGCTCAAAGCCGGCACCTTGCTCGTCCGCAAACTTCAAAACCACCGACTTGAACGGCTGCCCGGCAAAGCGCTGAGCAAAGACCTCGCTCCAGCCGGCTTCACGCCCTTGCGGCCAGCCCACATCAAAGCCACAGTTGGCCGCCTGCAGCGGGGCAATGCCCACCCCCCTGTCCTGCAGCAGCGAAACCCAAGCGCCATCCGAGCCAAGACGCGCCCAGCTGCCGCCGCCCGTCGCCAGCACCAAAGCTTTGCAGCCAATCTTGACCCTGGCACTTTCTGTCTGAAGAACGGGCTTGCCATCCTCTGCCCAGCCGACCCAGCGGTGACGCATATGAAACTGGACGCCCTGCGACTTCATACGCACCAGCCAGGCACGCAACAGCGGCGCTGCCTTCATATCCGCAGGGAACACTCTTCCGGATGTCCCCACAAAGGTATCAAAACCCAGCTCCTTGACCCAGGCCTGAAGCTCGCTCGCACCCCACTTTTCGAGCCAGGGAGTCAAATCTGCAGAGCGGCAGCCATAGCGAGTGACAAAGCTCGAAAACTCCTCGGAGTGCGTAAGATTGAGACCGCCTTTGCCGGCCATGAGGAATTTGCGAGCCGCCGAGGCTTTCGCCTCGAACACTCTGACCGACAAGCCGGCCTTTGCCAATTGCTCGGCCGCCATCAAGCCTGCAGGCCCGGCACCGATCACTGCCACATCACAGACCCATTCGGAATCGGCCATCAAGGGCTCCGAGACACTCATACTTCTACCACCTCAATCTGCCGGCAGCCACCGGCCGCCAAAGGGTGCGCAGAATACCACCGACGGCATTTCTGCAATATTGCGGGCACTATTAGCGCGATAGCTGCAAACAACCAGCCACACACCGTGGCGGGAGATGAGTTTCTGTCACAATCAACTCACTAGGCGAATAGACCGCCTACCTTTTTGATTCAAGAAAATCCAGGACTACAAATGGCCAGCGAATTGATCAAGCACATCACGGATGCAAGCTTTGAGTCTGACGTACTGCAACCCGGCACGACCGTGCTGGTGGATTACTGGGCTGAATGGTGCGGCCCTTGCAAGATGATCGCCCCCATCTTGGACGATGTGGCCGAAGGCTACAAAGGCAAGGTGCAGATCGCCAAGATGAATGTGGACGAAAACCGTGAGATCCCAGCCAAGTTCGGCATTCGCGGCATTCCCACACTGATGTTGTTCAAGGACGGCCAACTGGCCGCCACCAAGGTTGGCGCGCTGAACAAGACGCAACTGTCCGCCTTCCTCGACCAGCATATCTAATGCATTCAACAAACAGAGCTCCCAATGGAGCTCTGTTTGCTTCTGGGCACCCGCTGCCCACCCCCATTTGCATCTGCTATAGACCCGGCACAGGCTGCAGATGACAAATCCTCGATAAATTGCTTGCAAGCTGCGCCAGTTTTCCTGTCATAATGTATGAACCGCCGGCCACCGCATGGGGCCGCGCTGGATTTTCTTCAGGCAAGCCTGCCCACTTTCACAGTGTCTCGTTAGGCTCTACGCCTCCCCCCCTGGTTATTCTCACTCCACGCTTGGAGTCATTTCATGCACCTTAATGAACTCAAGGCACTGCACGTGTCTGAAGTCTTGAAGCAGGCCGAAGCGCTTGAGATCGAAAACGTCGGTCGCATGCGCAAGCAGGAACTGATGTTCGCCATCATCAAAAAGCGCGCCAAGGCCGGTGAACAGGTCTTCGCCGACGGCGTGCTGGAAATCCTGCCCGATGGCTTCGGCTTTCTGCGTAGCCCTGATACCAGCTACACCGCCAGCACCGACGATATCTACATCTCGCCCAGCCAGGTGCGCCGCTTCAACCTGCACACCGGCGACATGATCGAAGGCGAAGTGCGCATCCCCAAGGATGGCGAGCGCTACTTCGCACTGACCAAGCTCGACAAGGTCAATGGCAATTCGCCCGAGCAAAACAAGCACAAGGTGCTGTTTGAAAACCTGACCCCTCTGTTCCCCAAGGAACAGATGCGCCTGGAGCGCGACATCAAGGGCGAAGAGAACATCACCGGCCGCATCATCGACATCATCGCCCCCATCGGCCGCGGCCAGCGCGCGCTGATCGTGGCACCGCCCAAGAGCGGCAAGACCATGATGATGCAGAGCATTGCGCACGCCATCACCGCCAATCACCCCGATGTGCACCTGATGGTGCTGCTGGTGGACGAGCGCCCCGAAGAAGTGACGGAAATGCAGCGCTCGGTCAAGGGCGAAATCATCGCCTCCACCTTCGACGAGCCTGCCACCCGCCACGTGCATGTCGCCGAAATGGTGATCGAGCGCGCCAAGCGCCTGGTGGAACTGGGCAAGGATGTGGTCATCCTGCTGGACTCCATCACCCGTCTGGCCCGCGCCTACAACAACGTCGTGCCCTCGTCGGGCAAGGTGCTGTCCGGCGGTGTGGACTCCAACGCCCTGCAGCGCCCCAAGCGCTTCTTCGGCGCCGCCCGCAATGTGGAAGAAGGTGGCTCCCTGACCATCATCGCCACTGCACTGGTCGACACCGGCAGCCGCATGGACGAAGTGATCTTTGAAGAATTCAAGGGCACGGGCAACAGCGAACTGCACCTGAATCGTCGCCTCTACGAGAAGCGCGTCTTCCCGGCCATCGAGCTCAACAAGAGCGGCACCCGCCGTGAAGAGTTGCTGCTGCCTCCCGAGATCCTGCAGAAGACCCGCATCCTGCGTCAGTTCATGTACAACATGGACGAGATCGAGTCCATGGAACTCATGATCAAGAACATGAAGGCCACCAAGAACAATGTGGAGTTCTTCGACATGATGCGTCGCGGCGGCTAAGCCCTTCGTGCACCGAAACAACAAAGCCCCGCCTCGCGGGGCTTTGTTGTTTCTGGCGCTTGACTCCATTGCTTGACCTAGCTCAAACTGAATTGCGAGCCACCCCCCAATACTAGGGATACACATCTATACAAATCTTGCGATAACCGGAAGCCAAAAGCTTTCAAGTCGCAGGTTCTGCATTCATGGCCCCTTCAGCAAATCGCACACCCCCCTACAACACCACACCGATGCGCCTGCTGGCAGCAGCCACATTGCTGACAGCACTGGCAGCCTGCAGCCCGACGGTGCCGATGCTGCAGCCACAGGCCCAGGCCAAGCTGCCGGACAAGTGGCCTCAGGAGTGGACAAAAAAACAAGAGAACGCTGCGCCAGCAAATACGGCATCGATTGCCTGGCAAGACTTCTACCTTGACCAAAACCTGCAGGAGCTGATTCGCGCAGCTCTTGCCCACAATCAGGACCAGCGCCTTGCATTGCTGCGTGTGCAGGAGGCCCAGGCTGCCTATGACATACAGAGTGCTGCTCGACTGCCGAGCGTTGGCCTGGGCAGCAGCCATGGCAGAGCACGTGTTCCCGCCGACCTCAACGCCAGCGGCCGCTCCGTCGTCGCCGGCGATCAGCAAGTCTTTGTCGGCCTCAACAGCTGGGAACTCGATCTTTGGGGCCGTGTCAAAAGCCTCAGCGAGGCTGCTTTAGGCAACTATCTGGCGCTGGATGCCACGCAGCATGCAGTTCAATCCACTCTCGTCAAGCAGGTGGCACTGAACTACCTAGCCCTGCGCAGCCTCGATGAGCGCCTGGCCCTGACCCAGCGCACGATTGCCAGCCGAGAGGAATCGCTGCGCATCTTCAAGCGCCGCACCGAGGTGGGCTCCACCTCTCGCTATGCGCTCACGCAGGTACAGACTCTGGTTCACCAGGCCAAGGCCATAGGCACCCAGCTGGCACAGCAACGCGCGCTGCAGGCCAATGCACTGCAGCAGCTCACGGGAATGGATGCAGACCGCTTGCCAAAGAGCAGCTCCACCGCCGGGATCCTGAAACCGATTCCCGAAGGCCTGCCGTCCGATCTGCTGATACAGCGCCCCGACATCATTGCCGCCGAGTACGGGCTGCAGGCGGCCAAGGCCAACGTGGCCGCCGCACGCGCCGCGTTTCTGCCCCGTATCGCGCTGACCGGCAGCTGGGGCACGGCCAGCGCCGAACTCGACGGCCTGTTCAGAAGCGGCAGCCGTGCCTGGCAGTTTGCTCCCACGATTTCGCTGCCGATCTTTGACGGCGGCCAGCGCCAGGCCAACCTGAATCTGCAGGCCGTGCGACAGAACATGGCGGTCGTCCAGTACGAAAAAACCATAGAGACAGCAATGCGCGAAGTGCTGGACGCGCTGTCCAGCCGCACCATGCTCGAGCAGCAGCTCGTGGTGCTGACCGATCAGCGCGCTGCACTCAAGGAACGTGCCCGACTGGCCCGGCTGCGCTATGACCAGGGAGCCTCGCCCTATCTCGATGTGCTGGATGCCGAACGCGACCTGCTGAGTGCCGAGCAGCAACTGGTTCAGGGCCGTGAAGCCCTGCTGTCCACCCAGGTCGCTCTCTATGCCGCTTTGGGTGGAGGCTACTTGGCTCAAGGCCAGAACAGAGCCCCCAGCCCTGCAGCCCTCCAACCTTGACTGCGAATCCATGCCCATGAACAAGAAATTGACCATCGCCGCGCTCATCGTTGCCGCCGCCGCCCTGGGCGCCTATGGCTGGCAGCAATGGCGCAGCGCACAGGCATCCGAAGGCCTCGTCAGCGGCAACGGCCGCATCGAAGCCACCGAAATCGACGTCGCCACCAAATACGCCGGCCGCATCGCTGAAATCCTGGTGCAGGAAGGCGAGTTCGTGAAAGCCGGTCAGCCACTGGCGCGCATGCAGATCGAAAGCCTGCAGGCTCAGCAGCGCGAAGCCATAGCCGGTCGTGAGCGCGCCTCTCATGCGGTGACCTCGGCACGCGCCGAAATCGCGCTGCGCGAAAGCCAGTACGCGGCCACCATGGCCACGGTGGCCCAGCGCGAGGCCGAACTGGATGCAGCACTGCGCCGCGTCAAGCGCTCCGAGACCCTGGCGCGCGAAGGTGCTTCATCGGAGCAGGAGCTGGACGACGACCGGGCCCGCGTGCGTGGCGCCCAGGCCGCGCTCAAGGCCGCCCAGGCCCAGGCCACGGCCGCCAAGGCGGCCATCGACGCAGCCAAGGCCCAGACCATAGGTGCGGAATCGGCGGTGACGGCCGCTGCCGCCACCGTCCAGCGCATCGATGCCGATGTGAAGGACAGCGAACTCACCGCCCCGCGCGATGGCCGCGTGCAATACCGGCTGGCCCAGCCCGGCGAGGTGATCGGCGCAGGCGGCAAGGTGCTGAACATGGTGGATGTCTCGGACGTCTACATCAGCTTCTTCCTGCCCGAGACCGTGGCAGGCCGAGTGGCCCTTGGCACCGAGGTGCGCATCGTGCTGGATGCGGCTCCGCAATATGTGATTCCGGCTCAGGTGTCCTTTGTCGCCAGCACCGCCCAATTCACGCCCAAGACTGTGGAGACGGCCAGCGAAAGACAGAAGCTGATGTTCCGCGTCAAGGCACGTATTGCACCGGACCTGCTGCAAAAGCACCTGACTCAAGTCAAGACAGGCCTGCCCGGCGTGGCCTGGATCAAGCTCGATAAAGAGCGCGAATGGCCGGCCAAGCTGGAACTGCGCACCGACGACGCTTCTGCCTCTTGAACGTTGCGTCCCCATTTGCCATGACCCAGCATGTAGCCACTTTGCGCAATGTGACGCTCGCCTACGGCAAGACGCAGGCGCTGCGCGGACTGAGCCTGGAGATTCCTGCAGGCATCATGGTCGGCCTGATCGGCCCTGACGGCGTGGGCAAGTCAAGCCTGTTGTCTTTGATTGCCGGCGCGCGCGCCCTGCAGGGCGGCGAGATACAGGTGCTTGGCGGCGACATGCGCAGCAAAAAGCACCGCGATGCCGTCTGCCCCCGCATTGCCTACATGCCTCAAGGCCTGGGCAAGAACCTCTACCCCACACTATCGGTGGAAGAAAATCTGCAGTTCTTCGGCCGCCTTTTCGGTCATGACGCGGCCGAGCGCCGGGCGCGCATCGACGATCTGACCCAGAGCACCGGACTGCAGAAATTCCTCTCCCGCCCTGCCGGCAAGCTCTCGGGCGGCATGAAGCAGAAGCTGGCGCTGTGCTGCGCCCTCATCCACGACCCCGACCTGCTGATTCTCGACGAGCCCACGACCGGCGTGGATCCGCTGGCGCGCGCGCAGTTCTGGGATCTGATCAACCGCATTCGCGGCCAGCGCCCGCAGATGAGCGTGATCGTGGCCACGGCCTATATGGACGAGGCCCAGCGATTCGATTGGCTGGCTGCCATGGATGACGGCCTGATTCTGGCCACCGGCACCCCCGCCGAGTTGCTGCAGCGCACCGGCATGCCGGCGCTGGAGGCCGCCTTCATCGCCCTGCTGCCCGAGGAAAAAAAGCGCGGCCATGCCGCCGTGGTGATCCCGCCGCTGCAGACCAGCGATGACGACATCGCCATCGAGGCGCGTGATCTCACCATGCGCTTTGGCGATTTCGTGGCCGTGGACCACGTGAATTTCCGCATTCGTCGTGGCGAGATCTTCGGTTTTCTGGGCTCCAACGGATGCGGCAAATCGACCACCATGAAGATGCTGACCGGGCTGCTGCCTGCCAGCGAGGGCGATGCCTGGCTGTTTGGCAAGAAGATTGATCCGCATGATGTGGCCACGCGCCGGCGCGTGGGCTATATGTCGCAGGCCTTCTCGCTCTACGGCGAGCTGACCGTGCTGCAGAACCTGGTGCTGCACGCCGAACTCTTCCACGTGGAGCCGACCGAGATCCCCGCGCGGGTCGAGGAAATGCTCACCCGCTTCGGCCTCACCGAAGTGCGCGAGACGCTGCCCGGCAATATTCCGCTGGGTATGCGCCAGCGCTTGTCTCTGGCCGTGGCCATGGTGCACAAGCCGGAGCTGCTGATTCTCGACGAGCCCACTTCGGGCGTGGACCCCGTGGCTCGCGATCAGTTCTGGCGCTTGCTGATCGAGCTCTCGCGCCGCGACCGGGTGACGATCTTCATCTCCACGCACTTCATGAACGAAGCCGAGCGCTGCGACCGCATGTCCATGATGCATGCGGGCAAGGTGCTGGACAGCGACAGGCCGGCAGCACTGACCGCCAAGCGCGGCGCGGCCACCCTGGAGGAGGCCTTCATCGGCTATCTGGTGGAGGCCTCGGGCGAGGCAGCGCCCGTGCTTGATATCAAAAAAGAAGCTGCCACCGCTGACTCAGCCTTATCTTCAGCATCAAAAGTATCTGATACCAATACAGATAAAGCGCAGCAAGCTCCTGTTTCCGACGCGCACAAAGGCCCTGGCTTCAGCCTGCAACGCTTGTGGAGCTATCTGTGGCGCGAGTCGCTGGAGCTGCAGCGCGATCCCGTGCGCGCCACCCTGGCTCTGGTGGGCTCGCTGGTGCTGATGGTGGTGATCGGCTTCGGCATCAGCATGGACGTCGAAGACCTGAAGTTTGCCGTGCTCGACCGCGACCAGAGCACCATCAGCCAGAACTATGTGAACAATCTCGCAGGCTCGCGCTATTTCATTGAAATGCCTCCCATCCAGGACTACGCGGACCTGGACCGGCGCATGAAGAGCGGCGAGCTGGCGCTGGCCATCGAGATTCCACCCGGTTTTGGCCGTGATGTACTGCGCGGCTCGAAGGTTGCCGTGGGCGCCTGGTTTGACGGCGCCATGCCCCAGCGCGGCGAGACCGTCAAAGGCTATGTCCAGGCCATGCACCAGCTGTGGCTGGTGCAGCAGGCGCGCGAGCGACTGGGCGTGCAGCTGGGCAGCCAGGTCAGCCTGGAAACCCGCTTTCGCTACAACCCCGATGTGAAAAGCCTGCCCGCCATGGTGCCGGCCGTGATTCCGCTGCTGCTGATGATGCTGCCCGCCATGCTCACAGCCCTGGCCGTGGTGCGCGAAAAAGAGCTGGGCTCCATCGTCAACCTCTACGTCACTCCCGTGACCCGCATCGAGTTTCTACTGGGCAAGCAGCTGCCTTATGTGGTGCTGGCCATGCTGAACTTCTTTCTGATGTGCGCCATGGCGGTATTCGTGTTCGGCGTGCCCATGACCGGCAGCTTTCCCCTGCTCGTCATGGCCGCCCTGCTCTTCAGCGTCATTGCCACAGGCATGGGGCTGCTGGCCTCTGCCGTCACCAGCAGCCAGATTGCCGCCATGTTCTTTGCCATGCTGGGCACCTTGATTCCGGCCACGCAGTTCTCGGGGCTGACCGATCCGGTGTCCTCGCTCGAAGGCGCCGGCCGCTGGATTGGCGAGATCTACCCGGCCACCTATATGTTCGCCATCAGCCGCGGCGTCTTCAACAAGGCGCTGGGCCTGCACGATCTGGCGCCTACCTTGCTGCCGCTGCTGATCGCCATTCCCGTGATCATGGGCGTGGCCATCTGGGCTCTGCCCAAGCAGGAGAAGTAATGAAGCTCCCCCTGAGTCGCTGCGCGCCTTCCCCCTCTCTCGCTGCGCGGGAGGGGGACGACACCTTCGCTGCGGGGCGGCCCTGGCTCGGTGTCCCTGCGTTGGGCCTGCGCTTGTTCAGAGCGTCTTCTGCTTCACGGCACACCTTGGACTTTTACGATGTTGCATAGCCTCAAGAATATCTGGCGCCTGGGCGTCAAGGAACTGTGGAGCCTGTGGCGCGACCCGGTGATGCTGGTGCTCATCGTCTACACCTTCACGGCCTCGGTGTACACCGCGGCCACGGCCATGCCCGATACGCTGCACAAGGCGCCGATTGCCATCGTCGACGAAGACCAGTCGCCGCTGTCCGCACGCATCAGCTCGGCGTTCTACCCGCCTCAGTTCATGCCGCCGCAGATGGTGGATTTCAGCCATGTGGATCCTGGGCTGGATGCAGGCGACTTCACTTTCTCGCTGACCATTCCTCCCAACTTCCAGCGCGATGTGCTGGCCGGCAGAAAGGCCGAGCTGCAGCTGAACGTGGATGCCACGCGCATGAGCCAGGCGTTCTCCGGCAGCGGATACGTGCAGCAGATCGTGCTGGCCGAAGTCAACGAGTTCGTGCAGCGCCACCGGGGAGCCAGCGCACTGCCCGTGGACCTGGAGCTGCGCGCCCGCTTCAACCCCGGGCTGAACAAGATCTGGTTCGGCGGACTGATGCAGATCATCAACAACGTCACCATGCTCTCCATCATCCTCACGGGCGCGGCGCTGATCCGCGAGCGCGAGCACGGCACCATCGAGCATCTGCTGGTCATGCCCGTGACGCCTACCGAGATCATGCTGGCCAAGGTCTGGTCCATGGGAGCCGTGGTGCTGCTGGCGGCAGGTGTCTCGCTCAATCTGGTCGTGCGCGGCGCGCTCAAGGTGCCCATCGAAGGCAGTCTGCTGCTGTTCATGGCAGGCTCGGCCCTGTGCCTGTTCGCAACCACGGCCATGGGCATCTTTCTGGCCACTGTTGCGCGCAGCATGCCGCAGTTCGGCCTGCTGATGGTGTTGACGCTGCTGCCGCTGCAATTGCTGTCTGGCGGCATGACACCCCGCGAATCCATGCCCCAGCTGGTGCAGGATGTGATGCTGTTCGCACCCACCACGCACTTTGTGGAGCTGGGTCAGGCGATTCTGTATCGCGGCGCCGGCATAGAAACCGTATGGAAGCCCTTTGTGTGGCTGGCGGGAATCGGCGCAGTGCTGTTCTGGCTGTCGCTGATGCGGTTCAGAAAAACCTTGTCGAGCATGGCCTGAGTTCTGGCCGGGCGCCGCAGCAACCATGAAGGGCGTATTGCCGGTTTCTGCTGAAAGTTTTTTCCTTCCAACCTCAAGGCCTCGGCCCTCACCGGCTCCAGCTGCTGGAAGAACAGCCCTCAGGCACGCTCGGCCATCCAGGCGAGCATCGATGCGGCCAGGCAGTGTCCGGCGCAAGAGAGCGAAGCCGGCGCACAACCGTCCAGCCTCAGCACTGTGCCGCCATGAATATCGGCATGGCGCCTTCAAGCCCTGCCGCCACTCGATGCGCGTCAAAAAGACTATGAATCCGCGAGAACTCGCACCGTATCGCGGGCGGCCACCCACTCCTCATTCGTGGGCTCAACTCCCACCAGTACCCGGCTGTCTGCAGATGAAATGAGCGGTGCATGGGCTACATTGGCCTGCTCATCCAGCCCAAGGCCCAGCCATGCCAGATCGGCGCAGACGCGGGCGCGAATCTCCTCGCTGTGCTCGCCAATGCCCGCCGTGAACACCAGCATGTCCAGCCCGCCCAGCGCAGCGACCAGAGAACCGATCTCGCGCACGATGCGGCGTACAAAGAGGTCCAGCGCGATGCGCGCCCGCTCGCCAGCCTCACCTGAATCCCGGACATGGCGCAGGATCACGCGCGGCTCGGACGAGATGCCCGACACGCCCAGCAGCCCCGAGTCGTGATAGAGCAGACGCCCCACTTCTTGAAGCGTCAGCTTTTCGATCTCCATCAGATAGAGCACGGCCCCCGGGTCCAACGCCCCGGTGCGGGTGCCCATCATCAATCCGTCCAGGGCCGAGAAGCCCATGGTGGTCGCCACGCTTTGCAGCTGCTGCATGCCGCACAGACTGGCGCCGCTGCCCAGATGGGCGACGATGGTGCGGCCCCTGGCCCTGTCGCCATGACGCTCGGCCAGCGCGGTCGCCATATAGGCATACGAAAGTCCGTGAAAGCCATAGCGGCGCACGCCGCGCTGCCACCATTCGTAGGGCAGTGGCAGGATCTGCTCCACCTTGGGCAGGCTGTGATGAAAGCCGGTATCAAAGCAGGCTATCTGCACGATGTCGGGCCGCTCGCGCAACAGGATCTCGATGGCCTCCAGCGCAAACGGCTGATGCAGCGGTGCCAGCGGCACATAGCTGCGCAAGTCTCGCAGCACGCCTGCATCGATGCGGGTGGACTCGAAATACTTGCTGCCGCCATGCACCACCCGATGGGCAATCGCCGCCACGGGCCGGTCCTCGAGCCGCGCCGTGATGCGTTCGCGGATGATGCGCAGCGCATCGCGATACGGATGCTCTGCGCCCAGTTCGATGGCAAAGGGCTGGACGCCGGTTTCGCCGAAGTCGGGAGCGGGCCCGCCAATCCCCTGCACCTTGCCGTTCCACAGAGGCTTGCGCGGCAGCGGGTGAGCGGCCTCGAATACGGCGAACTTGATGCTGGACGAGCCGCAGTTCAGGACGATGATGACGGAATTGCTCATGCCAGGGCCTTTGTCTGCCGATGGGACAGAGACTGCAGCACTTGCCAGTCCGGCGCCATCGGCCATGTATTTCAGGGCGGCGTCTGCCGGTAGTGATGTGCGAGCAGCAGCGCAATCGCACAGGATGCAATGCGGGATTCGCGCGAGTCCGCGCGGCTGGTCAGCACGATGGGCACCTTGGCGCCAAGCACGATGCCTGCGCTGGCAGCGCCGCCCAGGTACATGAGCTGCTTGGCCAGCATATTGCCGCTTTCCAGATCGGGCACCAGCAGGATGTCGGCCTGACCTGCCACTGGAGAGGTGATGCCCTTGGTACGCGCGGCCTCGATGGAGACTGCATTGTCGAAAGCCAGCGGTCCGTCCAGCACGCCTCCGGTGATCTGGCCCCGGTCGGCCATCTTGCACAATGCAGCAGCATCCAGTGTCGCGGGCATGTTGGGGTTGACCGTCTCGACGGCGGCGAGGATGGCGAGCCTGGGCCTTGCCACACCCAGAACCTGTGCCAGCTCGATGGCATTGCGCGCGATATCGGCCTTCTGCAACAAATCGGGGGCCAGGTTGATGGCCGCGTCGGTGACGATGAAGGGGCGTGGGTAGCTGGCCGTCTGCAACACAAAGCAATGGCTTACACGCCTCTTGGTGCGCAACCCGGCAATACCAGCAACGACAGCCGCCATCAGCTCGTCGGTGTGCAGACTGCCTTTCATCAGTGCCTCGACTTCGCCGCTGGCGGCAAGTCTGGCTCCACGCTCGGCTGCTGCATGACTGTGCGGCACGTCCTCGATGCGCAGGCCCTGCAGCTCGACCCCCTGCGCAAGAGCAACCGCCTCCAGCTTGGCGCGCGGAGCGATCAGGACCGGCTCGATCAGCCCCAGCCGATGCGCATCAAGCGCGGCGGACAGGCTGGTGGCATCGCAGGGATGGACGACCCCCACGCGAACCGGCGGCAGTTCCTTGACAGCCGCCAGCAGCCGGGTCAGGCCATGATGCGAGGCAACGTCAAGCGGCTGCGCTGCGCCGCCTGATGACATGGAAACCGCTTGCTGCGAGGATGGCTGCCGGGGCTGCGCATCGTGGGCGCAGAGCAGCGTCAGCGTGCTCGCGTCACGGGAGGCAACGGTAACGCGCAGGCTGTCGCCGACGTTTATGCCCTCAAACGGCTGCAGCGTCATGTCTGGGCTCGGTTGACTCATCGCACTCCTTTCTTGCCGCGTGGTGCGGCCGGTTTACGTCGCACAGCAGCCGCAGCCCGCCGGGGAGCTGCAGGAGTCTGCACTGGAGCCGGCGCCAGCTCCAGAGGCTCCTGGATCCGGGGCTGCTGCGCCAGTGCGGCCTGCTCGAACAAGGCCTGCACCTGATGCAAGGCATGTCTCACGGCATCCTCCTCGGCGCCGGGCTCCTTATCGATGGCTGCCATCTGGGTGATGGCTTCGCCGGCCCTGCGGATGGTGTCGGCAGGCGTGTTCTTCAGCAGGCCTGGAATGGCTTCGATGGCGGCGCTGCCGCATTGCCTCATCACCAGGGTCTGCTCGCGGATGGCGGCTCGCAGCTCGGCCAGACTCCAGCGCCCAGGTGCTTGCTGCTCCAGCAATTGCGCAGCCAGGTGGTAGTAGCGCTCGTCCACCGCGCGACGCCGGGACAGCACGCTCAGCAAGCCGCGCAGCGTGGCTTCGAGCACGCCCCCTTGATCCACGCTGCTCTCGATCTGTTGCGGCCTGGCCGCCATCAGCGCCAGATGCTCGGGGGTGGAGCCAGGATGCTGGCGCACTGGTGCGCTCTCGCCATAGGCATGCCCAGCCAGCGCCTGCATGAGCGGCAAGCCATAGAGCATGTCGAACCACAGGGCGTAGATGTGGTCGCGCCGGTCGCGGAAATCATCGAGAGCGCGATCCAGTGCGGCCGAGCACCGCTGCTGCATGTGCAGCCAGGGATTGGCCTCATCCACGGGCTGGCGATGTTCGCGTATGTATTCGGCACTGCTGCGTATCAGACAAGCCAGCGGGTGCTGGCTGCTCCAGGCCTCGAATTGCAGGCGCATGGGATGCAAGGTCTGCAACCAGTGTGCCGATTGGGAAGTGCTCAGCGCACGCACCCAGGGTTGCCATATGCTGCGATACAGAGCCAGGTTGATGTCGGATACGCGGGCCGCTGCGTCGAAACGGCGATCGGACTCCGGATCGGGCTTGACGATATCGCGCACTTCATCGATGCCGCTGGCACGGATGCTCAGCAGATAGGGATCATGGAGCAGCTTTTGCTCCTGCTTCGTGGCATCGTCAACGCTGGCTCGATAGATGCCTGCCGGCAGCAGATTGATCTGCTCGATGGCACTGGCGAACTTGCGGTGCTGCTTGCTGCCGACGGCGCCCGAAACAAAGATGCCCAGATGACCGATGCTGTCGTGCGTGCTGAAGATGATGGTCTGGTCATGAGCGCGCACGTCGTCGTCGCTGGCGTACAAATCGGTGATCCAGCCCAGAGCCTGGGCCGGCGGCGTGATGTTGTCGCCATAGGAGCAGAACACCAGGATGGGCGAGCGGATATTGCGCAGATCGATGCGCACCCCGTCCGATGTCAGCAACTGGGCCGTCGACAGCCTGTTGCCTATGAACAGATTGTCGACGATGTACTGCATCTCCACATCGTTGAGGAAGACATAGCCGCCCCAGTATTTCTCGAAGTCTATATAGCGCTCGGCTTCGGTGTCGGCATTCGCATAGACCTTGTACTGCTTGCTCCACAGCGTGTTGGCCGGATCGAGCTGCTCGAAGTTCTGCACCAGATGGGCGCCGTCGAAGCGGCCGTTACCCAGATCGCTGGCAAGAGCCGTCATCCAGCTGCCCCCGAGGAGCCCGCCCGAATAACGCATGGGATTGTCGCCAGCCCAGTACGACAGGGGCGCTCCGGCAACAATGATGGGCCCGAACAGCTCGGGCCAGACAGCGGCCGTCATCAGGATCTGCCAGCCCGCCTGGCAGTTGCCGATGACCGCCGGCTTGCCCTCACTCTCGGGGTGAAGCTCGGCCACGCGACGCATGAACGCTGCCTCGGCACGCATCACATCTTCCACCGTCTGACCAGGTACGGGATCAGGCAGAAAACCGACGAAGTAGCAAGGGTGGCCAGCCTCCAGCGCAGCACCGATCTCGCTGTGGGGCTTGAAGCCACCTATGCCCGGGCCATGCCCGGCGCGTGGATCTATCACGACGAATGGACGCTTGGCGGGGTCGGCAGGCCGGTCTTCGGACGCCTGAATGCGCACCAGGCCATAGTTGACAGGTCTTGGGAGGTCCAGCCCCGACATCACGAGTTCCGCGGGGAAATGCAGCACGTTCGGCATCCTGGCCTCACGCTGGGTCCGGTACTGGTCGCCCACCTGCCGCTCGATGTCGGCATACAGCACAGCACGTTGAGCGGCATCCACCGCATAGGCCCCGGCGGCCCGCCACCATGCAAAAGGATCAACAGACCCGTTGGTCGACGGACTGGTCCCGCTGGGTTTGCTCATGTCGTGCTCCCGAAGTCACAATCTTCTGTCTCAAAAAGATTCAAAAACAATAGCATCCAGCGTTTTATGGATCGCCACAAAACGCCGAAAACATCGGATTTTTTGCAATGGAGAGCCAGCTGACCAGCCGGCCCGCAGGCGGCAGCGTCGCCATCTTGGGCTGAAGCTGCGCCAGCCGATTGCCTACTTCTGCGCTGCTTTGCCGCTCTTGGCCTGAGCGGGGTCCTGAGTGGCCGGCGTCCAGGCAGACAGCCATTGCTTGAAGATGTCCTGCAGTGGCAAAGCGGGCAGATTGGGCGCGCCGTCGGCACGCAGGGCCTCGGCCACAGATTTTTGCCAGGTCTCCAGGGCCTGCTGCAGACCGCTGGCAAAAGCCTGCTGGTTCTTGATCGCGATATCGCTGGCGCTCTTGGCATCGCTCATGCGGTCTTCGAGCCTGCGCATGAAAGCCTCGGCGGGCAGGCTGGCCAGTGATTGCCAGTCTTCGGCACGCAGCAGGCTTTGCAGCTCCGCCGTGGTTTCACTGATGCCTGCAGCACTGGTCTGCTGCGCGGCTGCCAGCCAGCGATGGCCACTTTCACGCATAAGCTGAGCGATGCGCAATTGCAGCTCGGCATTGGCCTTGAACAGATTCAGGGGGGTCGCTTGAATGCTCATATCGTTCTCCCTATGGTGATGGTGGTGCCTATCGAGAGGCTGGCGGACCGTCCGGCATATCACCGTGACCAGACGGCTTTTGAAAACTCAATATCCGAGCACGTACTGGCCCGGAGCGTCATACAAGGGCCCGCCGCTCGTGCCGCCCATGCGCGGCGGAGCTATCGGTGTGCCGGATCTGTTTTTGAGCCACTCGTCCCATGCCGGCCACCAGGAGCCCTGGCGCTGCTCGGCCTCTTGCTGCCACTGCTGGGCGACAACGTCCTGCGCGCCGACAGACCGCGTGAGCAACTGGTAGCGGCGTCGCGGATGGCCGGGCTCGCTGACGATGCCGGCGTTGTGGCCGCCACTCGTCAGCACAAAGGTGATTTCAGCCGCAGTGTGGTGGTGCAGCTTGAATACCGATTGCCAAGGCGCCACATGATCGGTGAGCGTTCCCACACAGAAGATGGGCACTTGCAGATTGAGGAGCGAGACCGGCTTGCCATCGACCGGATAGCGGCTTTCGCTGAGATCGTTATTCAGAAACAGACGGCGCAGGTATTGCGAGTGCATCCTGGCTGGCATGCGCGTGGCGTCGGCATTCCAGGCCATGAGATCGCTCATCGGTGCCCGCTCGCCCAGCAGGTATTGATTGACCATGCGCGACCACAGCAGATCATGGGAGCGCAGCATCAGGAACGCGCCCGCCATCTGATCGGCGCGCAGATAGCCTTGCTGGGCCATCTGGGCCTCAAGCAGGCTGACCTGCGCTTCGTCGATGAACAGCGCCAGCTCGCCGGGTTCGGTGAAATCGGTCTGCGCGGCCAGCAAGGTCATCGATGCCAGACGCTCGTCTCCATCGCGCGCCATCGCGGCTGCCGCAATGGCCAGCAAGGTTCCGCCCAGACAATAGCCTGCGGCATGCACCTTCTGCCCCGGGACGATGGCCGTGACGGCATCCAGCGCAGCACGCCAGCCCAGCTCGACATAGTCGTCCATGCCCAGATCTCGATCTCCGGCATCGGGGTTCCTCCAGGAGACGCAGAACACCGTATGTCCCTGATCGACCAGATACTTGATCAGCGAATTGTGTGGCGAAAGATCCAGGATGTAGTACTTCATGATCCAGGCCGGCATGATCAATACCGGCTCGGGATGGACCTTGTCGGTTGTCGGCGCGTACTGGATCAGCTCCATCAGCTGGTTGCGCAGCACCACCTTGCCAGCGGTGACGGCCACATCGCGCCCCACCTGAAACCCCTCGCAACCTGCAGGCGGCTTGTTTGCGAGCTGCGCATGCACATCTTCCATCAGGTACTGGAAGCCACGCACCAGATTCGCCCCGCCCTCTTTGAGGGTACGTTCCAGAACTATCGGATTGGTGGCAAAAAAATTCGCGGGCGAAAGCATATCCAGCCACTGCCTGCTCCAGAACCCGACCAGACGCTCGTGATGTCTTTCAACACCCGGAACACCTTGGGTGGCGGCCTGCCACCAGCGCTGCTGAGCAGCAAAGCCCGCACTGATGACATTGAACGGCCATTGCCCCCATTCAGGAGCCTGAAAGAGACGCTCCGCCTCCTGCGTCTGTGGCCCGCCATAGCAAAGCCTGGCCCATTCCTCCAGCGCCAGCCTTGCCAGATCCAGACGCTTTCCCGGGCTGATGGCAAGATTGCCGGCCCAATCCATCCAGGCCTGCCATTGAGACTCGGGGGAAACCGACAGCCACTGCTGCGCCCACATCGCACGCACAGCTTGATCAAGCTGCTGGCTGGAACTGAACTGAGCTTCGGCCTCGCGGTCAACCATAGCGGCCCCTTTTTGCTGCATGGCAATAACGCAACATCTTATGCGCTGCAGAAGTTGTTGCATAGT
Organism: Comamonas sp. E6; assembly: GCF_001010305.1. Lineage (NCBI taxonomy): Bacteria > Pseudomonadati > Pseudomonadota > Betaproteobacteria > Burkholderiales > Comamonadaceae > Comamonas > Comamonas sp. E6. Next base: position 18,579 of record NZ_BBXH01000031.1, read on the forward strand.
CACGCCCTGCCGGGAGTTGAGCCACATCAAGCTCCCGCAGCCGGAAGCGCTCCGGCATGCGCAAGCCGGCTCCAAGCACCAGGCTGCTGCAGCTAGAAGAACTCTGCAGCCTTGCCTGGATCAGGCCTTCCGCCGAAGCTATCGGCCATGGTTTGCAAGCTGAACGCACACCACCGCCTGCTGACGCATGCGGTACTGTTTTCTCATTGTGTGCAATAATGGAGAGCTTTTATGCGGAAAGTACACCGGACAGGCTGGTGCGGCTCCCGCACTTGACCAAAGGAAAGATCATGAAAGAAGGCATTCACCCCAATTACCGCGAAGTTCTGTTCGTTGACATGTCCAACGGCTTCAAGTTCGTGACACGTTCTTGCGTTTCCACCAAGGAAACCGAAAACTTCGAAGGTAAAGAGTACCCTCTGTTCAAGCTGGATACCACTTCTGAATCGCACCCCTTCTACACTGGCACACAAAAGTCGGTGGACAACATGGGTGGTCGCGTGGAGAAGTTCCGCAACCGCTTCGGCAAGAAGTAATTCTTACTTTTTTGCTGAAAAGGCAGCCCGGGCAACCGTGCTGCCTTTTTCTTTTTTGGGTGCCGCCCCACGGAACCCCAATGCTCCTATCATCGGAGCACCAAGCGCTTTGACTTCAAGCGCTTTCGCCTGATCTGGCCGTGCAAATTCGCACAGCCGCTACCGGATTGACTGCGTGAACCAGCCCACACCTGCCATCGTTGCCCAAAGCGCTGTACGCCGCCTGCCGCGCTGGGCCCTGCTTTTGCTGTGCCTGGCCTATGTGATTCCCGGCTTTGTCATGCGTGGCCCCTGGCGCTCCAACGATATGGAGGCCTTTGGCTATATGCGCGAGCTGGCGCTGGGCAAGACCGACTGGCTGGCCCCCAAGCTCTCGGGCCTGGCTCCCAGCATGGACGGTCTGCTGCCCTACTGGCTGGGTGCCTTGTCCTTGCAGGGTTTCGAGTGGCTGCTTGGCGCCGAGATGGCGGCGCGCCTGCCCTTCATCGCCTTGCTGATCGTGACCCTGGGCGCCACCTGGTGGGGAGCCTATTACCTTGCACGCACCCCCGGGGCGCAGCCCGTGGCCTTTGCCTTTGGCGGGGAAGCCCAGCTGATCGACTATGCCCGCGCCATGGCCGATGCGGCTTTGCTGGCCCTGGTTGCCTGCCTGGGCCTGGCCCAGCTCTCGCATGAAACCACCAGCTATGTCACGCAGCTGGGCTGCACGGCGCTGCTGTTTTTTGCAGCAGCGGCCATGGCCTATCACCCCAGGAAGTCAGCCGCGGCACTGCTATTCGGCCTGCTGGGATTGGCCCTGAGCGGCGCACCCACTCTTTCCGTACTGTTCGGACTGGGCGGCAGCGTGATCGCCTTCACACAGCGCAGCTGGGGCGACAATCCCGGCCGCGCCCATCGTCAGGCCCGCACCTGGGCCGCAGCCTGGCTGGCCGCCACGGTGCTCGCTGCCAGCCTGACCACGGCCTTGCATCAATGGGTCTGGCATCTGGTGGACTCGTTCAAGGACTGGGATGCCCTGCTGCAACTGCTGCTGTGGTTCTGCTGGCCCGCCTGGCCCCTGGCTTTGTGGACACTGTGGGTCTGGCGCCGCCAGATTGCACGCCCCGGTCACAACCCGCATCTGTCCATCGCCCTGCTGTTTGCCACAGTCCCTGTGGCTGCCTGCCTGAGCAGCACCCCGGCCGATCGTGCGCTGCTGCTAGGACTTCCCGCCATTGCCACCCTGGCAGCCTTCGCCCTGCCCACATTCCGCCGCAGCATCAGCGCGCTGATCGACTGGTTCACGCTGCTGTTCTTTACGGCATCCGCGATTGCCATCTGGGTGGTCTGGCTGGCGTTTCAGACCGGATTCCCGCCCAAGATCGCCGCCAATATTGCGCGTCTGGCTCCGCAGTTCGAGGCCAGCATCTCCTGGCTCACCGTCATCGTGGCGCTGATCGCCACGGCCGGCTGGTTTGTACTGGTGGTCTGGCGCACCTCGCGCAATCGTGCAGCCATCTGGAAGAGCCTGGTGCTCCCGGCCGGCGGCGCCACACTGAGCTGGGTTTTGCTGTCCACACTCTGGATGGAGCCGCTGGATCATGCTCGCAGCTATGAATTCCAGATGACACAGCTGGGCGGCGAACTCAGGCAGAACGGCGCCACAAGCTGCGTGCTGACCTACGGCCTGGGCCGTTCGCAGATTGCAGCCGTGCGCTACTACACCCATGTGGATACGGCGCTATTGCGTCGCAGCAATCCAGGCGACTGCGGCTGGGCGCTGGTCGACGCAGACCGCTGGGCGGGCGATCACAATCGCAAGCTGCGCCAGGGCTGGAGCGAGGTCAGCCGCATCACCCGTCTGGCAGGCCAAAAGGAAGTCCTGGTACTGCTCAAGTACACCGACCCCAAAGCCCCATGAAGGGCGAATTGCAGTACATAGGACGGCATGCGGGCACCGTGCTGGCCGGGCAGCTGGCCGTCATGGCCTTTGGCACCACCGACACCATCGTGGCCAGCCGCTATTCCAACGATGCCGTGGCCGCCCTCTCCGTAGGGTCGGCCATTTTCATCAGCGTCTATGCCTCGCTGATGGGCATTTTTCAGGCTCTTCTGCCCTTGTGGTCCGAGCAGCGCGGCGCCGGTCAGCCCCTGGCCATAGGTCAATCGCTGCGCCAGTCCATGTATCTGTGCGCCATGGCCTGCGTGCTCGGCATGGCGGTGCTGCTCATGCCCGGTGCACTGCTGCACTGGACGGGCGTGCCCGATGCGCTGCAACTGGAGGTCAAGCGCTATCTCGCCGTACTGGCCTGGGGCTTGCCTCCGGCGCTGCTGTTTCGCATCTACAGCGCGCTCAACCAGGCGCTAGGCCACCCCAAGCTGGTCACCTGGCTGCAACTCATCTCGCTGCTGATCAAGATCCCCTTGTCCATCTGGTTCACCTTTGGCGGGCTGGGTCTTGCGCCCCTCGGAGCAGTGGGCTGCGCACTGGCCACGCTGCTGGTCAACTACACCATGTTTGCCGTGGCTCTGTGGCTGATGCGCACTCAGGATTTCTATGCTCCGCTGGCGCTTTGGCAGAAGCTGGAGCGCCCTGACTGGCGGCAACTTGGCCATTTCTGCCGCCTGGGCATTCCTGCAGGCCTGGCCATTCTGGTGGAAGTCACCTCCTTCACCCTCATGGCCCTGTATGTGGCAAGGCAGGGCTCGCTCTCGTCCGCCAGCCACCAGATCGCCGCCAATCTGGCCGCCATCTGCTATATGGTGCCGCTGTCTCTGGCCATCGCCACCAGCGCCCGCGTCAGCTACTGGCGCGGCGCCGATGATGAAGCCCAGGCCAGGACGCTGATTCAACAGTGTTTCAAACTTGCCCTGCTCATCGGTATTGCGACAGCAGCTACGCTCTTGATCACTCGCACCTGGATTGCAGACATCTACACCGACTCCCCGCGGGTGCTGGCAATGACATCCTGGCTGCTGATCTGCGTGGCGGCCTACCACGTGGCGGACTGCGTGCAGACCTATTGCATTTTCGTGCTGCGCTGCTATCGCGTGACCGTGGCGCCTCTGGTGATCTATTGCCTGCTGCTATGGGGCGGCGGCCTGGGCCTTGGCTACTGGCTGACCTACCGATGGCAAGCAGCCGAAGGCTGGCTGGACTGGCAAGCCACGCCCATGCCCTTCTGGGTTTGCAGCGCGGCAGCCCTGTTTGTCACGGCCATGGCCTTCAGCAGCATTTTGCACAGAGCCATACGACCACCAAAGCCGCAGGCCCAGCCCAGGGCCTCCTAATGAGAAAGTGCCTTGGCGGGCACTTCTGCAGCCGCCCGCACTCGGCTGGGCGGGAAGGTGACGGCGAATTCCGAACCCTTGCCCAGCTCACTCTCAATACTGAGCCTGGCGCCATGCCGCTGCAGCACATGCTTGACGATGGCCAGCCCCAGGCCGGTGCCGCCCGTATCGCGTGAGCGGCTGCGATCCACGCGATAAAAGCGCTCCGTCAGGCGCGACACATGCTTTTCGTCGATGCCTGGGCCGGAGTCCTTGACGGCAAAGCGGGCCGATCCATCGGGCAGCAGTTGCCAGCGCACATCGATCTGCCCGCCGGCCGGCGTATAGCGCATGGCATTGGCCAGCAGATTGGAAAACGCACTGTGCAGTTCTGCGCTTGCGCCTGCCAGATCTCCGGCCTGCCGCAGTGCCTGCTCATCAGGAAAGTTCAGCACATGGGGTTTGGCCTGCTTGCGCGTCAAGGCATTGGACAGGCCGCGAGCCTCGTTCTCACAGCGATTGAGCAGCTGCGCCACCGACACCCAGTCATTGTTGCTGGGCAGCGGGCTGCCCTCCAGGCGCGACAAGGTCAGCAGGTCTTCCACCAGATGCTGCATGCGCTCGGCCTGCTGGGCCATCAGCTCCAGATAGCGCCTGCGCTCGTCTTCCTCGAGCGGCAGGTTCTGCAGGGTCTCGACAAAACCGGCCAGCACGGTCAGAGGCGTGCGGATTTCGTGCGAGACATTGGCCACGAAGTCGCGGCGCATGGCCTCGGCCTGCTCCAGCGCCGTCACATCGCGCGCCAGCAGCAGCTTGCGCCCTTCACCGTAGCCGTAGAGCTGCACCGACAGCTTGACCGGCCGCGAAGGTGTGCTTTCGCGCCCCTGCATGACCAGATCATGGCTGAAGTCCTGCGCCGCAAAATAGGCACTGAACTGAGGATCTCGCACCAGATTACCGATGCTTTGCAGCACATCGCGCTCGGCATCAAAGCCGAACTGCTTGGCGGAAATTTGATTGCACCATTCGATGCGGCCCTGTGCATCGAGCAGCACCACACCATTGGGACTGGCCTGCAAGGCAGACAGAATGTCATTGAGCCGCTGGTCGCCCTGCTGCACCTGCTGCACGCTCTGGCGAATCCAGCGGCGCATGCGCACGCTGGCCTCGCCCCAGATCCCTGCCAGATTGGGCACCGCGCCCAGCTCCGACTGGCGCAGCCAGTGCAGCAGCCGCGCGCCATTCCAGCTGTCCACCAGCCACCATATCCAGCCGCCGATCAAGGCGCCCGTCATGGCCGCCACGCATTGCTGCAGCACCGTCGCACCGGGTGCAACCAGATAGGCCCACAGCAGCCATACCACCACGGCTGCCGCGACCTGAGAAGCCAACAATCGAAAACCACGCCACCCCATATTTGCTTTCAGTTGTGATTTTTGACGACCCAGCCAGGCCGGGCCGAGGTTCGGGGGGAAATGCTGTCAGGCCATGGCCTGGGCGCTGAAACGGTAGCCCGCACCGCGCACGGTCTCAATCAGAACACCCGCCACGCCCAGCGATTCTCGCAAGCGCTTGACGTGCACGTCCACGGTACGCTCTTCAATGAAGACATGATCGCCCCAGACCTTGTCGAGCAACTGCGCACGACTGTGCACGCGCTCGGGGTGCTTCATCAGATAGTTGAGCAGCTTGAACTCGGTAGGTCCGATCTTGAGCAGATCGCCCTGCCAGCTCACGCGGTGGGCTGCGGCATCCAGCACCAGCTCGCCAATGCTGACCTTGTCCTGCACCTGCTCAGGCGCACGGCGGCGCAGCACGGCACGGATACGGGCCAGCAGCTCCTGGGTGGAGAAAGGCTTGGTGATGTAGTCATCCGCACCGGCATCCAGGCCCGCCACCTTGTCGGGCTCGTCGCCACGCGCCGTCAGCATGAGAATGGGCACGGCCTTGGTGCGGCTGTCGGCACGCCATTTGCGGGCCAGAGACAGGCCGCTGGCCCCGGGCAGCATCCAGTCGAGCAAAATCACGTCGGGCAGCACGGCATCAAGCTCGCGCTGCGCCGAAACACCGTCTTCCGCCCAGACGGGCTGGAAGCCGTTATGCCTCAAATTGACCGCGATCAACTCTGCAATCGCAGGTTCGTCCTCCACGATGAGGACCATGGGCATCTTCTTCATCCCTGAGTAGCCTCCGTCTTACAACACCGCAGATTCGATTTCAGCCATGGTCTGATGGCGCACATCCTTGCCCTCGACCAGGTAGATGATCAGCTCGGCCACGTTCTTGGAGTGGTCGCCGATACGCTCGATGGCCTTGGCCAGGAACAGCAGGTCCAGGCTGGCGGAGATGGTGCGCGGATCTTCCATCATGTAGGTGATGAGCTTGCGCACAAAGCCGTCGAACTCTTCGTCGATCAGGTCGTCTTCACGCAAGATGGCAACCGCCGCCTTGGTGTCCAGTCGTGCGAAGGCATCCAGGGTCTTGCGCAGCAGCTCGGAGGCCATCTGTGCAGCCATGCGCAACTCGCCGCTGGGCAGCGAACGGGCAGCGCCGCTTTCGATGATGGACTTGACCATGCGGGCCATCTTGCAGGCTTCGTCGCCCATGCGCTCCAGATTGGCCGTGGCCTTGGAGAAGGCGATCAGCAGGCGCAGGTCGCGGGCCGTGGGTTGGCGGCGCGCAATGATGGACGACAGCTCATGGTCGATCTCGACCTCCATGGCGTTGACGCGCTGCTCGGTGCTGATGACCTGCTCAACCGCTTCGGTGCTGAAGCTGGTCAGTGCGTAGACGGCATTGCTGATCTGCGACTCGACCAGACCGCCCAGCTCCATGACGCGTGCCGAGACACGATTGAGTTCGGAGTCGAACTGCGTGGACAAATGTTTTTCTGTCATTTTTAAGTCCTTAGCCGAAGCGGCCTGTGATGTAGTCTTCCGTTTCCTTGCGCTGGGGCTTGAAGAACATTTTTTCGGTGTCGCCAAACTCCACCAGATCCCCCAGATACATATAGGCCGTGTAGTCGCTGCAACGGGCGGCCTGCTGCATGTTGTGTGTCACGATGACCACGGTGTAGTCGTTCTTCAGCTCCGCGATCAGCTCCTCGATCTTGGCCGTGGAGATGGGGTCCAGCGCCGAGCAGGGCTCGTCCAGCAGCAGCACTTCGGGCTTGATGGCAATGCCGCGCGCGATGCACAGACGCTGCTGCTGACCGCCCGACAGGCCCGAGCCGCTTTGCTGCAGCTTGTCCTTGACTTCATTCCACAGCGCTGCCTTGCGCAGTGCCCACTCCACGCGGTCGTCCATGTCCGAGGCGTTGAGATTCTCGAACAGCTTCACACCGAAAGCGATGTTGTCATAGATGGACATGGGAAACGGCGTGGGCTTCTGGAACACCATGCCGACCTTGGCACGAATCAGTGCCACATCCTGCTTGCTGGTCAGCAGATTGTCGCCGTCCAGCATGATCTGACCTTCGGCGCGCTGCTCGGGATAGAGCTCGAACATGCGGTTGAAGGTGCGCAGCAGCGTGGACTTGCCGCAGCCCGAGGGGCCGATGAAGGCCGTGACCTTCTTCTCAGGAATATCGAGGTTGATGTTCTTCAGCGCGTGAAACTTGCCGTAGTAGAAGTTCAGGTCGCGCACGGCCAGCTTGATGTTGGCGGGAGCAGTGATTGCAGTCATGATCTTGAACTTTCGAATTATTTCTGGCGGGTGATGAAACGCGCCAGGATATTCAGACCCAGCACAGCCACAGTGATGAGGAAGACACCGGCCCAGGCCAGTTGCTGCCAGTTCTCATACGGGCTCATGGCAAATTTGAAGATGGTGACCGGCAGGCTGGCCATGGGCTTGCTCATGTCGGCATTCCAGAACTGGTTGTTCAGCGCCGTGAACAGCAGCGGAGCGGTCTCGCCAGCAATGCGGGCCACTGCCAGCAGCACACCGGTGATCACGCCGGCGCGGGCTGCGCGCAAGGTCACCATGATGATGACCTTCCACTTGGGCGTACCCAGCGCATAAGCCGCTTCACGCAGGCTGGATGGAACCAGCACCAGCATGTTTTCCGTGGTGCGGATGACCACGGGAATCACGATCAGCGCCAGCGCGATCACGCCGGCCATGCCGGAGAAGCTCTTGAAGCGCACCACCACCACGGTATAGACAAACAGACCGATGACGATGGAGGGGGCCGACAGCAGAATGTCGTTGACGAAGCGGGTGGTGGAAGCCAGCCAGCCTTTTTTGTCGTACTCGGCCAGATAGACCCCGGCCATCACGCCGATCGGCGTGCCCACGAAAGTGGCCAGCGCCACCATCATCAGCGAACCCCAGATGGCATTGGCAATACCGCCCTCCTCGTTGGGGGGAGGCGTCATCTGCGAGAACAGGGCGAAGTTCAGACCACCCAGGCCCTGGCGAATGGTTTCCCAGAGAATCCAGACCAGCCAGAACACGCCAAACAGCATAGCTGCCATGGACAGGGTCAGCGCGACCTGATTGAGGCGCTTGCGCTTGTTGTACTTGGCCTGACGCACCGCAGCCAGATCGGCTGCGTCGAGCATTTTGGTGGAGGTGGAGGTCGGGCTCATGAGCGGGCTCCTTCGTTCTTCTGCAGACGGTTGAGCAGCAGCTTGGAGCAGGCCAGCACCACGAAGGTGATGAAGAACAGCACCAGACCCAGATAGATCAGCGACGCCTGATGCAGGCCCTCGCCCGCTTCGGCAAACTCATTGGCCAGCGCCGAGGTGATGCTGTTCGCGGCCTCGAACACGGACAGGGAATTGAGCTGGTTCATGTTGCCGATCACAAAGGTCACGGCCATGGTCTCGCCCAGTGCGCGGCCCAGGCCCAGCATGACGCCGCCCAGCACGCCAGTCTTGGTATAGGGCAGCACCACTTTCCAGACCACTTCCCAGGTCGTGGAGCCCAGACCGTAGGCCGACTCCTTGAGCAGCGCCGGCGTGACTTCGAACACATCGCGCATCACGGAGGCGATGAAGGGGATGATCATGATGGCCAGAATGATGCCGGCCGACAAAATACCGATACCCACGGGAGGGCCGGAGACAAAAGCGCCCAGATAGGGCACACCGGTCAGCAGGTTCTGCAGAGGCTGCTGCACATAGGTGGCCAGCACGGGGCCGAACACCATCAGGCCCCACATGCCGTAAACAATGGAGGGAACTGCGGCCAGCAACTCGATGGCAGTGCCCAGAGGGCGCTTGAGCCAGGCAGGCGAGAGTTCCGTCAGAAACAGGGCAATGCCGAAGCTCACGGGCACTGCAATGATGAGCGCGATGGCCGAAGTGGCCAGCGTGCCGTAAATCATGACCAGACCGCCGTATTGATCCTGCACGGGGTCCCAGACACTGCTGGTCAGAAAGCTCAGACCATATTCGGAGATGGCGGGCCAGGCACCGAAGATCAGCGAAACCATGATGGCCAGCAGCAGCACCAGCGTCAAAATTGCTGCGCTGCGTGCCAGGCCACCAAACAAACGATCCGCCATACGTCCCGAGATCATCGGAGCACGTGGCGGAGAGGGAGAGCGTCGCTTGGCGGCATCGGTGGGGGCTGCAGCCAGCGAACTGGAGGGCGACGTAGTGGACACGTGAGCGCCTTTATTCGCAAAGGGTTGAAACAAGCAGCGAACATACCGTCCGGCACGGCAGCCCGCTGCTCACTGATGACACGAAATTACTTGGAAACAACCTTGCCCGAAGCGTCCTTGATGTCGTTCCAGGACTTGTAGATCACGTTCTTGACAGCGTCGGGCATGGGCACATAGTCCAGGTCTGCGGCAGTCTTGTCACCCTGCTTGTAAGCCCAGTCGAAGAACTTCAGCGAGGTGGCGGCCTGAGCAGGCTTCTCCTGAGTCTTGTGCATCAGGATGAAGGTTGCCGAGGTGATGGGCCAGGCGTTCTTGCCGGGCTGGTTGGTCAGGATCTGGTAGAAGCTCTTGGCCCAGTCAGCGCCAGCAGCAGCCGCCTTGAAGGTCTCGTCGTCAGGAGAGACAAAAGCGCCTTCCTTGTTCTGCAGCTGTGTGTAGGTCAGCTTGTTCTGCTTCACATAAGCGTACTCGACATAACCGATGGAGTTGGGCAGGCGACCCACAAAGGCGGCAACGCCTTCATTACCCTTGCCGCCGGCACCGGTGGGCCAGTTCACGGCCTTGCCCTCGCCCACTTTTTCCTTCCACTCGGCATTGACCTTGGAGAGGTAGTTGGTGAAGCCGAAGGTGGTGCCGGAGCCGTCAGCGCGGCGCACGGGAGCGATAGCGGCGTCAGGCAGCGCCACACCGGGGTTCAGTGCCGTGATGGCGGGGTCATTCCACTTGGAGATCTTGCCCAGGTAGATATCGCCCAGCACCTGGCCCGACAGCTTCAGCTGGCCGGGAGCCACGCCCTTGATGTTGACCACGGGAACAATGCCGCCGATCACGGTGGGGAACTGAACCAGGCCCTTCTTGGCCAGTTCGTCATCCTTCAGGGGTTCATCGGAAGCACCAAAGTCCACGGTCTTGGCTTCGATCTGCTTGACACCGGCACTGGAACCCACGGACTGATAGTTAATCTTGACGCCAGTGGCCTTGTGATAGTCGGCAGCCCACTTGGAATACAGAGGAGCCGGGAAGCTCGCACCGGCACCTGTGGCTTCCTGGCTGGCGTTGGCAATACCCGCTGCAGACAGAGCACCAGCCACCAGAACGTGAATCAAGGACAACTTCATGAAACTACCTCTTAGGGTTGAAAGATTCGATGGAGTGAACTTTAAAAACCTTTTATGACAAGGTCGTGACATGAAAATTTCAAGGCGCAACCGAGTGAAAGAGCTCCAAAGCGGTCATGCGAGTGTCATATTTCATTCGCAAACTGCTGAGCCTCGGCCCGCAGACCCGGCCCGGGTAACAGCTTGTCGCAAGGCTGGAGTCTGATCGTCGGCAATGTATGACATAGTCTGTCACACAGCGTGAGCGCACTCTGGCGGCCCAACTCGGCAAATACCTGCAAATACCTGACTTGGCAGAGGTTGAACCCCTCGCCCCGCAAGCTCGATGACGGCCCGTATTGCATATTCCACTGCCCGGTGCATGTGTCGCCTGTTCCATCACGCTCATGCTCTGCCCGTGCCCCAACCCGCATAACAACAACGCATTGATTGGCTCAGAAATGGCTCCTGAATCGCTGCTTGCCGCCGTAGACCTTGGTTCCAATAGCTTTCGCCTTGAAATAGGCCGCATCGGCTCGCATCAACGCATCGAGCGTGTGGAATACCTCAAGGAAACCGTGCGCCAGGGCAATGGCCTGAACTCGCGCCAGGAACTCTCCCGCGAAGCCATGGAGCGCGGCTGGGAGTGCCTGGCTCGCTTTGGCGAACGCCTCAGGGGCTTTGATGCCTCGCATGTCCGCGCTGTAGCCACCCAGACCCTGCGCGAGGCACTGAATGCCGACGAATTCGTGACACGTGGAAGCCAGTTGCTGGGCTTTCCCATCGAAGTCATTGCCGGCGAGGAGGAAGCCCGGCTGATCTATCGCGGCGTGGCCAGTTCGCTGCCGCCCAGCCAGCAAAAACGCCTGGTCATCGACATTGGCGGACGCTCCACCGAAATCATCATCGGCCAGCACAGCCAGCCACTGCAAGTGGCATCGTTCGCACTGGGCAGCGTCTCCTGGAGCAGCCGCTTCTTCAGCGACGGCGCACTGAACAAGGCCAACTTCCAGGCCGCCGTTGCCGCCGCCAAGCAATGCCTGACCCAGGCCCAGTTCGCCTACCCGGGCACGGCCTGGGACTGCGCCTATGCCTCCTCCGGCACGGCCAACGCCGTGGCGGACGCTCTCACGGCCCAGGGCCTGGACGGGCAGGTGATCACGCCCGCCAAGCTGCGCTACCTCTACGAGCTGCTGCTGGACATCGGTCATGTGGAGCGCCTGCGCATGCCGGGCCTCAAGGAAGATCGCCGCCCGGTGGTCGCCGGCGGCATCAGCGTGATGATGGCCGTGGTCGACCTGTTGGGCATTACCGAGCTGGAAGTTGCACAGGGCGCACTGCGCCAGGGAGCTTTGCACGACCTGCTCGACCATGAGCCCCCTGCCGACAAGGAGGCCGCGGAAGTCGGCGCACTGCAACTGGACTTCGGCGTGGACGTACCCCATGCCCAGCGCGTTCAGCGCATTGCCACCCAGCTGTGCCAGCAAATCCTGCCCGCAGAAGCCGCGCCGCTGAGCACTCAGGCCCTGGCCATTGCCGCGCAACTGCACGAGGTGGGCATGCGCGTGGCTCTGAGCGACTATCACCGCCACGGCGCCTACATTGTCGAGCATTGCGGCCTGGCCACCTGGGAGCCCGAGCTGCGCCAGCGCATCTGCCAGCTGGTGCTGGGTCACCAGGGCAAGCTGCGCAAGCTGGAGGACGCCATCGAGGAGCCGCAGCTGGCCCTGCCGCTGATGGCACTGCGCATTGCCGTGCAGTTGAGCCATACCCGCCGCGACCCTGACATGCAGGGCATGCAAATCAAGCGTTCGGGTTCGGAATGCAAGCTCTCCACACCTTCGGGCTGGATGCTGACCTACCCGCAATCCGCCCGCCTGCTCGAAGAGGAAGCCATGGCCTGGAGCAAGACGCCCTGGAGCCTCAAGCTGCAGCTGCGCTGATATCAACTGCCAGGCCGCCACGGCCTGCAAAAGGCAAAGGGACTGCGAGGCAGTCCCTTTTTTGCTCTGCAGAGCCTTTCAAAAAGATAGCTGCAAGCACCTGTCAAACATTGATTTCAATACTAAAAATATCTGAAAACATTGCATATCAGGCGCAAGGCGCTCCTCTTTTCAGAGTATTCAAACGCTCTTGCCACCATAGCGCACCATCAGGGCCTGTTGGGCGCCCTTGCCCTCCAGCGGACGCGCGGGCTTTTGGTAAACGCCCGAGGCATCCAGCGTCCAGGCATCGCGGTCGTCGCCCAGATAGGCCACCAGGCACTCGTCGATCACGCGCTGGCGCAGCTTCTTGTCAAGCACCGGCCAGGCCAGCTCCACGCGGCTGAGCATATTGCGATTCATCCAGTCGGCACTGGACAGCAGCAACTCTTCTTCCTGGCCCCAGGCAAAGTAGAAGACGCGTGAATGCTCCAGAAAACGGCCGATGATGGAGCGCACGCGGATATTGTCCGTCACGCCCGGGCGCTGCGCCGGCAGCATGCATGAGCCGCGCACGATGAGATCGATCTGTGCGCCCTTGCGGCCGGCCTCGACCAGGGCGCGAATCAGGGGCTCGTCGGTCAGCGCATTCATCTTGAGCACCATGCGAGCCTTCTCGCCCCGCGCCGCTGCGGCGGCCACCAGGCCGATCAGCTCCAGCATGCGGTTTTGCAGATGGAACGGCGCCATGACCAGCTTTTGCAGCTTGGGCATGGTGTTATGGCTGGACAGGTGGCGAAATACCGCATCCATATCGGCCGTGATCTCGTCATCGCAGGTCAGCTGGCTGATGTCGGTGTAAAGGCGCGCGCTGCGGGCGTTGTAGTTGCCCGTGGACAGATGGGCATAGCGCTTGAGCTGGTTGTTGCGCTTTTCACGGCGCGTGATGAGCAGCATCTTGGCATGGGTCTTGAGGCCGACCACGCCATACACCACCTGCACGCCCAGCGACTCCAGCTTTTCCGCCCAGTTGATATTGGCCTCTTCATCAAAGCGCGCCTTGAGCTCCAGCACGGCCAGCACCTCCTTGCCGCGGCTCACGGCCTCGGCCAGCAGGCTCATGATCTCGGAGTCGGTGCCCGTGCGGTAGATGGTCTGCTTGATGGCCAGCACCTGCGGATCGTTCACGGCCTCGCGCAGCAACTCCAGCACGCCATCGAAACTCTCGAAGGGCTGATGGATGATGATGTCGCTCTTGCGCATCTGCGCCAGGATGGATCGGCCTGGCACGAGCTGCGTGGGCCAGGCCGGCTTCCACTTGGGAAACAGCAGGGCCGGGTCGTCGACCAGATCGATCAGCTGCATCTGGCGCACCAGATTCACCGGCCCCTTGACGCGGAACAGCGCCTCGGCCGGCAGGCCGTATTGCTCCAGCAGCAGGTCAGAGAGCACCACAGAGCAGGACGAGGACACCTCCAGACGCACGGCCTGGCCGTAATGGCGGTGGTGCAGGCCCTGACGCAGGGCCATGCGCAGATCCACCACATCGTCCTCGTCCACGGCCAGATCGGAGTGGCGGGTGACACGGAACTGCGAGAACTCCGACACTTCGCGCCCCGGGAACAGCTCGGCCAGATGGGCACGCACCACGCTGGAGATGCTGACAAACAGCTTTTGCTTGCCCGAGATCTTCTCGGGCAGACGGATCAGGCGCGGCAAGGCACGCGGCACCTTGACGATGGCCACTTCATTGGCCCTCCCGAAGGCATCCACGCCATTGAGGCGCACGATGAAATTCAAGGCCTTGTTGGCGACCTGCGGGAAGGGATGCGACGGATCCAGCCCCACCGGCATCAGCAGGGGCTGCACCTCACGCATGAAGTACTCGCGCACCCATTTGCGCTGCGCCACGCTGCGCTCGCCGTGAGAAACCAGGCGAATCGCATGCTTGTCGAACGCGGGAATGATGGACTGGTTATAGAGCTGGTACTGCTTGGCCACCAGGCCGTGGGCCGTGGTCATCAGTCGCTCGAAGCTGGCGCGCGAGTACGGCCCCTGTTCATCACCGACCTTGGCGGCAGAGACATGAGGTGCACAGCGCACCTCGAACCACTCGTCGAGATTGGAAGACACGATGCACAGATAGCGCAGGCGCTCGAGCAGCGGCACATCCTCGCGCTCGGCCCAGTTCAGCACGCGCTCATTGAAGACCAGAATGCTTTGATCGCGGTCCAGCAGCTCCAGAGTCGGCTCGATCACAGGCGGCATGGCTACCTCGTTCTTGGACGCCGCTCGGCGTCGGCGCGGCGCTTTTGCAGGGGCCAGTGTCGCAGCGTCAGAAACGGCACCGGGCACACCATGGTGCCCGGCCGCCCCGGCTTGCGCAACTGCAGCCGGTTCGCTCGCGGAGTTGACGACCGCCGTCGTGACGGGAGGCACAAGCGAGATATGCGCCAGACCCAGGGATGCGGGTCCCGCCTCATGCGCCTGACTATCGGTCTGCGAGGTCACTGGGGAAACTGCAACCGGATCCTGCCCTGAAGATGAAGTGATGGAAGTGGAAAAAAAAGAGTCGGAACCAGATACGGATTGGGACATGTGGCAGCAGCCTGCGAAAGCTTGAAGCGCCCCTGAGGGCATGTCCGCAGTCTGCCCATGGTTTATGACAATTAGATGACCAAAAGATGACTGTCATCGTTGTTCATGACAGTCATCAGGGTTTGCGCAGCTTCAGCTGGCCCTGACCACCTCGGCCAGACGCTCGGCACAGTTGCTGGCCATGTCCGCACTCCTGGCCTCGACCATGACTCGCACCAGGGGCTCGGTACCGCTGGGACGGATCAGCACACGGCCGTCGCTGCCCAGCAGCTTTTCAACCGCTGCCTGCTCACCTGGCAGCTTGGCGTTGCTCTTCCAGTCCTGGCCAGGCTGCAAGCGCACATTGATCATGACCTGGGGGAACAGCTTCACGGACTCCAGCCACTGGGCAATGGTCTTCTTCGAGCGCACGCAGGCTTGCAGCACCTGCAGTGCACTGACCAGGCCGTCACCGGTCGTGTGCTTGTCCAGCGCCAGCAGGTGGCCCGAGCTTTCGCCGCCCAGCTGCCAACCCTTGGCATTGAGCGCCTCCAGAACATAGCGGTCTCCCACCTTGGCACGGACAAAACCCACGCCCTGCTCCTTGAGCGCCTGCTCCACCGCCATATTGGTCATCAGGGTTCCCGCCACGCCGCTGACTACGTCGCCGCGAGCCAGACGATCGGCCGCCATGAGATAGAGCAGCTCGTCGCCGTTGTAGAGACGGCCTTGCGCATCGACCAGCTGCAGACGGTCGGCATCGCCGTCCAGCGCCACGCCATAGTCGGCATTGTTGGCACGCACCGCCCTCACCAGCGCTTCGGGATGGGTCGCGCCAACTCCCTCGTTGATGTTCAGGCCGTCCGGGGAGCAGCCGATTTCCACCACATTGGCACCCAGCTCGTGAAAGACCTTGGGAGCAATCTGATAGGCCGCGCCATGGGCCGCATCCACTACGATCTTCAGGCCCCGCAACGACAGGCTGTGATCGAAAGTGCTTTTGCAGAACTCGATATAACGGCCGGCTGCATCGGCCAGACGTCGTGCCTTGCCCAAAGAGGCTGAATCCACCCAGACGGGGTCTTCCTTGAGAGCGGCCTCCACATCCTCTTCCCAGGAATCAGGCAGCTTGGTGCCCTCGGCACTGAAGAACTTGATGCCGTTGTCATAAAACGGGTTGTGGCTGGCACTGATCACCACCCCCAGGCTGGCGCGCTGGGCACGCGTCAGATAGGCCACGCCCGGCGTCGGCAAGGGGCCAAGCAACATGACATCGACACCGGCAGAGTTGAAGCCCGACTCGAGCGCGCTCTCCAGCATGTAGCCAGAGATGCGGGTGTCCTTGCCGATCAGCACCAGAGGGCGCTCTTGCGTGCGACGCAACACGCGCCCCACGGCATGCGCCAGGCGCAGGGCAAAGTCAGGCGTGATGGGCGACTTGCCCACCGTGCCGCGAATCCCGTCGGTGCCGAAATACTGTCGTGCCATATTCTCGTTGTCCTTTTTAGATTCAATACTCTGTCATCAGGCCTGCAGCGCTTGCGCATCATGCATGGCTTGCCAGACTGCCAGCGCAGCCACCGTATCCTTCACATCGTGGACACGCACAATTTTGGCCCCACGTTCGACCGCCAGCAATGCCGCCGCGACGCTGGGCACCATGCGCTGATCCACAGGCAGGCCGGTCACCTGCCCCAGCGAGCCCTTGCGCGACCAACCCGCCAGCAAGGGGAAGTCTAGGCCCAGCAGCTCACGCTGATGTGCAAGCAAGGCAAAATTTTGTACCACGCTCTTGCCGAAACCAATACCGTAATCCCAGGCGATGCGGGAGCGAGCAACGCCTGCATCGAGCAAAGGCTGAGTCACCTGCAGCAGAAAGTCCCGAACTTGAACCACGGCATCGCCCTGCATATGCTCCAGGTGCATGTCTTGCGGGGTCTTGTGCATATGCATCAGGCACACGCCACAGCTGGCGTGCCTGCTCACCACCTCGAAGGCACCAGGCTGGCGCAGCGCCCAGATGTCGTTGATGATGTCTGCCCCCAGATCCAGAGACGCAGCCATGACTTCGGGCTTGTAGGTATCGATGGAGATAGGCACGTTGAGCTTGACGGCTTCGCGCAGCACGGGCAGAACGCGAGCCAGCTCGTCTTCGAGGCTGACCGCTGGCGAGCCAGGCCGGGTCGACTCGCCACCTATATCGAGAATATGCGCGCCCTGCTGGAGCAGCAGCTCGGCATGGGCCATGGCCTGGGACACACCGGCATGCCTGCCTCCATCCGAAAAGGAATCCGGCGTCACATTCACGATGCCCATGACCTGAGGCTTGTCGAGCTGCAAGAGAAAACGCGAGGTTTGCCACTGTTGCGACATAAATCTTCCGATATCTGAGAGTGCAAAAACAAAAGGCCCCTGAGGGACCTTTTGTATATGAGGCTTGGCGCTCAAGCCGTAGTAGGCGAAGGCTCGGCATTCGATGCGGGATTGCCTCCCGAGGAATTGCCACCATCCGATGAGGGGGGGTTGCGAGGTGTCCAGTCCTTGGGAGGACGAGGCTCCTTGCCTGCCATGATGTCGTTGAGCTGCTCGGCGTCGATCGTCTCCCAGTCCAGCATGGCCTTGGCCATGGCATGCATCTTGTCGCTGTTGTCTTCGATCAGCTTGCGCGCCAAAGCATATTGCTCGTCGATGATGCGACGCACTTCATCGTCCACCTTCTGCATGGTGGATTCGGACAGATTGGAGCCTCGGCTGAAGGTACGGCCCAGGAAAGGCTCGCCTTCCTGCTCGGAGTAGACCATGGTGCCCAGCGCATCGCTCATGCCGTAGCGCGTCACCATGTCGCGGGCGATCTGGGTCGCACGCTCGAAGTCGTTCGAGGCACCAGTCGTCATCTGGTTCATGAACACTTCTTCGGCGATACGGCCACCAAACAGCATGGCGATCTGGTTGAGCATGTACTCCTTGTCATAGGAGTAGCGGTCCTTCTCGGGCAGGCTCATGGTCACGCCCAGCGCACGGCCGCGCGGGATGATGGTGACCTTGTGCACGGGATCGCACTTGGGCAGCAGCTTGCCGATCAAGGCATGGCCGGCTTCATGGTAGGCCGTGTTACGGCGCTCTTCCTCGGGCATGACCATGGTCTTGCGCTCGGGGCCCATGATGATCTTGTCCTTGGCCTTTTCGAAGTCCTGCATCTCCACGGTGCGCGCATTGCGGCGTGCCGCCATCAGCGCAGCTTCGTTGCAGAGGTTGGCCAGATCGGCGCCCGACATGCCGGGCGTGCCGCGCGCGATGATGGCGGGGTTCACGTCCTGGCCCACGGGAATCTTGCGCATGTGCACGTTCAGGATCTGCTCGCGGCCGCGGATATCGGGCAGCGTCACATAGACCTGACGGTCGAAGCGACCGGGGCGCAGCAAAGCTGCGTCAAGAATGTCGGGACGATTGGTTGCAGCCACCACGATCACGCCGAGGTTGGTCTCGAAACCGTCCATCTCGACCAGCATCTGGTTCAGTGTCTGCTCGCGCTCGTCGTTGCCGCCGCCCATGCCGGCACCGCGCTGGCGACCGACGGCGTCGATTTCGTCGATGAAGATGATGCAAGGCGCATTCTTCTTGGCGTTCTCGAACATGTCGCGCACGCGGGCCGCACCCACGCCGACGAACATTTCAACGAAATCGGAACCCGAGATCGAGAAGAAAGGCACCTTGGCTTCGCCCGCGATGGACTTGGCCAGCAGCGTCTTGCCGGTACCGGGAGGGCCGACCAGCAGCAGACCGCGGGGAATGCGGCCGCCGAGCTTCTGGAACTTGTTGGGGTCCTTGAGGAAGTCCACGACTTCCTTGACCTCTTCCTTGGCCTCATCGGCACCAGCCACGTCGGCAAAGGTGACGGTATTGCTGTTCTCGTCGAGCATGCGCGCCTTGGACTTGCCGAAGCTGAAGGCGCCGCCCTTGCCGCCACCCTGCATCTGGCGCATGAAGTACACCCATACGCCGATCAACAGCAGCATGGGGCCCCAGCTCACGAGCAGCGTCATGAGCAGCGAGCCTTCTTCACGTGGCTTGACGTCGAACTTGACGTTGTTGTTGATCAGGTCGCCCACCAGGCCGCGATCGAGGTAGGTGGCCGTAGTGCGGATCTTGCGGTCATCGGTGGTGGTGGCTACGACCTCGGTACCGCCAGCACCTTCCTGAATGGTGGCGCTCTTGATACGGTTGTTGCGCACTTGCTCCAGGAATTCCGAGTAGCCAACATGAGAGGCACCGCCAGCACCTCGGGTGTCAAACTGTTTGAACACCGTAAACAGCACCATGGCGATGACCAGCCAGACGGCGACTTTTGAAAACCACTGATTGTTCAAGCGGGGCTCCAATGGAATATTCAGACGTAAAGGCCCGGAGGGGACTCCAGACCTAGTTGAGGTTCATTTTAGGTGTTTCAAGCGCCAAAGACGCCTATTTCCCCCTATAGCGGCCATAGGCAAGGTACGGCCCAGCAGGCAATCGGCCCTAAGCCTGTGTTTTATCAAGGCTTTGCGCTATCAGTTTCACTGGTTTGCTGCAGCAAGGCATGAGGTCAAATGCCCCTATGCAAGCCGGCAACTCCGTCAAGAGCCCTGCTTGAGACCCATCCCCACCAGGAAAATCTCGGCAGACCGGTCGCGCGATGCCTTGGGCTTGATGGGCTTGACCACCTTGAAGGTCTGCTTGAACAGATCCACCAGCTCGTTATAGCCGCTACCGTGGAAAAGCTTGACCACCAGCGCGCCCTCGGGCTTCATGTTGTTGATCGCAAAATCGACGGCCATCTCGATGAGCACCGCAACCCGCGCCCCGTCCGTGGCACCATGCCCCGACAGATTGGGCGCCATGTCCGAGACCACCACGTCGGCCTTGCCGCCGCCCATGGCCTCTTCAAGCTGCGCCAGCACCGCCTCTTCACGAAAGTCGCCCTGGATGTAATGCACGCCCTCGATGGGCTCCATGGGCAGCAGGTCCAGCGAGATGATGCGGCCGTTGAGCTCGCCCACGGCCGCACCGCTGGGCGAGAGACGACGGCGCACATACTGGCTCCAGGCGCCGGGCGCGCAACCCAGGTCCACCACGGTGTGGCCGGGCTGAATCAGCTTGAGCGACTCGTCAATTTCCTTGAGCTTGTAGGCCGCGCGCGCACGATAGCCGTCCTTTTGGGCAGCTTTCACATAGGGGTCATTGATGTGATCGTGCAGCCAATTCTTATTGACCTTCTTGCTTTTGGTTTTCGTTTTCATGCCTGAATTCTCGCAGCCTTGATAATACGGGTATGCCCCAAATTGAATTAACTCCCGCGCAGCGCCGGGAACACCGCGCCGAAGCCCACCATCTGGACCCCGTCGTCCTCATCGGTGGCGATGGTCTGACCACTGCCGTTCAAAAGGAAGTGGACGCCGCACTCAATGCCCATGGTCTGATCAAGGTCCGCGTTTTCGGCGACGACCGTGCAGCCCGCGAGCAGATCTATCAACAACTCTGCGACGAGCTGAACGCGGCTCCCATCCAGCACATCGGCAAGCTGCTGGTGCTGTGGCGCCCTATTCCCGAAAAGGAAAAGGCCTTTGACGAAGACCGCATGCCCGGTCCTCGCGACGTCAAGGTGCTCAAGTTCGGCCGCGCCGGCCAGAAGCCCGAAGTCAAGCAGCTGCGCGTGCTCGGCAACCAGCGCCTGACCGCCGGCGGCACCATCAAGCGCGCCAAGCCCAAGCAGAAGTCGGTCAAGAAAGGCCGTCAGGACTGATCTGCCGATCCGCCCTGTCTGCCCGCCCCATTGCCTTATTTCCTCGCCGAGACCGCCAACCCATGGTTCAGACCACACAGCAGCAACGCCACATTCTTTGCATGAAATGGGGCACCAAATACGGCCCGGAGTACGTCAACCGACTCTATGCCATGGTGCGCCGCCATCTCAGCGGAGATTTTCGCTTTGTCTGCCTGACCGACAGCACAGAGGGGATTCGCTCCGAAGTGGAGTGCTTTCCCATCCCCGACCTGAACATCCATCTGGCGCCCGGCCAGCGTGACGGCGCCTGGAAGAAGCTCACCACCTTCGAGCGCGACCTGCATGGCCTCAAGGGTCAGGCGCTGTTCCTGGACCTGGACGTGGTGATTGTGGGCAGCCTCGACGAGTTCTTCACGCTGCCCGGCGACTTCCGCATCATTCACGACTACCCGCGTTTCTGGCGCTTTGGCGAACGCATTGTCGGCAACTCATCGGTCTACCGCTTCGAGCTGGGTGCCCATGCCGATGTGCTGGAGCATTTCCGCGCGCACACCGAAGAGATGCGCGGCAAGTACCGCAACGAGCAGGAGTATCTGTCGCACTTTCTGCACAAGCAGGGCAAGCTGGACTACTGGCCTGCCGCCTGGTGCCCCAGCTTCAAGTACTACTGCATTCCGACCTGGCCCAGCAACTACTGGAAGGAGCCGGTGCCGCCGGTCGATGCGCGCATCGTGATCTTCCACGGCGAAGTGAACCCGCCCGACGCGCTGGAAGGCCGCCGCAACAAGCGCTTTCGCCATATCGAGCCAGCCAGATGGATCGAGAAGGCCTGGGGCTGAAGGACGGCTGCAGTTGCAGCCTCAAAAACAAAAGGCGTTGACCGCGAGGTTCAACGCCTTTTTTGTGCTCGCCTGACCGATGGATCAGCGATATTTGGCATCGACCAGCGAATGCCCCTTCATGCGCGAGAGAATGGACAGCGGGCTGGCCGCCGGGTTGTATTCGCTGCCTGGCGGCAGGAACAAGGTCTGCTCCAGCATGTACTGCCCCGACATGACGGCATGCACTGCCTGATCGGAGAAACACACCCAGGTGGAACCTGCCGCGAAAGGCACGGTTTCCTGGGGAGCATTTTTCTGATAGTCGGGATCGCCCTTCATGCCGTCATGCAGCTGCAGCATCAAATGGTCGTATTCGCTGCGATAGGACTTGGTCACATGCAGCAGCTCCAGCGCCTTGGCCTGCCAGGCGCTGTAGGGCTTGGCACGCGGCACAAAACGCTTGGCCACATCGGTGAAAGGCTCGCCCACACGCCAGACCCGGGGCTGGCCATCCGGATTGACATTGGTGAAGACGCGCAGAATGCGCTCGCCATAGTTGGGCCGCGAAGGAAAGGCATCCACATGCATGCGCTTGTCGTCGGCACGCCAGGACTGCGCCCGCGTTTCCACCTGCGAAGGTCGGTAGCTGGTGGGTGCCATGCGCACCACCGGCATATAGGCGGGAAACAGGCCTGCGATCAGCGCCGTGGCCTGCTCGCGAAAGCGTCCGACCATGCCCGCCACCTGGGCCTGCGTGGCCTCGTCGCCTGCCACACCCTTGATCGAGCCATCCACATTGAGGCTGATATTGCGCGTCTTGGGATCGCGCACATCGGGGCGCAGCAGCGCTTTTTCCTGCTCGGTCAGCTGAAAGCTCAGCTGCGGAAAATACAGCACCTTGCCGGCTTCGACGGCAGCAGTCCATTCATCGCGCCCCTGGACCTGGCTCCAGTCGGTCGCGTCGATTTTTACGATTTGAGATTCCATGGCTTCGGCAGTGTACTCCCCGCAGCTGGCGCGGGCTTGCACTGGATCAAGCCGGCTTGCGCGCGCCCGCCACACGCCACAGCACGATGGCGGCGCACAGCCACTGCAGCGCATACATGCCGGTGCCTACGCTGTGCCAGAGCCTGAGGTTCTCGCGCGCCACGATCTTGGGCGACACGCCGTACTGCACCAGCAGCGCCAGCAACATGCCGGCGATAACAAAACCGATAGCTGCTTGCGCCCATTGCTCAATCTTTTCTGCATGTTTTCGCTTTGAAAACACCAGCAGAAGAGCGCAACATGCTATGGAAATCCAGGTCTGCGCGGCGAACAGCTTGGCAGCCATAAAGCCCGCCAGAGCCGGCGTGGGCAGATGGGCAAACAGCATCGGCACGGCCACAAAGCCGATGGCGCTCAGGCTGCCCCACCATAAAGCGGCCAGGAAAACAGGCAAACGCTCGTACATAGTCACGAATCCTTGAACGCGGCGCAGCGCCCAGGCCAGAAACATCAAGCAAGGGCAGCCCCGCAGCGAAGATGTTGTCCCCCTCCGCGAAGCAGAGAGGGGGAAGGCGCGCAGCGCCTCAGGGGGTGCTTACACGTACTTTACGCCCACGATTTCATAGCGACGCTCGCCGCCCGGTGCCTGCACCACGGCGGTATCGCCCTCTTCCTTGCCGATCAGGGCACGGGCAATGGGGCTGGACACATTGATCAGGCCGTGCTTGAGATCGGCCTCGTCCTCGCCCACGATCTGGTAGGTCACGGGCGAGCCGCTGTCTTCATCTTCCAGGTCCACGGTCGCGCCGAACACCACGCGA
Source organism: Comamonas sp. E6 (assembly GCF_001010305.1). Lineage (NCBI taxonomy): Bacteria > Pseudomonadati > Pseudomonadota > Betaproteobacteria > Burkholderiales > Comamonadaceae > Comamonas > Comamonas sp. E6. The sequence goes on from NZ_BBXH01000031.1 coordinate 41,964, forward strand.
CCGCCGGCATCCAGCTCGGTCGGATCGATGACCTGCGCGGCAGAAAGCTTGCCCTCGACCTCGAGGATGCGGCCTTCGATGAAGCCCTGCTGCTCCTTCGCGGATTCATATTCGGCGTTTTCGCTCAGGTCACCCTGAGCACGGGCCTCTGCAATGGCTTGAATGACCGCGGGACGATCCACAGTCTTCAGGCGTTGCAGTTCCACTTTGAGCTTTTCTGCTCCGCGCTTGGTGATTGGGATGGTGGCCATGATCGAGTCTCCAAATTCAGCAAACGCCGCGCCAAGCGCGGCACCTCTCGCACAGTCCTGAGTGACAACGTCAAACAGGGGCCTGTGCCCCAAAAGCAAACCGCCGCACGTTGCCGCGCGGCGGTTCAAATACATTACCGCAGATTATGCCGTGTTTGCCGCGGCACAAGTGCGGTAAAAACCCGGCAGCCCTTGCGGGCTGCTTCGGGCGTCAGGCTTTTCAGGCCTTGGTCAGCATGGCATGCAGCTCTTGCACCGAGTGCACGTCCAGATTGCCGCGCATGGCCTTCATGCCTTCCACGGCCGCTTCCGCGCCGAAGATGGTGGTGAAGGTGGTCACACGTGCCAGCAGCGCGCTGGTACGGATCTGGCGCGAGTCGGCGATGGCGTTGCGACGCTCTTCCACGGTGTTGATGACCAGGGCAATTTCGCCGTTCTTGATCATGTCCACGATGTGAGGACGGCCTTCAGTCACCTTGTTGACCGCTTGCACTTCCAGGCCAGCCTCAGCAATCGCTGCAGCTGTACCGCGTGTAGCGCACAGGCTGTAGCCCATGGCAACCAGTTCCTTGGCCACGGCCACGGCACGGGTCTTGTCGTTGTTCTTCACCGACAGGAAGACCTTGCCTTCGGCAGGCAGGTGCACGCCGGCACCCATCTGGCTCTTCACAAAGGCTTCGCCAAAGGTCTTGCCCACGCCCATGACTTCACCGGTGGACTTCATCTCGGGGCCGAGAATGGTGTCCACACCAGGGAACTTCACGAACGGGAACACGGCTTCCTTGACGCTGAAGTAAGGCGGTGTGACTTCCTTGGTGATGCCCTGCTCGGCCAGCGTGTCGCCGGCCATGCAGCGTGCAGCCACCTTGGCCAGTTGCACGCCGGTGGCCTTGGAGACGAAGGGCACGGTGCGCGAGGCACGAGGGTTCACTTCCAGCACGTAGATCACGTCCTGGCCGTCCGCTTCCTTGATGGCGAACTGCACGTTCATCAGGCCCACCACATGCAGGCCTTCGGCCATGGCTGCGGTCTGGCGCTTGATCTCAGCGACGGTTTCGGCCTTCAGGTAGTAAGGGGGCAGCGAGCAGGCGGAGTCACCGGAGTGAACGCCGGCTTGCTCGATGTGCTCCATCACGCCGCCGATGTACACGGCACCGGTCTTGTCGCGCACGCAGTCCACGTCGCACTCGATGGCGTTGGACAGGAAGTGGTCCAGCAGCACGGGAGAGTCGTTGGAGACCTTCACGGCTTCGCGCATGTAGCGCTCGAGGTCACGCTGCTCGTGCACGATTTCCATCGCACGGCCGCCCAGCACATAGGAAGGACGCACCACCAGGGGGTAACCCAGGCCGGCAGCCTTTTCCAGGGCTTCGGCTTCGGTACGCGCAGTGGCGTTGGGAGGCTGGCGCAGACCCAGTTCGTTGAGCAGCTTCTGGAAGCGCTCGCGGTCCTCGGCGGCGTCGATCATGTCGGGCGTGGTGCCGATGATCTTCACGCCTTCGCGCTCCAGGCCCAGGGCCAGCTTCAGAGGCGTCTGGCCGCCGTACTGCACGATCACGCCTTCGGGCTGCTCCACGTCCACGATTTCCAGCACGTCTTCCAGCGTCAGAGGCTCGAAGTACAGGCGATCGGAAGTGTCGTAGTCGGTGGACACGGTCTCGGGGTTGCAGTTGACCATGATGGTTTCGTAACCATCTTCGCGCATGGCCATGGCGGCATGCACGCAGCAATAGTCGAACTCGATGCCCTGGCCGATACGGTTCGGGCCACCGCCCAGCACCATGATCTTCTTCTTGTCCGTGGGAGCTGCTTCGCACTCTTCGTCATACGTGGAGTACATGTATGCGGTGTTGGAAGCGAACTCGGCCGCGCAGGTGTCCACGCGCTTGAACACGGGACGCACCTTCAGCGCCTTGCGCGCTTCGCGCACGGCCTTGTCGCTGGTGTGCAGCAGCTTGGCCAGACGGCGGTCGGAAAAGCCCTTTTGCTTGAGGGTGCGCAGAGTCTGGGCATCCAGAGCCGCCAGAGCGCCTTCGCCCTTGGCTTCGTAGAGCTTGTCCAGGTCGAGTTCGATCTTGACGATCTCCTCGATCTGCACCAGGAACCACTTGTCGATCTTGGTGATGTTGTGCACCTCGTCCAGCGACCAGCCGGCTGCGAAGGCGTCACCCACATACCAGATGCGGTCGGGACCGGGCTCGCCCAGCTCCTTTTCCAGGATTTCGCGGTCCTGGGTCTTTTCGTTCATACCGTCCACGCCCACTTCCAGGCCGCGCAAGGCCTTCTGGAAGGATTCCTGGAAGGTACGGCCGATGGCCATCACTTCGCCCACGGACTTCATCTGCGTGGTCAGGCGGTTGTCGGCAGCAGGGAACTTCTCGAAGGCGAAACGCGGGATCTTGGTGACTACGTAGTCGATCGAGGGCTCGAACGAAGCGGGGGTCTTGCCACCGGTGATTTCGTTCTTGAGCTCGTCCAGCGTGAAGCCCACGGCCAGCTTGGCCGCGATCTTGGCGATGGGGAAGCCCGTGGCCTTGGAAGCCAGTGCCGAGGAACGCGAGACGCGGGGGTTCATCTCGATGACGATCATGCGACCGTCCTTGGGATTCACCGAGAACTGCACGTTGGAGCCGCCCGTGTCCACACCGATTTCGCGCAGAACGGCCAGAGATGCATTACGCATGATCTGGTATTCCTTGTCGGTCAGTGTCTGGGCCGGCGCCACGGTGATGGAGTCACCGGTGTGCACGCCCATGGGGTCCAGGTTTTCGATGGAGCAGACGATGATGCAGTTGTCGGCGGTGTCGCGCACCACTTCCATCTCGTACTCTTTCCAGCCCAGCAGGGATTCTTCGATCAGCAGCTCGTTGGTGGGCGAAGCCTCCAGACCGCGCTTGCAGATGGTTTCGAATTCCTCGGGGTTGTAGGCAATGCCGCCGCCGGTGCCGCCCAGCGTGAAGCTGGGGCGGATGACGGTGGGGAAGCCCATCTGCTTTTGCACGGCCCAGGCTTCGTCCATGGAGTGGGCGATGCCGGAGCGCGCGGAGCCCAGACCGATCTTGGTCATGGCGTCCTTGAACTTCAGACGGTCTTCGGCCTTGTCGATGGCTTCGGGCTTGGCGCCGATCAGCTCGACCTTGTACTTGTCCAGCACGCCGTTCTTCCACAGGTCCAGCGCGCAGTTCAGCGCGGTCTGGCCGCCCATGGTTGGCAGGATGGCATCGGGGCGTTCCTTGGCGATGATCTTCTCGACCGTCTGCCAGGTGATGGGCTCGATGTAGGTGACGTCGGCGGTGGCCGGGTCGGTCATGATCGTGGCAGGGTTGCTGTTGATCAGGATGACCTTGTAACCCTCTTCACGCAGGGCCTTGCAGGCCTGCACGCCGGAGTAGTCAAACTCGCAGGCCTGACCGATCACAATGGGACCGGCGCCAATGATCAGAATGCTTTTTAGGTCGTTGCGCTTAGGCATTTTTGTGTTTCTCCATCAGCGCTGTGAAGCGGTCAAACAGATAGCCGATATCGTTGGGGCCGGGCGATGCTTCGGGGTGACCCTGGAAGCAGAAGGCAGGCACATCGGTGCGCTCCAGACCTTGCAGCGTGCCGTCAAACAGGCTGATGTGCGTGGCGCGGGCATTGGCGGGCAGCGACTCCAGCTCCACCGCGAAACCGTGGTTCTGGCTGGTGATGCTGACGTGGCCGGTGTCCAGGTCCTTGACGGGGTGGTTGGCACCGTGATGGCTGTTCTGCATCTTGAAGGTCTTGGCTCCGGAGGCCAGAGCCATGATCTGGTGGCCCAGGCAGATACCGAACACCGGCATCTTGGCTGCCATGATCTCTTGCACAGCGGCAATGGCGTAGTCGCAAGGCGCGGGGTCGCCAGGGCCGTTGGACAGGAACACGCCGTCGGGGTTCAGGGCCAACACATCCTTGGCTGGAGTCTGGGCGGGCACGACGGTCACGTCGCAGCCGCGCTCGGCCAGCATGCGCAGAATGTTCTTCTTCACGCCGAAGTCATAGGCCACAACCTTGAACTTGGGCGATTCGAGCTTGCCGTAGCCTTCGCCCAGCGTCCACTCGGCCTCGGTCCATGGGTAGGACTTGTCGGTGGACACGACCTTGGCCAGATCCAGCCCCTTCATGCTGGGGGCGGCCTTGGCGGCGGCGATGGCCTCGTCGATCCTGGCCTGGGTGACTTCTTCACCAGCGGCCAGACCCACGATTGCGCCGTTCTGCGCGCCTTGGTCACGCAGCAGTCGCGTGAGCTTGCGGGTGTCGATGTTGGCGATGGCGACGGTCTTACCTTCGGTCAGGTACTCGGACAGCGTCTGGGTGCTTCGGAAGTTGCTGGCCAGCAGGGGCAGGTTCTTGATGATGAGACCTGCGGCATGGATCTTGTCAGCTTCGACGTCTTCAGGATTGACACCGTAGTTGCCGATGTGCGGATACGTGAGCGTCACGATCTGCTGGCAATAGCTGGGGTCTGTGAGGATTTCCTGGTAGCCGGTCAGCGAGGTGTTGAAAACGACTTCGCCAACAGTGGTGCCTTGCGCACCAATCGAGTTGCCAATAAAGACCGTGCCGTCTGCGAGCGCCAGAATGGCGGATGGGAAATTTCCCTTGAGAGACAAAAGCACTGGGTTCTCCGGTTTTTTAATTACGGTTACGCCCAACGAAGCCCCGGCGTGTGCGCTGGGACATTTGTGTCTACAGGGAATGGCGAGGAAGCGTCGCTAGGCGTATGAAGGAATGCTTGAAAGCCGCCCATTATAGGCTCTGTCCGCTTCACCCCTTTGAAGCGCCCCGGGATTACCCTCTACGGCGTTGCATGCTTACGCTGCTCGCATGCAGGCAGATCGCGGCCGCAGCAGCCACATTGAGTGACTCCTCACCTCCGGGCTGCGCAATGCTGATGCGGTGCCGCGCCATCTCCATCAGCGCATCGCCCACACCCTGCCCTTCATGACCCATGGCCCAGGCACAGGGCCATGGCAGGTCGGCCTCATGGATCAATGTCCCCTGATGGGAGCTGGTCACTACCAGGGGCACTTGCAGGGCTTGCACATCCTCGACCGAGGCCGCCTCGACCAGATGCAGGCCGAAGTGAGCACCCATGCCGGCACGCAGCACCTTCTGACTCCACAGTGCGGCCGTGCCCTTGAGCGCCACGATCTGGGTGAAGCCGAAGGCCGACGCGCTGCGCAGGATGCTGCCCACATTGCCGGCATCCTGGACGCGGTCCAGCACCACGGTGGCAACGCCCGGCTGCACCTGCACACCCGCATCCCAGTCCATCACATAGCCCATGCGGGCAGGAGATTCCAGAGCGCTGATCTCGTCGAACAAGGCATCTGCCAGCACCACGACCTTGCCGGCAGCCAGCACCCACTCTTCGGGCGCCTGAGGCCAGAAAGACTGCGCAAAAACGGCAAGCTTTGGCTTCAGACCCCGCACCAGGGCCGCACGGCAAAGATGATCGCCTTCAAGCCAGACCTGCCCCTGTTTGCGATAGGCCGTGCTGTCCTGGGACAGACGACGCAGCTCCTTGACGAAAGCGTTGTCTCGCGAATGAATGTCCGTGACCTGGGGGCGTGCAGCCATGTCGACCTCTGAGAAAAAACAAAAACCCGGCATGCAAGCACCTGGCCGAGCTTGAAACAAGAAGATAGAACCCCCGAGGCGGCCCTGCGCCGCACTCGGGAATGCAGACAATGTCGATCAGGCGCGCATCAGACGTAGAGCGATGCCTGCGACATCTGCAGGCTGGACGTCACACCCGACAGCCCGGTCTCGCACAGCACAGGCTGCGCCGTGCCGCCTGCACACACCTGGCCGGCTTGCAGCACCTGGGCCACGGGTGCAAAGGAGCGCCTGTGCTCTGCCGTCGCACCATGGGCACGCAAGGCCTGCAGATGCGCGGCCGTGCCATAGCCCTTGTGGCCAGCAAAGCCATACTGCGGATACTGGGTGTCCAGGCGTTCGCACCAGCGGTCGCGCGTGACCTTGGCCAAAATGGACGCTGCAGAAATGGCCTGCACCAGCGAGTCCCCCTTGACGATGGCCTCGGCCTGCACATCGATCTGCGGCAACTGGTTGCCATCCACCAGCACCAGCACGGGCTTGAGACGCAGGCCCATCACCGCACGACGCATGGCCAGCAGCGTGGCCTTGAGGATGTTGATCTCGTCGATCTCCTGCACCGAAGCCTGAGCTATGCAAAAGCACAGCGCCTTGGCACGGATTTCGTCGTAGAGCACCTCGCGGCGGTTGGCCGTGAGCTTCTTGGAGTCGTTAAGCCCGGCAATGGGCTTCAGATCGTCCAGGATGACGGCGGCAGCCACCACCGGACCGGCCAGCGGGCCGCGCCCTGCCTCATCCACCCCGGCAACCAGCCCGGGCGGATGCCAGGGCAGGCAGCCTTGCTCAAGCAGCGGGGGTGGCAATGATTTTTTGGATCGCATGGGCAGCCAGTTCGGCGGTATCGCGGCGCAGTTCGTGATGTAGCGCGGTGAAGCGCTCAACCAGCGCTTCAATGGTGACAGGAGAATCCTGGCTGGCTCTGAGCCAGCCCAGTGCGGCCTGGGCCAGCGCCTCGGGTGTTGCCGCATCCTGCAGCAGCTCGGGCACGACAAAATCGCCGCACAGAATATTGGGCAGCCCCACCCAGGGCTGAAGCTGTTTGCGCTTCATCAGGCGCCAGCTCCAGGGATGCATGCTGTAGCTGATGACCATGGGGCGCTTGTAGAGCGCCGCCTCCAGCGTGGCGGTGCCGCTGGCAATCAGCGTGCAGTCGCAGGCAGCCAGCACATCGTGGGACCGGCCCTTGACGATGAGACATTTGCCCTGCATGCCGGCCTCGGCAGCAATGCGCTGCACCTCTTCGTACAGCGAAGGCACGGCCGGCACCACGATCCGGGTCTGAGGCAACGCCTTCTGGACCAGCGCCGCCGCCTTGAAAAAGCCTGAGGCAATGTAGCGCACCTCGGAGCGGCGGCTGCCGGGCAGCAAGGCCAGCACCAGACCCTCTTCGGCCAGGCCCAGGCGCGCACGCGCGGCCGCTCTATCGGGGTGCAACGGAATCACCTGCGCCAGCGGATGACCGACATAGGTAGCTTCGATGCCATGCTGGGCCAGCAGTTCGGGCTCGAACGGGAAGATACACAGCACATGGTCGGCCGCGCGACGGATTTTCTCCACGCGATCGGCACGCCAGGCCCAGATCGACGGACAGACAAAGTGCACGGTCTTGATGCCGGCTTCACGCAAGCCGGTTTCCAGCCCCAGGTTGAAGTCGGGGGCATCCACACCGACGAAGACCGAGGGCGGATGCGCAATCAGGCGCTGGCGCAGCTTTTTGCGAATACCGAGCAACTCGGCCACGCGCGCCAGCACTTCCCAGCTGTAACCATGCACGGCCAGGCGCTCTGACTGCCACCAGGCGTCAAAGCCGCGCTCCTGCATTCTGTCGCCGCCTATGCCCATGGAGCTCGCATCGGGCCAGCGCTGACGAAGACCGTCCAGCAACAGCGAAGCCAGCAGATCGCCCGAGGCCTCGCCTGCCACCATGGCAATGCTGGGCGCTATGGAATCTGGAGCGGCTTGCGCTTGCTTATTAGTCATTTCAGAGCTATTCACGTCTCAAACTCAGATAGGGACAGCGCGAGTCGCTATCAACGTGTAATGCCGTTGCTTGCCGATGCCAGAAAGGACTGCATGAAGTCCACGTCCTGCACGGCTTCAGGCGTTGCCGATTTGATCGCATCCATGGCCGCAATGGCATGCTCCAGCGTCAGACCCTGGCGGTACAGCAGCTTGTGCATTTCACGCACGGCAGCAATGCGCGCATCCGAGAAGCCACGACGCTTGAGACCGATCAGATTCACGCTGCGAGCGGCCAGCGGATTGCCATCCACCGTCATGAAGGGCGGCACATCCTTGTTCACATGGGCCTGAAAGCCCACCATGGCATGTGCACCTATGCGCATGCGCTGCAGCACACCGGTCAGGCCGCCAATCGTCACCCAGTCGCCGACATGCACATGGCCTGCCAGCGTGGTGTTGTTGGCCAGCGTGGTCTGGTTGCCAATGATGCAGTCATGCGCGATATGCACATAGGCCATGATCCAGTTGTCATTGCCGATGGTCGTCTCGCCGCGATCCTGCGTGGTGCCCGTGTTGAAGGTACAGAACTCGCGCACCGTGTTGCGATCGCCGATCACCAGACGCGTGGGCTCGCCCGCGTACTTCTTGTCCTGAGGCTGCGCACCCAGCGACGCGAACTGGAAGATGTGGTTGCCTTCACCAATGGTGGTGTCGCCTTCGATCACGCAATGCGCGCCCACCTTGCTGCCGGCGCCAATGCGCACCCTGGGGCCGATGACGGCATACGGCCCCACCGACACCGAGGTGTCAAGCTGGGCCGCAGGGTCCACCACGGCGGTGGGATGAATCAAGCTCACAGCCGCCATCAACGCTTATCCCACGTGACGCATGGTGCACATCAGCTGAGCTTCAGCGGCCACTTCGCCATCCACGCTGGCGACGGCATTGAACTTCCAGATGCCGCCGCGCACGCGGTCGATGGTGATCTCCAGGGCCAGCTGGTCTCCCGGCACCACGGGGCGCTTGAAGCGAGCCGAGTCGATGCCCACGAAGTAGTAGATATTGTTTTCATCGGGCACCTGGCCCATGGCGTCGAAGGCCAGCAGGCCGGCAGCCTGGGCCAGGGCTTCAAGAATCAGCACGCCGGGCATGACCGGACGACCGGGAAAATGCCCGGTGAAGAACGGCTCGTTGAAGGTGACGTTCTTGATCGCCTTGATGCGCGTGTTGCGCTCAAGCTCCAGCACACGGTCCACCAGAAGAAAGGGGTAGCGGTGAGGCAGTTGCTTGAGAATTTCTTGAATATCCATCATCAATTTCCGTTGTTGCTTTGCCGGCCCTCTGCCAGCGCTTGTTCAAGCTTCTTGACCCGCTCCCGGAGCGTGTACAACTGCCTGAAGGTTGCAGCGTTCTTTTCCCATTGCTCGTTCTCTTGCAACGGAAAGATGCCTGTATAAAAACCTGCCTTGGGCAAGGAGCGAGTGACCATGGAGGTCGGCGAAATCACCGTGCCATCCGCAATCGTCAAATGCCCCAGAATATTGGCTGCTCCACCAATCTGGCAGCGCTTGCCGATGCGCGCACTGCCGGCAATACCGGTATTGCCGGCAATCACCGTATGCGCACCAATGTGCACATTGTGGGCAATCTGCACCAGATTATCGATCTTGACGCCATCTTCAATGACGGTGTCATCAAGTGCCCCACGATCCACGCAGGTGTTGGCACCGATTTCCACGTCGTTGCCGATGCGCACGGCCCCCAGCTGCTCTATCTTTTCCCATTGGCCCGCCGAGGGCGCGAAGCCGAAGCCGTCGGCGCCGATGACCACACCGGGATGCAGAATGCAGCGCTCGCCCAGCACACAGCCCTGGCTGATGGTGACGCGCGATTTCAGCACCGTATCGGCACCGATGACCGCGCCTGCCTCCACCACGCATTGCGGCCCCACATAGGCACTTTCATGCACCTGGGCCGTGGCATCCACCACCGCACTCGCATGGATGCCGCGCGGCCTGCCGCCCTGCTGATGCGCCTTCCACCACTGGGTGGCACGCGCGAAATAGGCATAAGGATCGGCCGCGACAATGCAGGCGCCACGCTGCGCCGCTTCATCACGCATCGTCGGCGCCACAATGACACAGGCCGCCTGTGAGGCGGCCAGTTGCTGGCGATAGCGGGGATTGCTTAAAAAGCTCAGATCACCGTGGCCCGCAGAGTCCAGTGGAGCGATGCGCGAGATAGGCATCTCGCGCTCGCCACCCACCAGTTCTCCTCCGAGCGCATCGAGAATCTGTCCCAATAGAACGCTCACAAAAGTACCTTGGGATTACTTTGTGCCGTTCAGGGCCTTGATGACCTTGTCGGTGATATCGAACTTGGGGTTGATATACACGGCCTCTTGCAGGATGACGTCGTACTTTTCAGTCTCGGCCACTTGCTTGACAACCTTGTTCGCACGATCCAGCACGGTGGCCAGTTCTTCGTTCTTGCGTGCGTTCAGATCTTCCTGAAATTCACGGCGCTTGCGCTGGAATTCACGATCCTGATCCACCAGCTGACGCTGGCGCGAAGCACGCTGGCTCTCGGACATAGTGGTAGCTTCACGCTCGAACTTGTCCGAGGCGCTCTTCAAGGAATTGCCCTGATCGACCAAATCCTTTTCACGCTTAGAAAACTCCTGCTCAAGCTTGGCTTGGGCAGCCTTGGCAGCGGATGCCTCACGGAAGATACGATCCGTGTTCACAAAACCGGCCTTGAATTCCTGTGCATGCGCAGAGACGGCCATGGCGCCAAGCAGCACAGCCAAAGAAAGATGGCTAGAGAGAGATTTCATTAGAAAGATGTTCCGATTTGGAATTGCAGTTTCTGGATTCTATCGCCGGTTTCCTTACGGATTGGCTGAGCATACGCCAAACGCAGAGGACCCAGCGGCGAAATCCAACTAATACCGACACCGGTGGAAGCACGCAAGGTTCCCAGATCCATGCTTTCACCTTCCGCCCACACATTACCCACGTCCACAAAGCCGAACAGACGCAGTGTTCTGTCATTACCGGCACCTGGGAACGGGACCATGAATTCGCCATTCAAGGTCAGCTTGCGCGTACCGCCCAAGGCCAGATTGGTATTCACCGTGTCACGACGCCCCAGAGAGCCCTGCTCAAAGCCACGCACCGAGCCCAGACCACCCGAGTAAAAATTCTTGAAGATGGGATAGGGATTGCCGCCCAGGCCCTTGCCCCAGCCCAGCTCGCCGTTCAGGGCAATCGTGTACTTCTTGTTCAGCGGAATATATTGCTGAATCTGGTAGTTGGCCTTCGCATAGCGCATATCGCTCATGAACGAGGCTTCCAGATTCACACGCTGATAGCGACCGGCATTGGGCGCCAGTGCACTGTCGCGGTTATCACGAGACCATCCCAGAGTCAGAGGGATACCGGTCTTGGAGCAGCCTATGTTCTGGCCAGACAGACCACCGCAATACTCGTTATAGACTGCCGGCATATAGGTACCAGGCTTGATCTCATTGCCTTCAACACCGGCACCGAAGAAGATGGTGTCCACTTCACTGAAGGGCACACCGAAGCGCACGCTGGCACCCTTGGTGATGATCTTGTAGGCGCCATCGTCATAGTAGGGGCGAATGGTGCGGTAGTACAGGTCATAGGTGCGCGAGATACCGGTATCCGTGAAGTACGGATTGGTTGTCGACACCACCATGGTGCGGTTGTACTTGCTGGTGTTGACATCCAGACCCAGGTAGTTGCCCGAGCCGAACACGTTTTCCTGCTTGATGCCGAAGGACAGCGAGACCTTTTCAGCGCTGGAAAAACCTGCGCCCAGCTGGATCGAGCCTGTGGGCTTCTCAACCACATTGATCATCAGATCGACCTGATCGGGAGAGCCGGGCACTTCCTGGGTTTCAATGTCGACCTGGGTGAAGAAGCCCAGACGATCCACACGGTCGCGCGACAGCTTGATCTTCTGGCCGTCATACCAGGAGGCTTCGAACTGACGGAACTCGCGACGAATCACTTCGTCGCGGGTCTTGTTGTTGCCGCTGACACTGATGCGACGGACGTAGGCGCGACGCGAAGGCTGTGCTTGCAACACGATGGCCACACGATTGTTGGCGCGATCGATTTCGGGCACGGCCTCCACCTTGGCGAAGGCAAAACCGAAATTGCTGTAATAGTCGGTAAAAGCCTTGACGGTCTCGGAAACCTGATCGGCGTTATAGGGCTCACCTGGCTTGATCTTGACCAGCGATTTGAACTCGTCGTCACGGTCCAGGTAGTTGCCTTCGAGCTTCACGCCAGAGACCACATACTGATTGCCTTCGTGAATATTCACGGTCAGGCCGATGCTTTGCTTGTCCGGAGAGATGGCGACCTGGGTGGACTCCACACGGAACTCCAGGTAGCCTCGCTGCAGATAGTAGGAGCGCAGAGACTCCAGGTCGGCATTGAGCTTGTTGCGAGCGTAGCGGTCAGACTTGGTGTACCAGCTCATCCAGTTGCCAGTGTCCTGGTCAAACAGGTCCTTGAGCGTCGATTCTTTGAAGGCCTTGTTGCCCACAATGTGGATTTCGTTGATCTTGGCCGGCTCGCCTTCGGAGACGGTGAAGGTCAGGTTCACTCGGTTGCGCTCGATAGGCGTCACCGTGGTCACCACTTCAGCGCCATACAGACTGCGGTTGATGTACTGGCGCTTGAGTTCTTGCTCTGCGCGATCAGCCAGTGCCTTGTCGAAAGGGCGGCCATCGGCCAGGCCCACGTCACGCATGGCCTTGAGCAGAGTGTCCTTGTCGAACTCCTTGGTGCCGGCAAAGTTCACCTCGGCAATGGTTGGGCGCTCTTCCACAACCACCACCAGCACATTGCCATTGGCTTCGAGGCGCACGTCCTTGAACAGACCCAGAGCAAACAACGAACGAATGGCAGCCGCGCCCTTTTCGTCGTTGTAGTCGTCGCCCACGCGCAAAGGCATGGAGGCGAACACCGTACCGGGCTCCACTCGCTGCAAACCCTCGACGCGGATATCTTGAACTTTGAAGGGCTCCAATGCCCATGCCGCTTGCGCAGCTAAAACCATAGCAGCCAGGGCAGTTGCAGAGCGCACGCCCAAGCGATTGAAATGTTTTTTCATGAGTGGAAATCGCCGCGAATGCGGCCTACCGTAGCGGTAAAAATTAGCCCCAGAGCCGGTTGATATCGTTGAAAAAGGCGACTGACATCATCAGCAATATGACTGCGACGCCTGCACGCTGCAGTCTTTCAGCCCAGACATCAGAGACACTGCGCCCCGTCAAACCTTCCCAAAGATAATACATCAGGTGCCCACCATCCAGAACGGGCAATGGTAGCAGGTTGAGAACGCCCAGGCTGATGCTGATCAGCGCGAGGAACGACAGGTATTGCACCAGCCCCATGCTGGCGGACTTGCCTGCATAGTCTGCGATCGTCAAAGGACCGCTTATATTCTTGAGCGAGGCCTGACCGATCAGCATGCGCCCCATCATGCGCAGCGTCATGGAGGACAGCTCCCAGGTCTTGTGCACACCGGCGCTCAAGCCATCCAGAAAGCCATGGCGCACCAGCACCATCTCGGGCTGGCTGCCAATAAAGGCGTTCACACGTGCAGTTGCAGCTTGTCCATCCTTGCCAGGCACTATTTCCGGCTGCACTCGCAGGTTCAGACGCAGGCCCGCACGCTCCACCGCCCAGGCCTGCGGCTCGACTCGACCCGATGCACCCGAGGCACGAATCGCGGCACGCGCCTGAGCGCCATCCTGAACTGCCTGGCCATCGATGCTGAGCAGCACATCGCCTTTTTGCAGACCCGCCTTTTCTGCAGGGCCACCCGCAACAACCTCTTCTATGACCGGACGACTCCAGGCCCCCTGCAGCCCGACCTTGTCAAAGAAAGCTGCATCCGGTTCCTTTTGTTGCAAAGAAGCGAGATCGAGTGGCACGACACGCGCCACGCCGTGCTCTTGCGCCGCCACCTCCAGCTGCAAGGTTTCACCTTCAATGGCAGCTGTCGTCACCAGCCAGCGCAAATCACCCAGGGCACGCACAGGCTGCCATTCCTTGCCACCCACAGAGGCACGCTGCACCCAGTCGCCACTTTGAATACCGGCCTGATGCAGCAACGTGCCTTCCGGAGGAGCCGCAAGCCGGGCTGCCGGCTCGTTGGTACCCACCCAGTTGACCACCGCCAGCAGCGCCACGGCCAGCACCAGATTAGCCACCGGTCCCGCAGCAACAATCGCTGCACGTGAGCGCAAGGGCTGATTGTTGAAGGCCAGATGTTTTTCCTCGGGTCTGACCTCACCCTCACGTTCGTCAAGCATGCGCACATAGCCGCCCAGAGGCAACGCCGCGATCACATATTCGGTGCCCGACTTCTTGCCGACCCAGCGCAACAGCGGCTTGCCAAAGCCCACGGAGTAACGCAGCACCTTGACGCCACAGGCCACGGCAACGCGATAGTGGCCCCACTCATGCACCGCAATCAGAACGCCGAGCGCCACGATGAAAGCCACAACCGTCAGCAACACCTGAAACTCCTTAATGCCAATCAATGCTTGGAGTGCGTAGCAGGCCGCAAGTTCAACCGCAAGCCCTCAAGCCACCAAACTCGACGCCAGATCAGCGCGCCCACTGCCTGGCTATGTCAGCCGCACGCTCGCGCGCTCGCTCATCGAGCGCCATCAACTCATCCAGACTGCCAACGACACCGGGTTGCACGGATTCCAGCGTCTGCAGATTGACGGCATGAATGCGGTCAAACGACAGGCGACGCTCCAGGAATGCAGCGACAGCCACTTCGTTCGCTGCGTTGAGCACCGTGGTCGTACCCTCGGGCGCGCGCAGCGCCTGCCAGGACAGATGCAGGCCCGGAAAGCGATGCGCATCCGCCTCCTCGAAGGTCAGCGCCGCCAGCTTGGCGAAATCCAGCACAGGTGCGCCGCTCTCGATGCGCTCGGGCCAGGCCAGGCCACAGGCAATCGGCACACGCATATCGGGCGTTCCCAGCTGGGCGAGCACGGACGCATCCTTGAACTGCACCATGGAATGCACGATCTGCTGGGGATGGATCACCACCTTGATTTTCTCGGGCGCCATATCGAACAGCCAGCGCGCCTCGATCACCTCCAGCGCCTTGTTCATCATGGTGGCCGAGTCCACCGAGATCTTGCGTCCCATGGAAAAATTGGGATGCGAGCAAGCCTGCTCGGGCGTGATTTCGGACAATGTCGCCGGATCGCGCTGGCGGAACGGACCGCCCGATGCCGTCAACAGCAAGGAGTCGACGCGATCAGCCCAGGTGCTGCTGTCTTCGGGCAGGCACTGGAAGATGGCCGAGTGCTCGCTGTCGATGGGCAGCAAGGTGGCACCATGACGCTTGACCGTGTCCATGAACAGCGCGCCGCCCACCACCAGGGCCTCCTTGTTGGCCAGCAGCAGACGCTTGCCGGCCCTGGCGGCCGCCAGACAGGGCGCCAGACCGGCCGCTCCGACAATCGCCCCCATGACGGCATCCACATCCGGGTGCGACGCAATCACTTCAAGAGCATCCCGCTCCTGGAGAACCTGTGTCTGAAGCCCGTTTTGCTTGATTGCCTCGGCCAGTTGACGAGCATGAGGCGCACTGGCCATCACAGCGAACTGTGGCTTGAACTGCGCACATTGCCTGAGCATCAGATCCACCTGCGTGGCTGCGCTCAGCGCGAAGATTTCGTATTGTTCAGGGTGGCGCGCCACCACATCCAGGGTATTGGTTCCGATGGAACCGGTAGAACCCAGAACCGTGATTTTCTGCTTCATGGATGCACAAAGGATGAGAGCATCATCGCCAACGGCAGTGTGGGCAGGAGGGCATCAATGCGATCCAGGACACCACCATGGCCGGGCAGCAAGCCGCTGCTGTCCTTGACACCGACGCTGCGCTTGATGAGGGATTCGACCAGGTCGCCCACCACACTCATCGCAGCCATAAACACCGCAGCCAGCAGCAGGAACCAAAGTCCGCGCGACTGCAGCACCGAATAGAAACTGGGAACACCGGCGCCGTAGTGACGATCTGCCCAGCTCCAGACCAGAGCCAGCACAATCACCCCCAGCATGCCGCCCCAGACACCTTCCCAGCTCTTGCCGGGACTGATGGAAGGAGCAAGCTTGTTCCTGGTGAATTTCAGGCCGAAAGTGCGGCCTGCAAAATAGGCGAAGACATCAGCCACCCAGACCAACACCAGCACCGACAGCAGGAAGTTGATGCCGATATTGCGCGCCTGCACCACGGCCAGCCAGGCCAGCCACAATGCCAGCACGCCGCCGACCAGACGAACTGCAGCCGGAATATGCGGCCAGCCCGCCACGCCAGCGCGCAGCAGCAAAACGCCCCCCAGCACCCAGAGGGAACCTGCAATCAGCCACACCGTGTGCAGAGGCTGATCCACCCAGCCGGCCCACCAGGAGCCGGCGCACAGCGCCGTACAGACAGCACCCAGGCCCAGTGAGCCTGCCTGTCCAAAACCATTGAGTCGCCCCCACTCCCAGGCACCAGCCGCCATGAACAACAGCATCAGTGCGGCAAAGGGCACGCTGCTGGCCGTATAAAACAGTGCCGGCAGCAAAATGGCCAGCAAAATCAAGGCGGTAATGACGCGCTGCTTGAGCATGGCACCTCTTATGGTTAAACCGTCAAGGTGACGGTGGATGATGGTTGAATCTGCTCGGAAGTCTGGCCGAAGCGGCGCTCACGACCGCCAAACACGGCAATGGCCTCGTCAAGAGCCGCCTCATCGAAATCAGGCCACAGGGCATTGCTGAAAAAAAGCTCTGTATAAGCAGCCTGCCAGAGCAGGAAATTGCTGATGCGGGTCTCGCCACCGGTGCGGATCATGAGATCCGGATCCGGCACATGGGCCAAAGCCATGGCCCTGTCCAGATTCTCGGGAGTCAGCTCCAGCCCCTGGGCCACCAGCTTCTGTGCAGCCTGGGCTATATCCCAGCGGCCACCGTAGTTGAAGCAGACGTTGAGAACCAGACGCGTGTTGTGAGCGGTGATGCGCTCGGCCTCTGCCAAGCCCTCCCGAACCTTGTCGCTCAGCCCCTGACGGTCGCCGACAAAGTACAGGCGCACGCCGTCGCGGCTGAGTTGAGCGACTTCCTTGGCCAGGGCATTGGCCAGCAGGCTCATGAGGCCCGAGACCTCTTCCTGAGGCCGGTTCCAGTTCTCGGAGGAAAACGCAAACACAGTGAGCACCTGCACGCCACGCTCGACGCAGGCGCGAGCGCAGCGGCGCAGGGACTCCACCCCCTGCTTGTGACCGGCAAGACGTGGAAGCAGACGGCGCTTGGCCCACCGCCCGTTACCGTCCATGATGACGGCGATATGGCGCGGAACCGCGCCGTTTTTCTTGGATGTCAAAAGTGCAAGTCCTTTGGAAAGACTCAGACCGCCATGATGTCCTGTTCCTTGGCCGCCACCAGCGTATCGACCTCGGCAATATGCTTGTCGGTGATCTTCTGGATTTCGGCTTCGGAGCGCTTCTGATCGTCTTCAGAGGCTTCCTTGTCCTTGACCAGCTTCTTCACGCCTTCATTGGCATCGCGACGCAAGTTGCGAACGGCAATCTTGGCATTCTCGCCTTCGTTGCGCGCCAGCTTGGTCATTTCCTTGCGGCGCTCTTCGCTCATGGGAGGCATGGGCACGCGGATCAGGTCGCCCATGGAAGCGGGATTCAGGCCCAGATCGCTCTCGCGAATGGCCTTTTCCACCTTGGCAGCCATGTTCTTTTCCCAGGGCTGCACGCTGATGGTGCGGGAATCCAGCAAAGACACATTGGCCACCTGGGACAGAGGCACCATGGAGCCGTAGTACTCGACATGAATGGCATCCAGCAGCGCGGGATTCGCACGGCCGGTACGCACGCGAGCCAGATTGTTCTTCAGAGCCTCGATGGACTGACCCATCTTGGTTTCGGTGTTCTTTTTGATTTCAGCGATCGTCATGTTCTTGTTCCTTTGCGGGCATGTGGCGGCAAAACGCTCAAGCGTACACCAGAGTGCCTTCGTCTTCACCCATGACCACGCGCTTGAGTGCGCCGGGCTTGACGATGGAGAACACGCGAATCGGCAGCTTCTGGTCGCGGCACAGCGCGAAAGCCGTGGCATCCATGATGCCCAGATTGCGCGAGATGGCCTCATCGAAAGCCAGCTTGTCGTAGCGTGTGGCCGAAGGATCCTTGACCGGGTCAGCCGTGTACACGCCATCCACCTTGGTGGCCTTGAGCACGACTTCGGCGCCAATTTCAGCACCACGCAGCGCAGCGGCCGTGTCGGTGGTGAAGAAGGGATTGCCCGTACCGGCAGCGAACACCACGACCTTGCCCTCTTCCAGGTACTGCAGCGCCTTGGGGCGCACATAGGGCTCGACCACCTGCTCGATACCAATGGCCGACATCACGCGCGCCGTCAGGCCCTGCTTGTCCATGGCATCTGCCAGAGCCAGGGCATTCATCACCGTGGCCAGCATGCCCATATAGTCGGCAGTCGCACGGTCCATGCCGACCGAGCCGCCCGCCACGCCGCGGAAGATGTTGCCGCCGCCGATCACCACGGCAACCTGCACACCCACCTTGGTCACTTCCACGATCTCAGCCACCATGCGCTCGATGGTTGCACGGTTGATGCCGAACTGGTCATCTCCCATTAACGCCTCCCCCGACAGCTTGAGCAAGATGCGCTTGTGGGCTGGAATGGCGTTGGACATGGTGTTTCTCCGATGGAAGTTGAATGAGTATGAAAACGGGAGGGGAATAAATCAATCGCGGCTCTAGGCCGCGATTGTTGCTAAGGCTTAGGTTTAAGCACCAGCCTTGGCTGCTGCCACCTGGGCAGCCACTTCAGCGGCGAAGTCATCAGTCTTCTTCTCAATGCCTTCACCCACGACATACATCGTGAACGCCTTCACATTGGTGTTGGCAGCCTTGAGCATCTGAGCCACTGTTTGCTTGCCGTCAGCAGCCTTCACGAAGACCTGGTCGGCCAGGGACACTTCCTTCAGGTACTTCTGCACGGAGCCTTCCACCATCTTGGAAACGATGTCGGCAGGCTTGCCGGATTCGGCTGCCTTGCCTTCGGCCACAGCGCGTTCCTTGGCGATCAGGTCAGCAGGCACGTCAGCGGAAGTCAGAGCCACGGGCTTCATGGCAGCCACGTGCATTGCCACGTCCTTGGCAGCAGCAGCGTCGCCGTCGAACTCGACCACCACGCCAATGCGAGTGCCGTGCACGTAGGCAGCCAGGCCAGCGCCGCTGAAAGCCTTGAAGCGACGGAAAGACATGTTTTCGCCGATCTTGCCGATCAGACCCTTGCGCACGTCTTCCAGAGTGGGGCCGTAGCCGTCTTGCTCGTAGGCCAGGGCGCCCAGAGCGTCCAGGTCAGCGGGATTGTGCTCGGCGACCAGCTTGGCAGCGGCATTGGCCATGGCCAGGAAGCTGTCGTTCTTGGACACGAAGTCGGTTTCGCTGTTCACTTCGATCAGGCCACCCTTGCCGCCGTCGATGAAAGCAGCCACAACGCCTTCAGCAGTCACGCGGGAAGCGGCCTTGCCAGCCTTGGTACCCAGCTTGACGCGCAGCAGCTCTTCAGCCTTGGCCATATCGCCATCAGCTTCGGTCAGAGCCTTCTTGCATTCCATCATGGGGGCGTCGGTCTTGGCGCGCAGTTCGGCGACCATGCTTGCAGTAATTGCCATCGTATTTCTCCAGTATCAGTTCGATTCGTTACAGGATTCCGGCTAAAAAAACGGGGCTACCTAGAGCCCCGCTTTTTCTCGCGATGCGGTCGCGCAGCCGGACTTCGCTTAGGCGGCGGATTCTTCCACTTCCACGAACTCGTCGCCGTTCTCACCGGCAGCGGCCTTCACCACGTCGTTCAGACGAGCTTCACGGCCTTCCAGGATTGCGTCGGCAATGCCTTGGGCGTACAGCTGCACAGCCTTGGCGGAGTCGTCGTTACCAGGGATCACGTAGTCGATGCCATCGGGGTTGTGGTTGGTGTCAACCACGCCGATCAGAGGAATGCCCAGCTTCTTGGCTTCAGCGATAGCGATCTTGTGGAAGCCCACGTCGATCACGAAAATGGCGTCGGGCAGACCGTTCATGTCCTGAATGCCGCCGATGTCCTTTTCCAGCTTTTCCAGTTCGCGAACGAACATCAGCTGTTCCTTCTTGGACATGGATTCCAGACCGGCTTCTTGCTGAGCCTTCATGTCCTTCAGACGCTTGATGGAGGTCTTGACAGTCTTGAAGTTGGTCAGCATGCCGCCCAGCCAGCGCTGGTCAACGAAGGGCACGCCAGCGCGCTTGGCTTCTTCAGCCACCAGCTCACGGGCTTGACGCTTTGTACCCACCATCAGGATGGTGCCGCCGTTAGCAGTCAGCTGCTTGGCGAACTTCTGGGCTTCCTGGAACATCGGCAGGGACTTTTCCAGGTTGATGATGTGGATCTTGTTGCGGGCACCGAAGATGAACGGAGCCATCTTGGGATTCCAGAAACGAGTTTGGTGACCGAAGTGGACGCCGGCTTCCAGCATCTCGCGCATTGTTACTGCCATGTTAATTACCTCAAAGGTTGGGTCTAAAATCCGGCCCAACGATTGCAGCCGCCTTGAAAAAAGCGAGCGCAACACCTTGAATAGGCCGGTTTGCTATTTGCCTTGCCGACTTAAAAGCAATTGCTGCAACACTCAAAAACGCCATCGCATCAACCACTTTCAGAGCTTTTCAAGTCAATCCTCACGGACTAACCCTTAGCAAAGCCGCAAAATTTTAGCACACTGCCATGCAACTCGACCTCAGTCACGTCGCTCTTGAGATCCGCGAAGGCCGCCAAAGCGCTGCAAACCTCATGCAAATGAGCATTGCTGCCGCGCAAAGCCCCTTGTGCGCCAACGTTTTCAGCCAGACTTTTTTTGACGAGGCACGCTGGGCTGCTGCAGAAACGCCATCCACTACACCCCTGGCCGGCCTGGCCATCTCGGTCAAGGATCTGTTCGACACGCAAGGCGCGCGCAGTGCCGCCAGCTCCCTGGTGCTGCAGGATGCGCCCCTCGCCCGAGCAGACGCCACGGCCGTTGCCCGCCTGCGCGCGGCAGGCGCGGCCATCATCGGCCGCACCCATATGGTCGAGTTCGCGTTTTCCGGCGTTGGCGTGAACCCGCATTTCGGCACCCCCGCCGCGCTGGACGCACGCCACCCCGCCAATCCTCAGCTGGCGCCCACATGGCCGGCCCGCATTCCGGGCGGCTCCTCGTCAGGAGCAGCTGTATCCGTCGCCAGCGGCGCCGCCTGGGCGGCTCTGGGCTCGGACACCGGGGGCTCCATCCGCATTCCCGCTGCACTCAATGGCCTGGTTGGCTTCAAAAGCACGGCCAGGCTGGTTCCCACCGAAGGAACCGTGCCACTCTCGCCCACACTCGACACTGCCTGCGCCATTACGCGTAGCGTGCGCGATGCCGTGCTGCTGCACGAGATTCTGGCCGAGCGCAAAGTCACCAAGGACGAACGCAGCCTGAGCCAGTGGCGCCTGGCAGTGCCACGCCCCGTCTTCTTCGATCAGATCGAGCCCGCCGTGCGCAACACCTTCGAACGCAGCATCGCCAAGCTGCAGGCCGGCGGCGCACAGATCGAGTGGATTGACCTGCCCGAGCTGGAGGAGCTGGACGGCGTCAACATCATCGGGGGCTTCTCGCCCACCGAAAGCTATGCCTGGCACCGGCGTCATCTGCAGGACCCCGCCAAGGCCGCGCTCTACGACCCCCGAGTACGCTCGCGCATAGAGCGCGGCGCGAGCATGAGCGCTGCCGACTATCTGGATCTGCTGGCCGCGCGCAAGCGCTGGATTGCCAAGATGGAGAGTGCCATAGTCAGCTATGACGCCCTGCTCTCGCCCACCACGCCGATCACAGCACCCACGATTGCATCCGTCGCCCCGACCAACGGTTTCGACGCCGCAGCCGACGCCAAGCGTGACGAGGAATTTTTCCGCGTCAACGGCCTACTGCTGCGCAATACCAGCGTGGTCAATATGCTGGACGGCTGCGCCCTGTCACTGCCGTGCCACAACCCGAACGAGCTCCCCATGGGCCTGATGATCTGGCATGCCGCCCTGCACGACGATGCCATCCTGAATATCAGCGCGGGCATCGAAGCCGTGCTCAATCGCGACTGACTTCAATTTCCGTAGCTATAACCGCTTATGGCTATTGAATTAAAAGGCAAAAATCATAAAAACCCACAAATGCGCAGCCGGAGGCTATCCTCGGGCCATGCTGCGCATTTCTCCCTCCGACACCCCGCCCGCCTCCATTTCCGCTGGTCAAGGCTGGCCACTGTTCAGCACCGCCGCCACACGTCAGATTGAGAAGGCTTGCGCCGACCGCCTGCCGCCTCACAGGCTGATGGAACGCGCAGGCCTTGCCATCGCCAGGCTGGCAATGGCAATAGCCCCGCACGCGCAACGCATCTGGATTGCCTGCGGCCCTGGCAACAACGGCGGCGACGGCTTTGAGGCGGCAGCTCAGCTCAGGGCCATGCTGCCCCATGCGCGAATCATGGTCAGCGAAGTGCGCGCACCTGCCGAACTTCCGTCCGATGCACAGATTTCCCGGAACAAAGCCTTGCAGGCTGGCGTGCAGTGGCTCGATGACGCCCCCGTCGATCTGGGACCACAAGACCTGTGTGTTGATGCACTGCTGGGCATAGGACTGAGCCCGCGCACTTTTGGCAAGACCTCGGCTGCCGATCAGCGCCTGCTGCAGTTGCTGGCCCTGGTTCAGCATTGCACCTGCAACGTACTCTGTGTAGACGTTGCCTCAGGCCTCGATGCCGATACCGGTCAATATCTGAGGGAATTCGCACCCGGCCACATCTCCGCCGACCAACGACGCCACACGCTTGCCTTGCTGACCCTGCAGCCCGGCCTGTTCACCGGTCAGGGCCGCGATGCCTGCGGACAAATCTGGTGGGACGACCTGGGCTGCGGCATTGCCAGCGCTCCCGACGTACCGCACTCGCCCGCCCTAGTCGCTGCAGCACAGCCCACGGCATATCTGAGCAACCCAGGCCCTGCCTCCTCAAGAACACGCCCGCACGCCAGTCACAAAGGCAGCTTTGGCGATGTGGCCGTGCTCGGCGGCGAAGGCCTGGGCATGCGCGGCCTGTCGATGACGGGCGCTGCCTGGCTGGCGGCACTGGCGGCACTGCACGCTGGAGCCGGTCGCGTCATGCTGGCCTTGCTGGACGAGCAATCACCGCAAGGCACTTCGCCCTGGCCGGAAATCATGTTGCGCCAACCCGCCGCGCAGGACTGGAGCCAGGCCACCGTGGTCTGCGGCTGCGGTGGCGGCGAAGCCGTGCACGCCTGGTTGCCTCACATACTGACACAAGCACCACAACTGGTGCTGGATGCCGACGCACTCAACGCCGTTGCGGCCAGCCCGGCACTGGCACAGCAGCTGAGCCAGCGCGCTGCACGCCAGCAGACCACGGTCTTGACCCCCCACCCGCTGGAGGCCGCGCGCCTGCTGCAGACCAGCACCGCTCAAGTACAAGCCAACCGCCTTCAAGCCTGCCTGCAGCTTGCCAGCAAATTTCAGTGCACGGTGCTGCTCAAGGGCTCCGGCACGGCTGTTGCCAATCCACAGCAGCAAGTCTGGATCAATGCCAGCGGCAATGCCCGCCTGGCCACGGGCGGCACGGGCGATGTGCTGGCCGGATTGATAGCAGCGCTATGGGCACAGGGTCAAAGTGCCGATATGGCAGCGACTCAGGCTGCCTTCCGCCATGGCCACATTGCAGATTGCTGGCCAGCAAACCTCCCATTCAGCGCCAGTGCACTGGCTCTGCGCCTGGGCAATCAATAAACTGCAAAAAACAAAGGCCTTGCCATTATCTGGCAAGGCCTTTCAGCTCTTGATAGGAGAGCAATCAGCGCTCGGTCTTGCGCTTGCTGGTTTTGCTTGCCGGTGCAGCCTTGGTACCTGCCGCAGGCTTGGCAGCAACCTTTACGGCTTTGGGAGCCGACTTCGCCACAGACTTCGTTGAGACCTTGGTTGCGGGCTTTGCGACCGATTTTGATTCGGGCTTGACCGCAGCCTTGGCAACAGAGATGGCCGGAGCATCAGGCGCAAGCAGAGCTGCAACCTTTTTCCTGCCTGCCGCCTTGCGAGGCTTGGCTTGCTGCACCGCAGTCACGGACTCCGTCACAGGCTCAGGCTTAGGCGCGGCGTGCTCTTGTGCGTACTCTGCCTCCAGTGCGGCCAGGTTCACGCTTTTCAGCATGGCCTTCTTGGCTGCCTTTCGGCCCTGCTTGGCGCGATCGGGCTCAGGTGCAGAAGCAGGCCCCGCAGCGGCATTGCGCTGCGCACGATTGGCCTTGGCATCGCGACGACTCCACTTGTCGGCATAGCCGCCCGCACTGCGTTCGTCACGTGACTCGCGACGGCCACGCCCCTCATCCTTGGCCTGGCCACGACCGCTGCGTGGTGTTTGTACCAAGCCATCCTCGCCATCACGAACCAGGCGGAAGTCGATGCGACGGCCGTCCAGATCCACGCGACTGACCTGCACCCGCACTCGTGCGCCGATGCCATAGCGAACACCCGAGCGCTCGCCACGCAACTCCTGCCGGGCTTCGTCGAAGCGGAAGTAGTCGCCGCCCAGCTCGGTGATATGCACCAGCCCTTCCACATACATGGCATCCAGCGTCACAAAGACTCCGAAGGTCGTGACCGAGGAAACCGTGCCCGCGAACTCCTCGCCCAGATGCTCGCGCATGTATTTGCACTTGAGCCAGGCCTCCACATCGCGACTGGCTTCATCGGCGCGGCGCTCGTTGGCGCTGCAGTGCAGGCCGGCAGCCTCCCATGCCTGGAATTCCTTGGCCGCCGAGCGCTTGCGCGGCTTTTGCCCCGGCTCGACCACACGCGAGGAGAGGCGCTTGGCCATCTTGGCTTCGGCTTCACCCGGCGTGGGCAGGCTGGGCAGCTTGTAGTGTGTGCCGTTCAGCTCAGCCTTGATCACGCGGTGCACCAGCAAGTCCGGATAACGACGAATCGGGCTGGTGAAGTGGGTATAGGCCTCAAAGGCCAGACCGAAGTGGCCCGAGCCTTCCGGCGTATAGAAAGCCTGCATCATGGAGCGCAGCAGCATGGTGTGAATCTGCTGCGAGTCAGGCCTGTCCTTGGTGGCATTAGCAATCTGCTGAAACTCCTTGGTCGAAGGGTTTTCGCTGATGCTCATGCTCACACCCATGGCCTTGAGGTAATTGCGCAGAATTTCCTGCTTTTCCAGCGAAGGCTTGTCGTGCACGCGGAACAGACCAAGCTGCCCGCTTTGGTCGATGAAATCTGCGCTGCAGACATTCGCCGCCAGCATGGCTTCTTCAATCAACTTGTGCGCATCATTGCGAGTGCGTGGCACGATTTTTTCGATGCGTCCGTTGTCGTCGCAGACGATTTGCGTCTCGGTCGTCTCAAAGTCCACGGCACCGCGCGCCTCGCGAGCCTTGAGCAGGGACTGGAAGACGCCATACAGATTCAGCAAATCCTGCACGCGCTCCTTGCGCTTGGCTGCTTCAGGGCCGCGTGTATTGGCCAGGATTGCAGCCACCTCGGTATAGGTGAAGCGCGCATGGCTATGCATGACTGCCGGGTAGAACTGATAGGCGTGAATCTCACCTTGCGCCGTGATCAGCATGTCGCAGACCATGCACAGCCGATCGACGTCGGGGTTCAAGGAGCACAGCCCGTTGCTGAGCTTTTCCGGCAGCATGGGAATCACTCGGCGCGGGAAATACACGCTGGTGGCGCGATCGTAAGCATCCACATCAATGGCGCTGCCTGTGGTCACATAGTGACTCACATCCGCAATCGCAACAAGCAGACGCCAGCCCTTGCTGCGCCCCACCTTGGCGGGCTCGCAATACACGGCATCGTCAAAGTCGCGCGCATCTTCGCCGTCAATGGTGACCAGAGGAATATCGGTCAGATCAATGCGGTGCTTGTAGTCTGCGGGTCGGACTTTTTCGGGCAGCGCCTTGGCTTGCTCGAGACAGGCGTCGGAGAAGATATGCGGCACGCCATACTTGCGCACCGCAATCTCGATTTCCATGCCTGGGTCATCCACCTCACCCAGCACTTCGGTAATGCGGCCCACAGGCTGACCAAACAAGGCCGGAGCCTCTGTCAGTTCCACCACCACCACCTGGCCCGGCTTGGCCGCGCCTGTGGCGTTGGAAGGAATCAGAACATCCTGACCGTAGCGCTTGTCTTCAGGGGCCACAAGCCACACACCGCTTTCCTGCAGAAAGCGGCCAATGATGGGCTGATCGGGACGCTCCACGATTTCCACCACACGGCCTTCGGGGCGACCGCGATGGTCATGACGGGCGATACGCACCTGGACCTTGTCCTTGTGCAGCACCGCTCGCATTTCATTGGGGGGAAGGTAGATGTCACGCTCACCATCGTCACGGACGACAAAGCCGTGTCCGTCGCGGTGGCCCTGCACAGTGCCCAAAATTTCTTCGTTCATATCGGCAACTTTTGCGCGAGGGTTCATTTTCTTGATATACAATCTATGTCTTTCCTGAGATGCCCAGGTGGCGGAATTGGTAGACGCACTAGTTTCAGGTACTAGCGGGTAACTCCGTGGAGGTTCGAGTCCTCTCCTGGGCACCAAGTTTAACGACAACCTGCAAGGGTTGAAACAAACTTGGGAAACATTCCTCAAGGGAATGTTTGCAAGCCAGACGGCATCTTAGAAAATTTGAAGATTCATATTGAATGCAAAAAAAATGCATTACAATACGAAGCTTCCCTGAAA